>CAZMGO010000155.1:0-5529 GCA_964565845.1 uncultured Oscillospiraceae bacterium | reverse complement strand
AGGCCTGAACATCTGCAACCGGTGTTGTTTTATGACCTTCAACAAATTGAGACATTTTTTCATCGAACAGAGATTCGTCCGTATCATAATGAAAATCCTTGTTTTGTATATCAAGGGCGAAATACATTTCCTCGGAGGATACCAATACCTTATTTGCTTTGGTAATTCGCATCCAGCATTGGATATGAACATAGGGCATATTCTTATCTTCCCGATTCCGCAAAGGGGAAAAATATATACCAATCAAATTGCAAACTCGAATTGTCTTAGCTAAGCAGCTTCCAATTAGCGCATCCTTTAGAATTTGAATGTTCATCCGATGCTCCTTCGCTTATTCTCAAGGCATCCGCCGCGGCGAAGCTCCTGCCTGCCGCGGCAGCATGAAAACGGAAGCCTCTTCTTACGCCCGCGTGACGTTTTTAATCCACTTGTTTCCGCGCAGGCGGATAAAGGCGATGAGCCATTTGAAGCACTGGTCAATGCGGGTCATGAGGAACACGACGGGCAGCGGCCAGTTGAAATGCACGGCAATCAGCATGGCGGGCAGCACGACGAGCCAGCCGCAGATCATATCCACGGCGGCGACAAAGCGGCTGTCGCCCGCGCCGCGGTTGATGCCCACGAAGCAGGAGGCATGGTAGCTGGTGCCGATCAGTGTAAGCGCGCCGATGGCGATCATCTGCACGGCAAGGTCAAACACCTGCGCATCCTGCGCGGAGCCGTACAGGCGGGTAAACGGCGCGCGCAGCAGGTAAACAATCGCCGCCATGCACACGCCGATCAGCGCGAACATCACCTGAATCGTGCGCGAGTATTCCCGCGCGGTATCGTAGTCGCCGCGGCCTACGGCCTTGCCCACCATCACGCATGCGCCGCCCGCGAGCGCGAAGGTGAACATCGTGCCCAAGTTCATCATGGCGCTGGTAATGGCGTTTGCGGCGATGAAGTACGTCGTCAGCCGTCCGATAATCGCGGCCTTCAGAAGCCCGATGAACGACCACTGCATGTCGGTCAGTCCCACCGGCAGCCCGTAGCGGGCATAATCGCGCGCCAGCGAGCGGTCAAAGCGGAAAAAGTCGCGCGGGCGCACGTCCACAACCCTCTGCACCCGGAAGGTGTAGAACGCCACGATCAGCATTTCGATCACGCGGGTTAAAACCGTCGCCAGCGCCGCGCCCTCCACGCCCATCGCCGGAAGGCCGAGCTTTCCGAAAATCAGCACGTAGTTGAGCGAAACGTTCATCACAAGCGACGCAATGGACACATACAGCGTCACCCGCACAACCTCCACCGAGCGCAGCATGCCGGTGAGCGAGTTTGTGACGGCGTAGGGAATCCAGCTGAAGCACACGATGGCGAAATAGGCCAGCGCCAGCCGCGTTGCCTCGGCGGCGCTTTCGTCCCCGGCGCGCAGCACCAATCGGATGATCGGCTCCGGGAACAGCCGCGCCGCCAGCACGAACAAAAGCGTGACCGCCATCGATACCGCGAACACGATGGAGAAAAGCCGCTTGATGCGCGGCATGTCCCGCTTGCCCCAGTACTGGGAAATCAGCACGCTTGAACCGCTGACCAGTCCCAGCAGCGTCGCCGTGAAAAACGCCGTGAGCGCGTTCACCTGCGAAACCGCGGCCTGCGCGATTTTGCCGTAGCCCTCCATGGCGCCGCTTGTGATGCTGGACACCATGATATCGTCGGCTACGACCACCAGAAAGCTTACCAGCGAGGAAAACGCCGTGGGAAGGGAGATGCGAAGAATCGTTCGGTAGAAGTTCTTGTCGCGTACCAGCCACATCGTTTTAACCACCTTTATGTAAAAATTCCATTTCTATTGTAACATGCATGTCAAGAGCCTCGGCAAGAATTAACCGTGCGCGGGTTGACAGAGGCGTCCGCAATGCTTATAATAAGCTACAAACGATGCGCAACAAATAATTCTTTAAGGAGAGAAGTGCAATGCCTCCGAAATTTCGATTTACCCGCGAGGAAATCATCGACGCCGCGCTGGCGCTGACCGCCGAGGGCGGGCCGAAGGCCGTTACGGCGCGGGCGCTGGCGGCGCGGTTAGGCTCGTCGGCGAAGCCGATTTTTGGGCTGTTTGAGAACATGGAGGAGCTTCAGCACGCGGTGCTTGCGGCGGCCTTCGAAAAATACAACCGATTCATAGCCGCGGAAATGGCAAGGGGCGAGTATCCGCCCTACAAGGCCAGCGGCATGGCGTACATTCACTTTGCGCGGGACGAAAGGGAGCTTTTCAAGCTTCTGTTCATGCGTGAGCGCTCCAGCGAGGAGCAAAAAAGTCCTCCGCAGGACGACGTGAAGCCGCTGATTGCGCTGATATGCAAAAATACCGGCATGAGCGAGGCGCAGGCGTGCAGGTTTCACACCGAAATGTGGCTGTTCGTGCACGGCATTGCGACGATGATCGCCACCTCGTTTCTGGACTGGGGCGACGAGGACGTCAGCCGCGCGCTGACCGACGTGTATGAAGGCATGCTTCGGCGAAAAGCAGGAAAGGAAAGCAAGGAATGAGCGTACCCGTCATTGAAGCAAGCGGCCTTACCAAGCGCTACGGCGCGCGGACGGTCGTGGATCACCTGAGCCTGCGCGTGGAAAAGGGCGAGCTTTTTTCGCTGCTCGGCGTAAACGGCGCCGGAAAGACCACGACCCTGCGCATGCTCTGCTGCCTTACGAGACCCACGGAGGGCGACGCCGTGCTCTCCGACGCGAGCGTCGTGCGCGAGCCGATGCGCGTAAAGGAGAAAATCGGCGTTTCGCCGCAGGAAACCGCCGTCGCCGCGAACCTGACGGCGGAGGAGAACCTGCGCCTTTTGTGCGGCATGCATGGCATGTCCCGCGCCGAGACGGAGGAACGCGTGCGCGCGCTTTCGGAGCGACTTCATTTAGAAGAGGTGCTTCATCGGCGCGCCGGAAGGCTTTCGGGCGGCTGGCAGCGCCGGCTCAGCATTGCCATGGCGCTGGTGAGCGACCCCGAAATTCTGTTCCTCGACGAGCCCACGCTGGGGCTGGACGTTCTTGCCCGAAGCGAGCTATGGGACGCAATCCGCGAGATGAAGGGACGCGCCACCATCATCCTGACCACGCATTATATGGAAGAAGCCGAGGCGCTCTCCGACCGCGTGGGCGTGATGAAGGATGGCCGTCTGCTGGCGCTGGGCACGCCGGAGGCGCTGAAGGCGCAGACCGGGCAGGAGAAATTTGAGAATGCGTTTATCGCCATCGTAAAGGGGGCGTCGAAATGAGAATGCTGTCCTTCGCCCGGCGCACGGCAAAGGAGATTCTGCGCGACCCGCTGAACCTCGCCTTCGGCCTTGGCTTTCCCGCGGCGCTGCTTCTGCTGATGAGCGCCATTCAGGCCAACGTTCCCACGCCGGTTTTCGAAATCAAAAGCCTTGCGCCCGGCATTTCGGTTTTCGGCCTGTCGTTTCTGACGCTGTTTTCCGCCACGCTCGTGGCGCGCGACCGTGAAACGGCGTTTCTTGAGCGGCTGTATACCACGCCCATGCGGGCGGCGGATTTCATCCTCGGCTACATTCTTCCCATGGTGCCCATCGCCGCGGCGCAGACGCTCGTGTGCTACCTGCTGGCCGTCGCTCTCGGCCTTCCGTTCTCCGCGTCCATCCTGTATGCCGCCCTTCTGAACCTGCCTGCGGCGCTGTTTTTCATTGCGCTGGGTCTGCTTTGCGGAAGCCTGTTCACCGTGAAGCAGGTGGGCGGCGTCTGCGGCGCGCTGCTTACCAATCTCTGCGCGTGGCTTTCCGGCGCGTGGTTCGACGTGACCCTTGTCGGCGGCGTTTTTGAGAAAATCGCCTCGGCGCTTCCGTTCATGCATGCCGTTGAGCTTCAGCGCGCCCTGATTGCCGCGCGCCCCGCCGCGCTTTCCGCGCACATTCTCTGGGTTGCCGGCTATGCCCTGCTTGCCTTCGCTGCCGCCGTCGGCATGTTTTTGCGCCGGATGAAATAAACATAGATGGCACCGTTCCCTACAGCGCGGCCTTGAGCCGCGTTTTTTTGAATGCGGAATCGCGGCGGATTTCGGGCTTTCCGCCGACAATGCCTGCCTGCGATTTGACGAACGGGGCAAAGAATGGTATAGTATGGGCGGGGCGGCCGATGCCGCGCCGAAGGGGGATTTGCCATGAGGATACGCTTGAATGACATTCCGGTGGAAATCACCGAAAACGAAAGCTATTTTGACGCGGCCCTGCGCCTGAAGCAGGCAGAGGGTGCGCTGGCGGTGATGCATCAGGGGGAAACGCTGTCCCTGAACGCGCCCGCAAGCCGCGGAGACGCGGCGCTTCTCACCTATCGAGACGAGGAGGGGCGGCGCGTATACGAGCGCTCGCTGCGCTTTGTGCTGCTGCTGGCGTTTGAGCGCCTTTATCCGCAGGCGCGCGTACGGTGCGAAAATTCGCTGGGCAACGGCGTATATGTGACGGTGCGCGGGCTGAGGCTGACGCGGGAGGTGCTGAACGCGGTCGAGGCGCAGATGCGCGAAATCACGCAGGCGAACCTGCCGTTCACGCTGGTGCCCACGTCCCGCTCCGCCGCGATTCGCTATTTCGCCGGGCGCGGCGACGAGGACAAGGTGAAGCTTCTGAAATACCGTCCCTACGAGCACTTCCGCATGTATGAGTGCGGCGGGATGATGGAATATTTCTACGGCGAGATGGCGCGCGGCACCGGAGACGTGCGCGTGTTTTCGCTGACGCTGCTGGACGGCGGCTTTGTGTTTATGCTGCCCGATCCCGAGAATCCTGCCGTGCCCAGCCCGTATAGGCCAATGCCGAAGCTTTTGTCCACCTACCGCGAAAGCGCCCGCTGGCTGGAAATTCTGGGCGTGGAAAACGCCGCCGACCTGAACGAGCTGACCGTGAGCGGCCATCTGCGCGAGTTTATTCGCGTGAACGAGGCGCTGATGGACCGCAAAATCTATGACATTGCCGATCAGATCGTGCACAGCCGCGCGCGGCTGGTGCTGATTGCGGGCCCGTCATCCTCCGGCAAGACCACGTTCTGCAACCGGCTGATGATTGCGCTGCGGGTTACCGGGCTTACGCCGGTGAAGCTGTCGCTGGACGACTACTATATCGACCGCGACAAGGTGCCGCTGGACGAGCACGGGCAGCCCGATTTGGAATGCGTGGAGGCGCTGGATACCGAGCTTCTGGGGCGGCAGCTTAGGCAGCTTCTGGAGGGTGAGCGCGTGAGCGTGCCTACCTTCGATTTTAACGCCCAGCGGCGCGGCGAGAAAACGCACGACCTGATGGTCGATTCCACATCCCCGATTCTGATTGAGGGCATTCACGGGCTGAACGACCGGCTGACGCCCGGCATTCCGCGCGAAGCGAAGTTCAAGATTTACATCAGCGCGCTGACGAACCTGAACATCGACGATCACAACCGCATTCGCTCCACCGACGCGCGCCTGATTCGCCGCATCGTGCGCGACGCGGCCTCGCGCGGCACGCATCCGGAAAAGACGCTTTTGATGTGGTCGTCCGTGCG
>CAZMGO010000154.1:0-5597 GCA_964565845.1 uncultured Oscillospiraceae bacterium | reverse complement strand
TGATCGGCATGCTCGAGGACGTTCAGACCTTCGTCACCTGCACCGACCCCACCGATCTCGCGGGCGCGGCCATCGGGCGCGTATTCCGCGTGAAGAACGCCATACTTACGGAGGAAAAAGCATGAAAAGGATCTGCAAGGCTCTGCTTGTCTCTCTGCTGCTTCTTGCCTTTGCCTGCGCCGGCGCGCATGGCGAGGAGGCCGTCTCGGTATACGACGACATTGCCATGACCGAGCTTCTGCCCGAGCTCATCGCGCGGCTGGGCGAGCCGCGCCGAACGGAGGAGGGCTACCTCGATTTCGGCGGCGCGCTGGTCGCCGTTTATGAAAGCGGTCGCCTGAAGGGCAAAATTCTGGCCTTCGACGACGTGACCGACGCAGCCGCGCCCTCTCAGGCGGACTTCACGCAGGCGCAGTCGCTGCGGCAGGGCGCGAGCATCGAAAGCGTCGAGGCGCTGATGGGCGGCCCCGGCCGCGAGATTGCAAGGCTGCGCCTGTCGGATGAGGAAAGCGCCGGTTCCCGGCTTGTGCTCGCATGGGCAAACGAGGCCGGAGACGTCATGGAGGCGCTGTTCGAGCTGGACGACAACCAATGGGTGCTGTTCGCCGCCGTGCGGATTCCTGCCGCCGAGAATTGAGAATTTCTGTCTTTTGTCGCTCTTTTGTTTAAAACCGATGCGAATTGCGCGTTTTCCCCTTGCGCATGGCATCGGTTTGTGTTATGATATGGATAGAGAAATAGAATCTGCACCGAAGCGCTTCGGTGATCAGGAGGGATTATGAAAAAGCTGCGCATCGTCCTATCGACGCTTCTCATGCTTGTGCTGCTGTTTACCGGCTGCACAAGCGCATTGGCCGACTTCAAGGCAACGGTCTACACGGACGAAATGAAGGTTTACTCGCGCAACAGTGCCGCCAGCCGCTACCTGCTGGGCAAGCTGAAGAAGAACACCTCCTTCACCGTGACGGCGACGTCGGGGAACTGGGCGAAGATTACATACAAGGGAAAAACAGGCTACGCGCTGATTTCCGACATGAAATCCTCCAAGAAGACGACGATGTATACGAACTGCGCCGTCACCGCGTACCAAAAGCCCTCCGCCTCCTCCAAGTCGCTGGGCAAGCTGGCCAAGAACACCAAGGTATACATGGTCGGCATGAGCGGCAGCTATTATCTGGTGGAGAACAGCAAGGGAAAAACCGGCTACATCGCCAAATCCGCGCTGAGCAAAACGGTAACCGCCACTACGGCCTACACCAAAAAGCCGGTCAACCTGTATAAGTCCGCCTCCACCTCCTCCATGCTCGCCACGCTGAGCGTAAACGCAAAGGTCTCGGTCATCGGCAGCAGCGGCAGCTGGTCGAAGGTGAAAACGTCCTCCGGCACCGTGGGCTACGTCCAAACGACGAATTTAAGCTCCAAGTCGGTTTCCGTAAGCCGGAAAACCGCCTACGCCAACAAAGCCTGCCCGGTATACAAGGCGGCGTCCACCTCCTCCGCCAAATGGTGCACGGCGGCTGTGAACACGAAGATGTATATCGTCGGCGAAATCGGCTCCTTCTACGCGGTCACGACGACCAGCGGCTCCAAGACCGGCTATGTGGCGAAGGGCAGCCTGAGCTCCTCCAAGACGAGCACGACGGATGACGGGCGCAAGAGCTACACCTCCGACACCGCCACCACCGTGATGCCCTCCTCGCTCAAGTCCACGACGAGCAAATACAAAAGCGGCATGAGCGCGCAGGAGCGCATTGAGGTGGCCATCTACTACGCGCAGTCGCAGCTCGGCTACGGCTACTCCAGCAGCCCCAACAACCGCACCACGTTCGACTGCCTGACCCTGTGCTACTACGCCTACCGCGCGGCGAGCGCAACCATTCCCAGCTCTGCCTATTCGTGCGGCTATACGGGCAGCTTCGAATACATCACGAGCATCTCGGACTTGAAGCGCGGCGACATCGTGTGCTTCGACACCATCGAGGACAACGACAAGAGCGACCACGTAGGCATCTATTTAGGCTCCGGGCGCTTCATTCACGCATCCTCCGGCGCCAAGCTCGTGGTGGTGTCCTCGCTCTCCAGCGGCTACTATAACCGAACCTTCTACGTCGGACGACGCATTCTGAAATGATTTGAGGAGGGAACCAGATGAAAAACCAAAGAAAATTTTCTTTCAGAAAGGCGCTTGTATGCCTGCTCCTACTGGCGTTGGTTCCCGCTTCCGCGCTGGCTGACTTTGCGGCGACGGTGAAGTCCTCGTCGATGCGCGTGTATTCCACAAACAGCACAAACAGCGTATACTATCTGGGTGCGCTGAAAAAGGGCACGCAGGTCACCGTCACGGCGGTAAAGGGCAGCTGGTGCAAGATTACCTATAAAAACCGCAAGGGCTACGCACAGGTGAAGGATCTGCAGAAGGTCTCCACCTACACCAAATGGAACGGCTACACCAAGAAGCAGGCGAAGGTCTACACCACCGCCTCCACAAGCAGCAAGGTTGTGGACGTGCTCACCGCCGACTACCCGCTGACAATCGTCGGCACGAAGGGCTCGTTCTACGAGGTCACCAACACCAGCGGCAAGGGACACGGCTACATTCTGAAGACCTACATCAGCAAAACGAAGGTGAATCGCTTCAAGATTGCGGACAGCGCAAAGGGGACGTTCAGCTCTACGGGCTCCTCCACGACCATGCCCTCGTCCGTGAAGTCCAGTCAATCCTATCTGGCCAAGAGCATGAGCAAGACCAAGTACGCGGATTACATCATCTATGCGGCTCAGTCCCGGCTCGGCTGCGCCTATTCCAAGTCTCCGAACAACACCACTACCTTCAGCAACCCAAGCTTTGTCCGCGCCTGCTTCGCCTCGCTGGGCTATTCCGTGCCCGCGGACGTGCAGTCCATCGGTCATAAGGGCAGCTACGCCTACATCAGCCGCAGTAGCCTGAAGCGCGGCGACATCGTGTGCTTCGAAAACGACAGTGAGGACAGCAAGGTTGTCGACCACGTGGGCATCTATCTGGGCAAGAACTACTTCATCCACGTGTCTCCCTCGGCAAAGATGGTCGTCGTGTCCAGCATGGCCAGCGGCTACTACAATAAGGCCTTCTGCTGGGGCCGGCGAATCATCAAGTAAAGCGCAGCGTTTCCAAATACTCCGTAAATCGTCCGTCGTTTCCGCGCCGGGCGATTTTCATCGAAGGCAAAGGAGCGATTTCTCGTGGGCTGGCAGTTTCGCAAAAGCATCCGGCTGGGCAAGGGCTTCCGGCTGAACATCAGCAAAAGCGGCATTGGACTTTCCGGCGGCGTGAAGGGCGCGCGCGTGAGCGTCGGCCCCCGCGGCGTGCGGCGCACCTTCTCCATTCCCGGCACGGGCATCAGCCACACCAAAACCTATTCCGCAAAAAAGCTCCGGCGGAGGGCGCAGTCCGGCTGCGCGGCCATGCTTCTGTCCCTCGCCGGTCTGCTCGCGCTTTTGCCGGTATTCATCCTGCTCTGAGCAAGTTTACAAAAATGTTCTTGACAACCCATCCGCGCGCGGTTATAATCCATTTCAATCCGGCGGAAAGACGGAGTTTTGTCCCCCGCAAGGCGCACAAGAGAGCACGCGTCGCAGGCTGAAAGCGCGCGCGGCACACCGCGGAACGGACGCACCACCTCCCGACTGTCGGCGCGAAAAGCGCGATACAGCTTTTTCAAAGCGGCGCGGAGCATCCGCGTCAGTTGGGTGGAACCACGGGCATTACCGCTCGTCCCTTCATGAGGGACGAGCGTTTTTGTTCCCGAAAAAACAGACATGGGAGGCAGCCACATGAAAATCACGTATCAGGGAGAAATTCGCGAGTTTGCAGACGGCATGAACGCATTGGACATCGCCGGAGAAATCGATAAGGAGCTCAAAAAAACGGCGCTGGCCGTGCGTGTAAACGGCGAGGTCGCCGAGCTTGTCGCGCCCGTTCCGGACGGCGCGGCGATTGAATATCTTACCGGCAGCGACGCAGACGGCCTGCGCGTGCTGCGCCACACCGCCAGCCACGTGCTGGCGCAGGCCGTAAAGGCCATCCGTCCCGAGGCGAAGCTGGCCATCGGCCCCGCCATCGACAGCGGCTTCTATTACGATTTCGACGTCGCCGCCCCGTTCAGCAATGAGGATCTGGCCGCCATCGAAAAGGAAATGAATCGCATCATCAAGAGAAACGAGCGTCTGGAGCGCTTTGAGCTGCCCCGCGCAGAGGCACTCGAGCGGATGAAGGACGAGCCGTACAAGATCGAGCTGATTCATGATCTGCCCGAGGACGCCGTGATTTCCTTCTACCGTCAGGGCGATTTCACCGACCTGTGCGCAGGTCCGCATCTGCCCTCCACCGGCAAGGTGAAGGCCGTGAAGCTGACCAGCATCGCGGGCGCATACTGGCGCGGCAGCGAGAAAAACAAGATGCTTCAGCGCATCTACGGCACCGCCTTCGCCGCGAAGGAGGAGCTGGACGCCTACATCGCCGAGCGCGAGGAGGCGCTGAAGCGCGACCACAACAAGCTGGGACGCGACCTTGAATACTTCACCACCGTGGACGTGGTCGGTCAGGGTCTGCCGATCATGCTGCCCAAGGGCGCGCGCGTGATTCAGCTTCTGCAGCGCTGGGTTGAGGATACCGAGCAGAAGAAGGGCTACCTGCTCACCAAAACGCCGCTGATGGCCAAGCGCGACCTGTATCGCATTTCCGGCCACTGGGATCATTATCTGGACGGCATGTTCGTGATGGGCGACCCGGCCGACGAAACGAAGGAATGCTTCGCGCTGCGCCCGATGACCTGCCCGTTCCAGTATCAGGTATACCTGAACCGCCAGCGCTCCTACCGCGAGCTGCCGATGCGTCTGGGCGAAACCTCCACGCTGTTCCGCAACGAGGACTCCGGCGAAATGCACGGCCTGATTCGCGTGCGCCAGTTCACCATCTCCGAGGGACATCTGGTGCTGCGTCCCGATCAGCTGGAAGAAGAATTCAAGGGCTGTCTGGAGCTGGCAAAATACATGCTGGACACCGTGGGCATGCTGGAAAACTGCACGTTCCGCTTCTCCCAGTGGGATCCGGCCAACCCGAAGAACAAATACGAGGGCACGCCCGAGCAGTGGAACGAGGCGCAGGCAATCATGGGCCGCATCCTCGACCATCTGGACGTGAAGTACACCATCGGCATCGACGAGGCCGCATTCTACGGCCCGAAGCTGGATATTCAGTACAAGAATGTATTCGGCAAGGAGGACACCATCGTCACCATCCAGATTGACATGCTGCTGGCCGAGCGCTTCGGCATGGAATACGTGGACGCGGACGGGCAGAAGAAGCGCCCGTACATCATCCACAGAACGTCTCTGGGCTGCTACGAGCGCACGCTGGCCTACCTGATTGAAAAGTATGCCGGTGCGCTGCCCACGTGGATGGCGCCCGAGCAGGTACGCGTGCTGTCCGTTACCGACCGCGCCGCCGACTACGCGAACGCGCTCGTTTCCAAGCTGAGCGAGCTGGGCTACCGCGCCGAGGCGGACATTACCGGCGAAAAGATTGGCAAGAAGATTCGTCTGGCGCAGATGGACAAGGT
>CAZMGO010000153.1:0-5627 GCA_964565845.1 uncultured Oscillospiraceae bacterium | reverse complement strand
TGTACGCTTGACAAGCAGATACAGATCCGGGAAACCCGGGCAAACGACAGACAGATGTCTGCGCCCAACCCATTCAAGCGCCCGAATCAGCTGGCGCTGGCGGCAGTAGCCGCGCGTCATGCCCCAGCGGCTCAGCGCGCGCCACATGTCAAAGGTATAAACGGCAAGGCGCTGTCCGCGCGCGTTTTCATAAAGGAAGCAGGACGGCTGCCCGCCAAGGCTGGAAAGCACTTTCGCGCCCGATTTAAGCGCAGTCTCGCGAAAGCGCGGCGCGCCGGTTGTGGCGACGAATTCGTCGTCGGCCTCGAAATACTCTTCTCCGGCCTGCTCCCGCTCATCGGACATACGCTCAATGCCCACGTCCACTCCGCGCGCCATCAGAAAGCACGCCGCATCCATATCGATGACTGCGCCCTCGGAAAGCTGCGCCTCCGTGACATATTTGCCGTTTTCGCCGAATACCACATGCGGGCCGCGGCCATTGTAGGCAATCGGAAGGCTGTTGTCGCACAGCAGACGCTGCGCGGAGGAGAAGAAAAATCGACTGACCAGCTCGTTTAGATCGGTGTCCGAAGGCAGATCGGCGGCACGAAGACGGTGTGGCTGGCACAAAACGCTGATTCCCTCGAAGACGCCGCCGCGCATGTGCGCCTCCAGCCAGCGGTATACGGGCGCGCTGCGCTGCATGGCATCCGCGTAGCCGCGTTCGTAGCGGGGCGAAGCGGTATAATCCATTGTGTAGCACAGAATGCCGTCCGCGCGATCATCGGTACGCAGCGCTTGATCAAACACCTCCAGATAGCTTGCGGGCGTGGCAAAGCGCGGGCGCGGATAGGTGTCGCCCTCCGTGAACAGCTCAATGTCCGCATCCTTCAGGAAGGAAAGCTGCATGCGGTTGACCTCGATCAGCGTCCCCATGCCCACATCCTGAAAGCCGCGCGCTTTCCAGTACGGTGCGCCGGAAAGCCGCAGAAACGGGCGCGTGTGTCCGGCGAACGCACGGGAAAGCGTCAGCGCGTCCACGCCGTCCACGTCCCACGTGGACAACACGGAGCTGAAGCCCAGCCGCACGCTCGGGTTCACCTCATCCACACGACGGCGCAGTGTTCGCGCAAGCGTCATCAGCGCGTCGTTTCCCATGCGCAGCCATTCGTCGCGTTCCCTGCAGGGATGAGCGCCGAAAACGAGCCTCTTCAGGTCTGAACGTTCAACTCTCTTCCCAATGCGTCGTTCGTATTCCTTCATATGATTATCGCAGCAGCAGCCGTTGCCGTTCGAGCGCACGCACAGGCGAAAGTCATCATCCAGCATAATCAGCTTCGCACCGGTGGCCGCAATGCGTCCAACCCAGTCGGTATAATCCCGCACGAAGACCTCATCCGACGGGCAGAAGGTATCGTCGCATGTCGTCCCGTTCATGCCGACCATACGGCGGTATTTCCCGGCGTTCTTCAGCGCGTCCGCGTCATCCTGAATCAGTGCGCCGCCATGTCCGAGCGAGCTGATCCACACGCCGACCTCAAGCCCATTCTGCTCAAAGAAAATGCGGTTTTCGATCAGCAGCCGCTCCTCCTCCGCAAGCCGCGCTTCTCCCTCAATGCCTCGCGCGGAACAAAGCCACACTCTTGAAGCGCTGACCCTGCGAAGCTCCGCAAGCGTTGCCTCGCGGTCGAGCGTGCGATTGGGAAACCAGTTGGTAATCGGAACGGAAATACGGTACATCGGCATTCCTCCCACTCGTTTATTTGCAGACGGCGCGGCGTGCGATAAAAATGCCGGCATATCCGAAAAGCTGCGGAGACGCCGGCAACACAGGAAGCTCAGTCTTTGGTTGCGACGGGCAGCTCACTGGTGCAGTGCGGGCAGCGGGTCGCTTCCTTATGGATTTCGCTGAAGCAGAAGGGGCAAAGGCGCGTGGGCTCCTTGGGCGCTTCCTCCGCTGCCTTCTTCTTGCCAAGCGCCGTCAGGCGGTTGATCAGCTTCACTAAGAAGAAGATGCACACGGCTACGGCAAGGAAATTGAAAATAGCCTGCAGGAATACGCCATAGGGGATCTCCGTCTGCCCGATGACCCACTTCATCTCTTCAAAGCTCACCTTGCCGGTAATCAGCGAAATCAGCGGCATCAGAATGCTGTTGACAAGCGCAGTCACGATGGCGGTGAACGCGCTGCCGATCATCATGCCGACGGCCAGATCAACCACGTTTCCCTTGAATGCGAAGGCCTTGAACTCGTTCCAGAGCTTTTTCATGAAGTCCCACTCCTCTTTCATTGGATGGCTTCATTATATCACAGATGGAATTGTGCGTTCACACTTTCCCGTGTGTGTCTTCACATTTAACAAACACGCGAAAAGTACGAACAAACCTGCGGCATCCGGGCAAAATAATGCGTGAATTCGAAGGAAAAACCGCAATTTTCACTTGCAATTTCGGCAAAAAGGGGGTATTATATACACGGTTCCTTTATCATTCTTTAAGGAGGCTATCCCCATGAAAAAGATCCTGTGCTTCGCGCTGGCTCTCGTTCTTGCCCTCGGCCTTGCGACCGTTCCGGCGTCCGCCGAGAACTTCAAGGTTGCCATGGTCACCGATACCGGCGGAATTAACGACCAGTCCTTCAACGCTTTGGCCTGGCAGGGCCTGCAGCGCGCCAAGGAAGAGCTGGGCGTCGAGGTTTCCTATCTCGAGTCCGTCACCGAGGCCGACTACGCCACCAACCTCGAAACCCTCTATGATGAAGGCAACGACCTGATCATCTGCATCGGCTGGATGATGGCCGACGCGCTGACGGAAGCCTGCAATGCGCATCCGGAGCAGAAGTACGCCATCATCGATAACGGCTCCGTCGCCGACAACTGCACGGGTGTGAACTTCGCCACCGAGCAGTGCTCCTACCTCGTCGGTCTGGTTGCCGGCTACATGACCAAGACCAACAACGTCGGCTTCGTCATCGGCATGGTTTCCCCGCTGATGAACACCTTCGGCATCGGCTACTACGCCGGCGTCAAGGCTGCGAACCCCGACTGCACCATTCAGGCCTATAACGCCAACAGCTACGGCGACGCAGCCGGCGGCAAGGCTGCCACCATCAACATGTACGCGCAGGGCGCCGACATCGTATATCATGCGGCCGGCGGCACGGGCATGGGCGTTATCGAAGCGGCTGCCGAGCAGGGCAAGTTTGCCATCGGCGTCGACCAGGATCAGAACTATCTGGCTCCCGAAGCCGTTCTGACCAGCGCCGTGAAGCGCGTTGACAACGGCGTTTTCAATCTGTGCAAGGCTCTTACCGAGGGCACCCTCGAGGCCGGCGAAACCATGTATGACATCGTGACCGGCGGCGTTGACATTGCCGAGACCACCACGCTGATCGATGCCGACGTTCTTGCCAAGGTTGAGGAAGCCAAGGCGAAGATTATCTCCGGCGAGATCGTCGTTCCCGCCACCGTCGAAGACTTCGCGGCCATCTACGGCGAGGACGCGTATCCCTTCAAGTAATTGATTTTCGCAAATCCCTGCTCGCCAGGCGGGCAGGGATTTTTCTGGTAAAGCGATCCCCCCTCCTTCAAAAACCAATGAATGCGAGGTGCAACTCGTTTGAATTCGGAAGGCAACGAAAACCGGATTCCCGCAGCGGTCGAAATGCGTGGCATCGTGAAGATGTTCGGCTCGTTCAAGGCCAATGACGGAATCAATCTCACCGTGAACAAGGGTGAAATTCATGCAATTCTCGGCGAGAACGGCGCAGGCAAGTCCACGCTGATGAACATCCTTTACGGTCTGTATCAGCCCACGCAGGGCGAAATTTTTATAAACGGCAGCCGAGCGACGATCGATTCGCCGAACCGCGCCATTGCGCTTGGCATCGGCATGGTTCATCAGCACTTCATGCTGGTTCAGCCGTTTACCGTTACCGAAAACATCATTCTTGGCCTTGAGCCCGTTACGTGCGGAGTGCATCTTGACATTGCCAGCGCTCGCAGGCGCGTGGTGGAAATTTCCAAGCGCTACGGTTTGAACGTCGATCCGGACGCAAGGATCGAGGATATTTCCGTCGGCATGCAGCAGCGCGTGGAAATCCTGAAAGTTCTCTACCGCGGCGCGGATATTCTGATTCTCGACGAGCCGACCAGCTCTCTCACGCCTCAAGAAATTTTAGAGCTGGTGGAAATCATGCGCAACCTTACCCGCGAGGGCAAGAGCGTGCTTCTGATTACGCATAAGCTGAAGGAAATCAAGGAATGCGCTGACAAATGCACCATCATCCGTCAGGGCAAATACATTTCAACCGTGAATGTAAGTGACGTCACCGAGCATGATCTGGCCAGCATGATGGTCGGACGCAACGTGGAGTTCACTGTCGATAAAGCACCCATTCAGCCCGGCGAAACGGTTCTCTCCGTTCGCGACCTGCGCGCCCGTGATTACCGCAAGGTGGAGGTGCTGCGCGGTCTGTCCCTCGACGTGCACCGCGGAGAAATCGTGGGCATTGCCGGTATTGACGGCAACGGCCAGACGGAGCTGGTCGAAATTCTGACCGGCCTTAAAAAGGCAACGCGAGGCTCCGTCACCATGAACGGCTGCGATGCCTACAACAAATCGCCCCGCTATCTGTATGATCTGGGCATCTCCTCCATTCCCGCCGACCGGCAGAAGCATGGTCTGGTGCTGGATTTCTCGGTGGAGGACAATCTGCTTTTGCAGAACATTTCAAACCGCCCCTACTCCTTCCTTGGCACGCTGAACCGCAAGGCAATTCATGCGCACGCGACCGAGCTGCTCGATAAGTTTGACATTCGTCCGCGCGGCTCCGAAACACATCCGGCAGGCTCGCTTTCCGGCGGCAACCAGCAGAAGGTCATCATTGCCCGCGAGGTTACCAATGATAAGGATTTGCTGATTGCGGTGAATCCGACGCGAGGGCTGGACGTGGGTGCCATCGAATATGTGCACCGCTACATCGTGGATCAGCGCAACAAGGGCAAAGCCGTTCTGCTTGTGTCCTTTGAGCTGGACGAAATCATGAGCCTGTCCGACCGCATAGACGTAATCTTCGAGGGCAAGATTGTCTATTCCGCGCCCGGAGAGGAAACGAACGAACGGCAGCTGGGACTGATGATGGCAGGAGGAGGCGAGCACCATGTCGGATAAAAAGTTGCTGGAAGACCGTCGGCTAAGCCGTAATCTTCATAAGATTGTCTCGTCCAGCCTTCCATACACGATTCTTTCCATTCTGATTGGCTTTATCGCCGGCGGCATCGCGCTTCTGATTGCGGGCTATGACCCTCTGGAGGCGTATGCCAGCCTGTTCAAAGCCGTTTTCCTGAATGCGAAAACCGGCAGGCTGAGCACGAAATCGATGACCTATTCGTTCATTGAGTATGCAAATCCCTACATCCTTACCGGTCTGTCCGTCGCCTTCTCGTTTAAGACCGGCATCTTCAACATCGGCGCGGAGGGGCAGTACATCGTAGGCTCGCTGGCGGCCTGTCTCGTTGCCATCTTCGTGAAGGCACCGTCATGGGTGCTGATTCCCCTGTGCATCCTCGCCTCCATTGCGGCGGGCGTGCTGTGGGGCGGCATCGTGGGCTATCTGAAGGTTCGCTTCGGTTCCCACGAGGTGC
>CAZMGO010000152.1:2541-5661 GCA_964565845.1 uncultured Oscillospiraceae bacterium | reverse complement strand
GACAGGCTCTCCGGCTTCACATCCTCCGTCACACCCAGCGACAGGCTGAACTCGTGCAGACCCTTCTCGGGATCCGGATCCGGATCGTAGCCTGCGCGAATCAGCGTAAGCTGAAGCGTATTGTCATAGCTGCGCATGCCGTATTTCGCATCGCTGGTGAGTACCAGCGCGGGTGCATTCTCCGTCGGCAGCGCACAGGCATAGGTGCGCACGGGCATATCCATGTTCATGGGCGCGCGGTCGATGAATCCGGCAGCGTTGTCGCAGCGCGTTTTTTCGGAGGCATAGGCATACGGAGCCGCAAACGCCAGCTGAGCCATGCCGTTCTCCCGCGTGCCGCGCTCGCACCAGTCCACCTTCACCTGATAGCGCAGGGCCCTTGCGCCCTTATCAAGCGATACCACGACGGACAGTGCGGACGCGGCAGCAAAGCTCGTCTTCATTTCCAGCGCGCCGCGCAGCGCGCCGCCGGCTGCACGGGTTATGCGTACATCCCTGCGAATCCGCTCGCGGCGCAGATAGCGTCCAACCACCCAGCTCGTCATGCCGCGCACCGGATCCTCCAGAATGTCGAAGAAGCCTGCGGGGCCGGAAAGCAGCTCTTTTCCGCTGGCCTTATCCACAAGGGAGGTCAGCGCACCGTCGGTTTCGTCGAATTCCGCGCGCAGATGCTCGTTTTCAAGCACATACCTCTCCGGCACGTGCAGCCGCGGATCGCCCGGATAGCACAGCGGGAACGCATCGTCGTCCGCTGCGTCCAGCACCACCGTCTGCCAGCCGCAGGCGGGAATTTCTGCGTCCACCAGCAGGCGCACGTAGGAATGCCCCATATAGCCAATGCCGTTTGCCCGCGTGAGCAGCTGCACATTCACGGGCTGCCCGTCGAGCGTGCGCGCGACGATGGCTCTCGCGTCGCCGGGATAATCCCAGATTGTCAGCTCCGTGGGCGTCGTACGGGGCGCTTCCTCGCAGTTGAACAGATGGAACACGCGCGTGAGAGATGCGCATCTCTCGGCCACCGGCGGACGGAAGCGCATGCCGTCAAAGCCCACGCCCGCGCCCTCGGAGCGCGTGAACGCCGCAGGACTCTTTTCCGCGACGGAGGAGGTATCGATCGCCTCGGCCAGCGAGCGCATTGCGGCGGCATACGCCGTTCCCGCGCCCGCAAATGCCTCGGAGAATGTCGCCATTGCATATTCGCGCGTGTCGCGCACACCGGAGCCGGTGAGAATGTCATGGAACTGGCTGAACAGCACCTTGCGCCACGCCGTTTCAAGCATGCCCGCCGGGTAAGCGCTGCCGGTCAGCGCATGCGCGGCTGCCGAAAGCGCTTCGGCCTCGCGCAGCGTGTCCTCGCCGATGCGATTGGTCGCCTTCACGCGGCTCTGCGTCGTGTAGCAGCCGGTGAACACGCAGTTCAGCTCGGTATCCACCACGGGCAAACGACCGCGCACGGCCTCCAGTGCGCCGAAGAACGCGCGGTACGACGAATGCACAAGCCGCGGGAACACGGGCCATGTGCGCATTTCTTCAATGTAGGTAAGATCCTGCCGTGTCGGCCCGCCGCCGTGGTCGCCCACGCCGTACACCTTCACCGCGTCCATTACGCCGGTTTTGCGGCAGAAGTCGGGCACAAACAGCGCGAAATTCGGGTTCACGTCGCCCAGATACCATGTCGGCTCCTGAAACGCCAGAACCTCCGCGCCGGAGGGCGCGCGCCAGATGTGCGCGCCGGTACCCTCGTGCCCGCGGCAGTAGTAGTAATACTTCACGCCCGCCTGACTGAGAATCTCCGGCACGTTTGCGCCGTGACCGAAGGTATCCGGCTCAAAATCGAGATTCAGCGTGTCGGGATCGATGTCCAGCAGCTTGGAGAGATAGTTTTTCGTATACAGCAGATGGCGTGCCATGCTTTCCTCGGAGGGCATGTTCTTGTCCGCCTCCACCCACGTGGAAGCCGAAACCTCCCATCGTCCCTCCTTCACGCGGCGGCGAATGACGTCCAGCATGGCCGGCTCATATTCCTCCACGATGCGATAGGTGGATGCCTGCGACTGTGCATAGGTGAAATCCGGGAATTCCTCCATCAGCTTCAGCACCGTGCGGAATGTTTCCAGCGTCACGGCAACCGTTTCGTGATACGGCCACATCCAGTTCATGTCGATGTGCGCGTGCCCGATCATGTGCACCGTGTAGGCCTTCGCGGCGTCCTTCAGCGGAAGCAGAAGCGCCTCGGCCTTCTGCGCGGAGGCCTTCGTGATCGCGCCATCGCTTTCGAGTGCACCCAAGAGAGAATCTGCGGCCTCGCCCACAACCGCGTCGTATCGGCCGTTCTCGGCCTCGCTCATCCGGGAGGCGAAGGCGGTTTGCATCACGGCGCGCTGCACGAACAACGGCGCCTCTGCGACGCCCTCCCGGGCAAGCTCTCCGGTGACATAGTGACGGTAGCCGTTTCGTTGATCCAGGTTTACGGCCTTCAGCAGCGTGTGAATCCGATGGCTTAGTGAGATCATGACGAATTCCTCCTGATGGATTTCTTTCGTTTGCTGTTATTATACCGTTTCGGCGGATTCGGTGTCAATACCGGGGTTGACAGGGAGGCGGCGAGCTTGATATAATTTTCGCGGAATCCTTGCATGGAGGACGGTTGCATGAAGAATGTTTCCTATCTGCAGCTAAAAAGGAATTGCACGCACAATCCGGAAACGTCGGACGGCGTGCGCTTTGCCCTGCTGGGCGACTGTGCTACGCAGCTGCTGGCGGCGGCGATTCGCGGCTATGCACTGGAAATGAATTTGCCGCTGCGCATGTTTGAGGCCGATTACGACCAGATTGACGCCCAGCTGATGGATGCGGGCAGTGAGCTTTATGCCTTCGAGCCGGAAACGGTGCTCATTTATCACTGCACGGAAAAGCTGTATGAGCGCTTCGTGCGAACGCCGCTGGAGGCACGAAGCGCGTTTGCCGAAGCCGAAATTGAGAAAATGCGCATGGAATGGGCGCGCATTCATCGCGGAACGAGGGCGGACGTTCTGTTTTTCGCCTTCCTGCCGATGGATGACGGCGTGTTCGGCTCCTATGCGCTGCGCGAGAGGAGCGCCTTTCCGTATCAGCTTCTGA
>CAZMGO010000152.1:0-2441 GCA_964565845.1 uncultured Oscillospiraceae bacterium | reverse complement strand
CTTGACAATACCCTTTGGGGCGGCGTGATCGGAGATGACGGGCTGGAGGGCATTCAGATTGGCGAGCTGGGGCAGGGGCACGCGTTTACCGAGTTTCAAACATGGCTGAAGGAGCTGAAAAACCGCGGCGTCATGCTGGCCGTCTGCTCCAAAAACGACGAGGCCAACGCGAAGGAGCCGTTCCTCAGGCATCCGGAAATGGTTCTGAAGCTGGATGACTTCTCCGCCTTCGTCGCCAACTGGGAGGACAAGGCCTCCAACATCCGCCGCATCCAGAAGGAGCTGAACATCGGGCTGGATTCGATGGTCTTCTTTGATGACAATCCGTTCGAGCGCAATCTGGTGCGCACGATGCTGCCGGAGGTCGAGGTGCCGGAGCTGCCCGAGGATCCTGCGGAATACACGGCCTTTGCCCGCATGCAGAACCTGTTTGACACCAATTCCTATTCCGACGAGGATCGCGTGCGCACGGAGCGCTATCTGGCGGAGAAGAGCCGCACCGAGCTGAGCGCCGGTATCGACAATTACGACGATTACCTGAAGGCGCTGGAAATGAAGGCGGTCTGCGCACCGTTTGATACGTTCCATCTTCCGCGCATTGCGCAGCTCACGCAGCGCTCAAATCAGTTTAACCTGCGCACCGTGCGCTACAGCGAGGCGGAAATTGAGGAAATCGCGGCGAATCCGCGCTATGTTACTCGCTACTACACGCTGCGCGACCGCTTCGGTGAGCATGGGCTGATTGCCGTGGTCATTCTGGAAAGGCGAGAAAACGAGCTTTTCGTGGTGGAATGGCTGATGAGCTGCCGCGTGCTCAAGCGCGGCATGGAGCAATTTATCGCCGATTCCATCGTTCGCGCCGCAAGGGAAGCAGGAGCCGCGCGCGTCGTTGGCGAATATATTCCAACAGCCAAGAATGCCATGGTAAAGGAGCTCTACGCGTCCATGGGCTTCCGCCCGCTGGGCGACGGACTGTATGAGGCGCGCGTGGATGACTACCAAAGCCATCAAACGTTTATAACGGAGGAAGAAAGCAAATGACGAAGGCAGACATCATGAAGAAGCTGAACTGCGTGTTCCGCGAGGTTTTTGATGACGCATCCCTGAAGATTACCGAAAAGACCAACGCAAACGACATCGACGAATGGGATTCGCTGATGCATATCACGCTGATTGCCGAGGTTGAGGATGCGTTCCGCGTGAAGTTCACTATGAAGGAAGTTACCGGCATGAAGAACGTGGGCGAAATGGCCGCGCTGATTGAGAGGAAGTCTGCGAAATAGGGCTTCCCGCCGAACAGGTCTCCGCAAACGACTCCGCGGAGATTTCTTTGATTTCAGGCCAGCGGGATGCGGGAATCTGTACCGCAAGGCGGGAAGGGGCGGCATGGTTCGCTCTGAACCAACGGACGAAGGAGGAAGCAGCATGGCTGAATTGCTCGAGGCACTGCGCGGAGATATTATCAATCATTCGGAGGAGGAAAGGTACGTCGTTCCCAAGGAGGCGGCTGTGCGCGAAAGGCTGGAGTGGTTTCGAAATCAGAAGCTGGCGCTGATGGTGCACTGGGGCGCGTATTCGGAGCTGGGAATCTGCGAAAGCTGGCCGCTGTCGGATGGAGACGCGGACTGGGCACGCAAGGATTATACGTGGGAGCCGGATGCGGAACTGTTCCGAAAGCAGTATTTCGATTTGAACCGGTCGTTCAATCCGCTGCGGTTTCAGCCGGACGAATGGGCGGATTTTGCCGCGCGCGTCGGTTTCCGCTATTTCATTTTCACAACGAAGCATCACGACGGCTTCTGCATGTACGACACCGCCTACACGGATTACAAGGTGACCGGCGCAGACTGTCCGTTCCATACGCACAGGTATGCGAACATTGCCAAGGTGCTGTTTGACGCCTTCCGTGCCCGAGGCATTCATATCGCACCCTATTTTTCCAAGCCGGACTGGCATTGTCCGTGGTACTGGGCGCCGGGCTGCGAGCTGCCGGTGGCGCACTGGCGCAATCCCACCTATGATCCGCGCCAGCGCCCGGAGCTGTGGGAAAAATATATCGAATTCACGCACAATCAGCTGATGGAGCTGGTTACGAAGCTGGGACCGGTGGACATTTTGTGGCTGGACGGCGGACAGGTTGGCCCGCGCAATCATCAGGATATTCGGCTGACGGAGCTGGCCGAGCGCGCGCGAAAAGTCAATACGGGGCTGATTCTTGCGGATCGCACAATCGGCGGCGAAACGGAAAACTACATCACGCCGGAGCAGCAGGTGCCCGATCACTACATCTCCGTGCCGTGGGAAAGCTGCATCACAATTGGACGCTCGTTCGCCTTCGGCTATGAGGACGTGCTGAAGCCGCTGCGCACGCTTGTGCATCTGCTGATTGACGTGGTGGGAAAGGGCGGCAACATGGCGCTGAACATCGGCGCGCAGCCGGA
>CAZMGO010000151.1:0-5664 GCA_964565845.1 uncultured Oscillospiraceae bacterium | reverse complement strand
GACACTTCGGTCTTTTGATGGTATTATATTCGCACCCGGAATGATGCATATTTTCATACAGCATCGATCGTTTTTGTATCAAATATCAGCACAGCAGGAGGCGTGCAATATGGCTGAACGAACGCAAATGGTTTCTTCCTCGGGCAGCGGCAGGTTTACGAAGCGCTGGCACGCGGTAAAGCGCCGGTGGGGGCTGTATCTGCTTTTGTCAATTCCCGTAATCTACGTCTTCATCTTCAATTACATTCCCATCTACGGCGTCACGCTTGCGTTCAAGTCCTACGACATCAAGGCCGGCATCATGGACAGCCCATGGATCGGTCTTTACCAGATTCTGCGCTTCACCACAAACGTGAAGTTCTGGAGCATTCTTTCGAACACGCTGATCATCAGCCTCTATAACCTTGTTGCAGGCTTCCCAATTCCGATTCTTCTGGCCATCGGCCTTACGCATCTTCCGAGCGACAAATACCGCAAGACCATTCAGATGGTCACCTACGCGCCGCACTTTCTGTCAACCGTCATAATGGTAGGCCTTTTGAATCAGCTTTTAAGCCTTCACAACGGCCTTTTGAACCGGGTTTTGGAGCTTTTCGGTGTCAACGCCATCAACTTCCTCGGCAAGCCCGAATACTTCCGGCATGTGTACGTGTGGTCGGGCGTGTGGCAGGAGGCCGGATACGGCGCAATCATCTACATTTCCGCGCTGGCGGGCGTCGATCCGCAGCTGCACGAGGCCGCATCCATCGACGGCGCGTCCATGTGGAAGCGCATCTGGCACGTGGACATTCCCGGCATTCTGCCGACAATCACCATCATGCTCATTCTGCGCATGGGTTCCGTTATCACGGTCGGCTTTGAAAAAATTTATCTAATGCAGAACTCGACCAACATCTCCCTGTCGGAGGTCATTGAGACCTACGTTTACAAGCAGAGCATCACCGCGAGCAAGCCGGACTTCTCCTATTCCACCGCGGTCGGTCTGTTCCAGAACCTCGTATCTCTGGTCTTGGTGCTGACCGCCAACTTCTTCTCGACCAAAATTTCCAGCTACGGCTTGTGGTAACAGGAGGAATGGATTATGGCAATCAAGCAAAAGAGGCATTCCATACTCGGTCAGCCGGGCGACCGCTCCTTCCATCTTGTCAATCTGATTCTGCTGTCCGTCTTCTTCCTGATTGTGCTGTATCCGATTATCTACGTCGTATCCAGCTCGTTCTCGTCGGCCTACGCCGTCATTACGAACAAGGTGTGGCTGTGGCCGGTCAATCTCACGCTGGACGGCTACAAGGCCTGCTTCAAGCAGAATCTGCTGGTGACCGGATACCTGAACAGCATGCTGTATATGATTTTCGGCACGATCGTGAACGTGATTCTGCTGGTGCTTGCGGGCTATCCGCTGTCTCGGCGCGACCTGCCGGGCAAGGGCATGTTCGTTCTGTATTTCACCTTCACCATGTTCTTCTCCGGCGGCATGATTCCGAACTACATGCTGATAAAGAACCTCGGGCTCATTGACAGCCGCCTTGCGATGATTATCCCCTTCGCGTTCTCGTGCTACAACATGATCATCGTGCGCACCTACTTCAGCACCAACGTGCCAAACGAGCTTTTGGAGGCCGCGCAGATTGACGGCAGCAACGACCTGCATTTCTTCGTAAAAATCGCGCTTCCGCTGGCCAAGCCCGTGATCGCGGTCATGGTTCTGTTCCACGGCGTGGGACATTGGAACGGCTACATGCGCGCGCTTCTGTATCTGAACTCCTCCAGCAAGTACACGCTGCAGCTGGTGCTGCGCGACATACTGCTGCTTTCCAACATGTCCACGGAAATGATGGCGCAGATTGAGGATTCCGCGCTCGACGAAATGGCAAACGCCATGCAGCTGATTAAATACGCCGTGATTGTGCTCGGCTCCCTGCCCGTCATGATTCTGTATCCGTTCGTGCAGAAATACTTCGTGAAGGGCATGATGATTGGCTCCGTAAAGGGCTAAAACGCACTTCGGCCGGCTTTGCCGGTTGAACATATGAAAAAGGAGGCAAAACCCATGAAACGACTCGTCACCCTGCTCATGGCGCTCGTCATGCTGCTCAGCACGACCGCTGCGCTGGCTGACCTCACCACCGAAGGCCCGACCCGCGTCATTCCCGACGCAAACGCCCGCATCGTTCCCGAGGGCGAGGACGTCACGCTCACCATCTTCGGCTCTCTGCAGCCCAACACGCTGGAAACCTACAGCCGCGATGTCAACCTGGCCACGCAGCTGCTCGAAAAGGACACCGGCCTGAAGCTTGAGTTCATCGAAGCGCCTGCCGACGGCGCGGACGCGAAGCTGAACCTGCTTCTGAACTCCGGCAGCTATCCGGACATCATCATGAGCAAGAGCATCGAAAAGGCCGCCATGGACCAGTACGCGAAAAGCGGCATCTTTGTGGCGCTGGACGACTACCTCTCCGAGGAAGCCACACCCAATACGCTCGAACTGTTCGCCTACAACCCCGCCACGAAGGCATATGTTACCGGCTCCGACGGCCACATCTACTCTCTGCCGGATTACAACGAGGCCTATCACTGCATGTACGGCGAAGGCCGCGCGTGGTACTCCATGCCCTTCATGGCACAGTATGAGGACGGCGAGCCGCAGACCACCGAGGAGCTCAAGGCGTACCTCGAGTGGATTCGCGACAACGACGTGAACGGAAACGGCGACCCCAACGACGAAATCCCGCTGGCCTTCTACTCCGGGAACACCGACCGCTTCCTGTGCTGGGTCTCCAACTTCTATCAGATCAACCCGTATGAGAACTACCGCGTGGACGTGGACGGTACCGGCGAAATCGTCGCCTGCTTCACGACCGAGGAATACAAAATGGCGCTGGAATTTGCCCGTTCGCTGTATGCGGAGGGTCTGATTCTCGAAGACAGCTTCTCCATCAGCATTGACGACCTCCGCGCGGTCGGCGAAGCGCCCGCGGGCGAAACCCTCGGCATCATCATCGGCTGGGGTCCCGAAGACGGCGTTGTGAAGGCCGGCGATACCAACCGTTGGTTTGACTACTTCATCCTCGCGCCCGTCGAGGGTGAAAACGGACAGCGCAACGCCATCTACAATGCCAACTACCCCTGTCAGGGCGGCTGGTTCATCACCGACAAGTGCCCGACCGAATATATCCAGTATGCCGTTCGTCTGGGCGACCTGTTCCTCGATGAGTACTACGGCTACAGCGCCTATATCGGCGTGAAGGGCGTGGCTTGGGACGATCCCTCCTCCGAGGATGCGCTCGGCATCAACGGTGAGCAGGCATGGTTCCGTGAGCTGGTCAACTATGGCACGCAGCCCGTCAACTCCTCTTGGGATCAAAAGGCGCCCTCCAACCGCTATGCGCAGTTCCGTCTGAGCCAGGAGGCCGACGGCGCGCCTGAAATCATGGAATACTGCGACGGAAATCTGGCTCTGAAGGACACCGTCATGCCGTACTCCTCCTACAACGAGGTTATGAAGTATTACGGCTGCCAGAAGAACCTTGAAAAGTACGCCTTCGGCGCGGAATGGTGTGTTCCGACGCTGCTGTATGATGCCTCCGTCGCCGATCAGGCCAACGACAGCGAAACCGCCATCAACGAATACCGCAAGGAAATGGCCGTCGCGTTTATCACCGGTACCCGCAGCCTTGACGAATACGACGCATACGTCGAGGAGCTGTACTCCATGGGTCTGCAGCTGGTGCTGGATGCCAAAAACGAGGCCTACAGCGTTCTGAAGTAAGAAATTTCCTTTATCCGGCGGCGGGGAGCGTGCTTCTCCGCCGCCTGCCCAAAGCTCCTTTCTCTCTGCCCATGCCAGCCTTCGGTTTCCGATACGACTCGGACGTTATTTCTCCTGAAAGGCGATGAAACCTCATGTTTGACGTGATTCAAAACCGACGCGTTCTCTTTGGAAACGGAAAAACAGCGCTCATTCCCGAGCTGATTCGGGAGGTTACCAATAAAAAAACCTTGGTTGTTGCCTTCTCTGAAACGGCAAAGTGCGTTTCGGACATTCTCACCTCGCTTCAAAACGCCAATATTCCCTTTCTTCTTGACACATCCCTGAGGGGCGAGCCCTCTACGCTTGATATTGACCGAATCGCCTTAAAGGCCGTCGGCTGCGGCGCGGTTCTTGCCATCGGCGGCGGAAGCGTGATGGACTGCGCAAAGGCCGTAGCCATGCTTGCCACCAACGGCGGCAGCGTGGTGGACTATCAGATGAACGGAAAGCCAATCGTCAACCGCACGCTTCCGTTTTTTGCCGTTCCCACCACCTCGGGCACCGGCTCGGAGGCGAGCAAGGTCAGCGTCGTATATAACCCGGACAACGGTCTCAAAAAAAGCTTCTACAGCCAGTATATGATTGCCGACACCGTCATTTTAGACCCGCTCATGACCGTTGACCTCCCGGAGAGCGTTACCGTATCCACCGGAATCGACGCGCTGAGCCATGCAATCGAAAGCTACGTTTCGCTGAACGCCACGCCATATACCGAAATGTTCAGCATGCAGGCCATGCGTCTGGTCGTGAAGTCGCTCAAAACGTGTGTAAACGAGCCGAACAACGCGGATGCCCGCGGCGATATGGCGCTGGCAAGCTATTTCGGCGGCTGCGCACTGAACGCAGGCATCGGCCTCGACCACATCATCGCGCAGCCGCTGGGCGGCATTACGCACATCGCCCACGGCGTCGCCTGCGCCATCTTCCTTCCCCACGCAATGGAGTACAATGTGGAATACGCCGCAAATAAATACTGCGACATCGCGCGCGTGTTCGGGGCAGAGGGAGAAAATGATCTGGCACTCGCACGGGAAGGAATCGCCCGCGTTCGCAGCTTCCTGAAGGAGCTGAAGGCACCGGACAGCCTTCGTCCGTATCTGCCGCTGGACTTCGAGCTTGAAAAGGCCGTGGACATTGTCGTCGGTGCGACCGGGCACATCAAATGTAACCCGCGGCCCGTTGACAGGACGATTATTCGTGATACAATTTCAAAGGTAATCTGATTGCACGCATCGGGGATGACATATCCGTTTCGGATATCCATCCCCGAATGACAATATGAAAAGAGGAGAACGCCATGACCATCACGAAAAATGAGCTTCAAAGCAAAACCCTCCATCTGCTGCAGGCATGGTGTGACGAGCTGATCCATCTTCAGATTTCCATGCCGGGAAATGCGAATTTCGACGGTGCCATTCTCTGCCCCTCCTGCAAGCTCATTCATGGACGCTGCCACGACGCGATCTATCCGCTGATGTATATGGCGGACGCAACCGGAGAAACGAAGTATCTGGATGCGGCAAAGAAGCTCTTCCGGTGGGGCGCGAACATGCTCTGCGACGACGGCAGCCTGTATAACGACGCGCAGGCCGCATGGAACGGCATTACCGTTTTCAATGCCGTTTCCCTGTGCGACGCGCTGCAAAAGCACGGGCATCTGCTGGACAAGCAAACGAAGAGCGAATGGGAGGCGCGCCTGCTTCGAATGGGCGACTGGCTGCATCAGAATCTCCGGCTCGGCATGCGCACCAACATTAACTACTTCGCCACCAACTGCAACGCCATGGCGCTGCTGGGAAATTACTTTGACCGCGACGATTACCGGCAGCTGGCGCACGAGCTTGCGCATTACT
>CAZMGO010000150.1:0-5677 GCA_964565845.1 uncultured Oscillospiraceae bacterium | reverse complement strand
CCCAAAGAAGCTGACAGAAGCGGTATTCGCTTTCAAAAATCTTTGGCGTTGCCATGGGCGTCTCCTTTTTGGTTGATGTGATGGTTAGTCTAACACATTAGAGTAAAGCTGTCAAGTGTTTTCGCGAGGCAGCGAGAAAAAGTTTTTCTGGAATCTCAGCAAAAACTATTGAAGATGAGAAGGTTTTTGGCTATAATGCGGATAAGGAGGCGGTACCATGATCGTGAGACCCTACTATTTGAATCTTTTAAAAACCTATCGGGATGTTCCGCTGGTGAAAATCCTCGCCGGCATCCGCCGCTGCGGAAAATCAACGATTTTGGATATGCTGAAGGATGACCTGATCGGCAGCGGCGTTCCCGGGGATCACGTGATTTATCTGCGCTACACCTCGGAGGAGCTGGACGACGGCATGACCGATAGGCAGATGTACCGTGATATAAAGGCTCAGATGACCGACAGCCAGCGCTACTATCTTCTGCTGGATGAGGTACAGGAGGTGAATGGCTGGGAAAAAGCGGTCAACAGCCTGCTTGAGGATGCCAATACCGACATTTATGTGACCGGCTCCAATTCCAAGCTGATGGCCAGTGAGATTTCCACCTATTTGACAGGACGGTATCTCTCCATTCCGGTTTTTACGCTGTCCTTTGCCGAATATCTGGAATTCAAAAAGAACAGCGGCCACACACAGAGGGAGCTTTTAAACGAGTATATCCGCATGGGTGGGTTTCCGGTTGTTGCGATTGGAGGCCTTGATGAGCGTTCGTCCTATCAGATTGTGGAGGGAATTTATCATTCCGTGATTACCAGCGATATTACCCGGCGACACAATGTCACGAACTTTGACCTGTTCAATCGCGTGGTGAAATATGTTGTTGAGAATGTCGGCAAGACCTTTTCTGCCAACGCCATCGTGAAGTTTATGAAGGGGGAGGGGCGTTCCCTCTCGGTGGAGGCGGTATATAATTATCTGGAATGGCTGGAAAAGGCCTTTGTGATCTACCGCTGCCAGCGGTATGACATGCAGGGACGGACGGTTTTGAAAACGCAGGAGAAGTTCTATCTCGCGGATGCATCCCTCAAATATTGCATAATGGGCTTTAACCCGAAATCCGTCGCCGCCATGCTGGAGAACATCGTGTATTTTGAGCTTCGGCGGAAGGGCTACGAGGTGTATATCGGCAAGAACGCGGACAAAGAGATCGACTTTGTGGCCGTGCGGCAGGACGAGCGGATCTATGTTCAGGTGTGCCGCAATCTGCCGGAGGAATCCGACCGCGAGGTGGCAAACCTTCTTGAGATCAGGGATCACTATCCGAAATATGTGGTCACGATGGATGAGCTGGCTGCGGGGAACGTCAACGGCGTGAAAATCGTGCATCTGGCGGATTTTCTGCTGAGGGATGCGTATTGAGGCCGAAGAAAGGCTGCCAATCGTCGGGAAATACCGTTTTCCGCTTCCTTTTCGGTTGATGTGAGAATGAATCCAACACATTAGATAAAGACCCTTTCGGAATCCCGGCAGAAGCGATGGGTTTCGCAAGGGTCTTTTGGCCTGCATACGAATGAACGGGAAACTTACTAATCGATAAAAATCACAAAATTACCGATGCGAATTTATACAGCGCTGCTTTATAAGTAAGGATTGACAATATATATATATATTGTGGCATAATATTATCAAACAGAGAAAACGGGGGATGAAAGCGATGCGCGTTATGATGCTGGCGATGGATTATCCGCCGGAGGTGTTTGCCGGGATTGGCGTACACGCGCACGGGCTGGCGGAGGCGCTTTCGGCGCTGGGGGTGGACGTGGACGTGTTTGTGGTTCCGCACGCGGAGACGATTGCGTCGAGCCAATACCGCGTGGAGCGGAACGGGCGGGTTACCGTGTACCGGTTCGAGTTTGATTATGCGGAAACGGAGGCCTACCGGCACCGGAATCTGCCCACGCGCAAGGAGCTTCGAAACATCATCTGGAACGTATCGACGACGAACGTATTAAAGCCGATTTTGGACATTGCCCTTGCCAATTCCTACGACGTGATTCACATGCACGACTACTTCAACGTGATCGTGGCCGAGGCGGTGCGCGCGGCGAGGGGCATACCGATTGTGAACACGGTGCACGCGCACGGCACCGGTGGGCTGCGGCTGCACTATCATCTGCGGCATTACGCCTGCCTGACGGCGGACGTGAATCTGGCGGTCAGTCGCCATCTGGCGGAGGAGCTTTCAGCGGAGCCGGATCTGGCGGCGCGAGGGTTCGAGGTAATCAATAACGGGGTGTCACGGTCGGAGGGCGAAAAGCCGCGGGACGCGTCGGATATCGCGTTCGTCGGGCGGCTGGTGGAATCCAAGGGCTGCGGCGTGCTGCTTCAGGCGTTCGCGCGGCTGGTCGAGCGCGGCGAGCTGCCCTCCGATTGCAGGCTCTTCATGGTGGGCGATGGGCCGGAGCGCGAGAACCTTCTGCGCTTCGCGCGGGAAGCGGGGATCGAGTCGCGCGTCGTGTTCACGGGGCACGTGAGCAACGCGGAGGCGAGAGCCGTCATGCGTCGCGCGCGCCTGCTGGCCGCGCCGAGCCGCCACGAGGCGTTCGGGCTGGTGGCGCTGGAGGCGATGGCGGAGGGCACGTGCGTGATCGCGTCGGATACCTCCGGGTTTACCGATTTTATGAAGGACGGGGAAAACGGCCTGCTGGTCGCGCCGGATTCGGCGGAGGATTTGTGCGACGCGATTCTGAAGCTATACAAAGACGATTCCCTGCGAATTGCGCTTGAGAAAAACGGACTTCGGACGGCGAGCCTGTACGACTGGAGGGAAATCGCGCGCCGGACGATTGCCGTGTATGAACGCGCAATCGCCAAACGGTGAAAACCGCAGGAAAAAGCAATCGATGGTTCCTGTTTATTGGAACGATGGTTCCGAAGGGAGGAATGCCGCTTGATCAATGCGCACAATCTGACGAAGGTGTACCGCGTCGCCCGGCCGAAGGAGGGGCGGTTCGCTGCCGTGCGTTCGCTGTTTCATAGCGAATATGCGGAGAAGCGCGCGGTGGATGGGGTGGATTTTACCATTGAGGACGGCGAGGTGGTGGGCTATATCGGCCCGAACGGCGCGGGCAAGAGCACCACAATCAAGATGCTGTCCGGCATTCTCACGCCCACGTCGGGCGAGGTGCGGGTGAACGGGCGCGTGCCGTATCAGGAGCGCAGGGCGCACGCGCGCGGAATCGGCGTGGTGTTCGGGCAGAAGACGTCCCTGTGGTGGGACGTGCCGGTGATCGACAGCTTCCGGCTGCTGAAGGAGATGTATGGGATTCCGGACGAGCGGTTCCGGCGGAATCTGGACGCATATGTGGGCATGCTGGAAATGGAGCCGTTTCTGCATCAGCCGGTTCGGCAGCTGAGCCTTGGGCAGCGCATGCGCGCCGATTTGGCGGCGGCGCTTCTGCACGACCCGTCGGTGCTGTTTTTGGACGAGCTGACCATCGGCGTGGACGTGGTGGCGAAGGAGCGGCTGCGCCGGTTCATCCTGGATGTGAACCGGGAGCGCGGCGTGACGGCGCTCTTGACCACGCACGACATGGTGGACATGGAAAAGCTGGTCAGCCGCGTGATTGTCATCGGGAGCGGGCGAATCATGTACGACGGCACGATTCACGGCCTGCGGGAGACCTATGGTCAGAGCCGCCGGATTGACGTGACCTTCGGCGAGGCGGAGCCGAAAATCGCGATTAACGGGCTGCGCGAGGTGGCGCGGGAGCCGTTCCGCGTGAGCTACGAGTTCAACCCGCAGACGCTTTCCGCCGGGAGGGTGATGGCGCTTTTGAGTGAGCAGCCCTTCGAAATCCGCGATATCGCCATTCAGGAGGCCGACATTGAGGCGATTATCCGAAGGCTCTATGCCACCGGTCGGGGCGGTGATGCGCGGTGAGGTGCTACGCGGCCTTTGTGCGCCAGCAGCTTCGCGCGCTGACGCTGTATCGGTTTGAGTTTTTCGTGAAGATTCTCTATGGCCTGCTGGCGATGTACGGCGCGCGCTGCCTGTGGACGGCGCTGTATCATCAGAATCCCGCGCTTCTGGAGCGCACGCTGCCCGAGATGATTACCTACGCCATGCTGGCGATGGCGCTGGATATGGTGTTTTATCCGTCGGGCGAAAATTCCGTGCAGTCGTATATGAGCGAGCAGGTGCGCCGGGGCAGCATTGATACCGACCTTCTGCGGCCGATGGATTTTCAGCTTCAGATGCTCTTTCGAAATTCCAGCTATGTGCTGTGCATGCTGCTGGTGCTGGTGCTGCCCGCATGGGCGGCGGGCGTTCTTCTGATGGGCATGCGCCTGCCCGCATCGCCCCTGCATGCGGTGGCGTTTGCGGTCAGTCTGGTGCTGGCGTATCTGGTGCTGTTTTCGCTCAATTTCCTTCTGGGGCTTTTGAGCCTGCTGGTGATGAATATCAAGCAGATTACGTGGGCGTACCGAGGGCTGGTAAGCCTGCTGTCCGGTGCGCTGATTCCGCTGTGGCTGTTTCCGGCAGGGCTGCGCGCCGTGCTGGACGTGCTGCCGTTCCGCTGCGTGTACGACGTGCCGCTGAACATATACACCGGCGCGCTGAACGGCGGCGCGCTGGCGGGACAGCTGGCGCTTCAGCTCGCGTGGACGGCGGCGCTTTTCGCGCTGGGGCGTGCCGCGTGGCATGCGGTGCACCGGCGCATGACCGTGCAGGGAGGCTGAAATATGAAAACACTGCGCTTTGATTTGAAAATGTACGGCGCGCTGGTGAAAATGGCCATGCGCAGCCTGATGCAGTACCGCGCGGATTTCTGGACGAGTCTTGTGGGCGTGGTGCTGCTTAACGGCGCGAACCTCGTGCAGATGGGCGTGGTGGCGTGGAGGTTTGACGCGCTCGGCGCATGGACGGCGGGCGATCTGATGGTGCTGTACGGGCTGTATATGGTCAGCTTCAGCCTGTATTCCGTGTTCTTCAGCCGGATTGGAAGCTTAGAGAGCGAGGTGGTCAGCGGCGCGTTTGACAAGTACCTCGTGCGTCCGGTCAGCCCGTTTGTGCAGTTTATCGGCGGAGAGATTCGCTATGTCGGCCTGTGCGACACGCTGCTGGGCGTGCTGCTGATTGCGGCGGGCAAACGCCTGAGCGGCGTAATCTGGCACGGCGCGGACTGGCTGTGGCTGGTAATGTTCATCGTGTGCGGCGGGGGAATCATCGTGTGCGTTCGGCTGATTTTGAGCTGCGCGTCCTTCTGGTTCGTGAAATCCTCGTCGCTTACGTCCGTACTTACGCAGGTGCTGCTGCTCACACAGAAATATCCCGTGTCGATTTTCGGGGGCGTGTTTCGCGTGTTCGTCACGGCCATCGTGCCAGTCGCGTTCATGAACTACTATCCCGCGGCGCTTTTGCTGCGCAAGGCCGACGTGCCCGCGTGGCTGTGCATGCTCTCTCCGGCGGTGCTGCTTGCCCTGAGCGGCCTTTCGGCGGTCGTCTGGACGCGCGGCCTGCGCCGCTACGGCAGCGCGGGCGGCTGACGGCAGATGTCGGACGTTTATAAATGAATTACCGCTTGATAAATCAGGCCTTCTGTGGTAAGATAAGACCGTGGGGGAAGGCGATAGCGATGGACAAAAGAGAACTCGTCAGGCAGCGGGAGGAGGATC
>CAZMGO010000149.1:0-5710 GCA_964565845.1 uncultured Oscillospiraceae bacterium | reverse complement strand
CCCTCGACCTCCGGGTTATGAGCCCGACGAGCTACCGGACTGCTCTACCCCGCGATGAAATTTCCCCATTGCATTTCGCAACGGCAGGATATATAATACCACCGATGGGCGTTTCTGTCAATAGGAAAATGGCGGCGATGCAGGTTTATTTTCGGTTACGTGTGAAAAAAACGCAAAATGCGGTGTTGGAGGGACGAATATGGCACGAAAGCGGGCGCGGGGTGAAGCGCCGTGGATTTTCCGGCTTCTTCTTTTGCCCATGCTGTACGGGTACCTGAGGCTTCTGTCGTTTCTGGATTATGCCTCGCTGGACTTTGTTTTTCAGCTGCCGAACGCGCCGCTTTTGACCTATGGGCGCAGCTATCTGCTGCTGGGCGCGTGCATGCTGGGCTTTCTGCTGGTTCTGTTCGCCGCGCCGGGTCGGCGGCTGCCGCTGGGCGCAGGGCTGATTCTGCTCACCTGCCCGGTGTGGATGCACGGGTTTCTTCAGTTTCAAGCCGTGCAGGGCGGCGCGCGCGCCGTGGGCAAGGCGGAGCTTTCGCGCCCGCTGGCGATTGCGAGCGCGGCGCTTCCGGCGCTGTGGGGGCTGATGATGGTGCGCGGGCCGCGTCGGCGCGAATGGGAGAAATCGCTGATTGCCGCGGCGCTGCTGGCGCGCGTCGGCTACGTGACGCTGCTGGGAGGCGCGTCGGCGGATGCGTGCATCGATGACATGCTGCTGACCGGCGTCGCCCTTATGATCGGCGCGGCGGTGGACTGCGTGTATACCGCCCCGACCGCCGCCGACCTCTATGTGCCCGCGCTGGCGCTCGGCTGGCTGTTCGCCGCGCAGGTGCAGCGTGTGCTCTCCCTGAGCTATGCCCTTCTTGCCACAATCGCCCTGAGCCTTGTTGCGCTGATTCTGCTTCTTGCCGCGAAGCCCGCCCGCCGCCGCGCCTACGGCTATATCTGGGCGCTCGCCGCCGTCTCCGTCAGCGCCGCCGTCATCCTGTATATGTACGGAACGGCGCTCTGAGCGCCTGTATCCCATAAAAAGCAGATGAACAGTCCGCTTTCTCGGGCATTCGAATTTGCTTTATACGGGAAGAACAGGAACGCGCGCGTCAGTTCATGTCCGGGGTAAGGTTCCACAGGCGAAGGCGCCAGCGGCCGTTTTCGAAGCGGAACATGCTGACGGAGGCATTGCCGCAGGACATATGACGGCCGACCTTGGCACCGAGAACGACCTCGGCCACGGCGGTGATGAAGCCTGCGTGCGCGACGGCGGCGACGCGCTCGACGCCTTCCTCGGCGGCGACGAGGTCGAGAAATTCCTGCGCGCGGGCGAGCATATGCGCGCCGCTTTCGCAGTCGATGCCCAGCGGGGAATAGTCAAAGCGCTCGCGGCAGGCAAGGTAGCGTTCGCCGTACAGCGCGGTCATGTCCTCGCAGGTTTTTCCGCGCATCGCGGTGTTGTTGATTTCGCGAATGACGGTGTGGAACGTGCGCGGAACGCCGGGAAACAGGATGTCCGCCGTCTGCTGCGCGCGGCGCACGTCGCTCACGTACAATTTGTCAAACGTCAGCCCCTGCACGTGCCTGCGCGCGGCGGCGGCCTGCGCCTCGCCCCTTTCCGTGAGCGGCACGGGCGCCCAGCCTGCGTGCGTGCCCGTAAAATTCGCCATGCTTTCTCCGTGACGGATCATATATAAGTCCATATGCTTCCTCCAAGTACCCGTTTTCTTCCATTCTACCGCGTTTTCGCGCCCGGCAAAAGCATGCCCGCATGAATTTTTCGCGGGATCGCGGAATTTTTCGGTTTATTGATAGCGTTCTTTTCATAGGTATGCTATACTATTCTTTATGTGTAAGCGGGAGTGAGCGGCATGAGGGAACGAATGAGGCACGCGTTTCAAGGGGCGCTGCGTGCGTTTGCGGTAGCGGTGCTTTCCGCGCTGGCGCGCGTGCGGTTTGGCGCGCGAACGTGCGCGGACAACGACGAGATCGACGACAACGCGCTTTTTTTGTGCGCGCATGAGTCCATATTGGATTTTTCCTTTCTTCTTTATGCGCTCCGGCCGCGCCGGGTGCGCTTTGTCGCCACGAGCATCCAGTTTGAGAAGAACCGCTTCATCGCGTGGCTGCTCACGTCGCTGGGCGTGATTCAGAAAAAGCAGGGCGCGATGGACGCTTCCTGCGTTCGCCAGATGGTGCGCGCGGCGAAGGAGGGCGACGTGGTTGCCGTGTATCCCGCCGGAATGACCAGCTGCGATGGCCGCCCCGCATGGAAAATGCAGCCGGGCACCGAAAAGCTGGCGCGGCTGATGGGCGCGTCGATTTATGCGGCCACGCCGTGCGGCTCGTTTCTGACGCACCCGCGCTACGCGCACGCGATTCGCCGGGGGCGCGTGGACGTGCGCATTCGGCGGCTGTTTACCGCCGAGGAGGTGCGAAAAACGCCGCCGGAGGAAATTCAGGCGGCGGTGGAACGAGCGCTGGCCTTCGACGAATGGCAGTGGCAGGCCAAGGAGCGCGTGCGCTTTCACGCGATAAACCGCGCAAAGGGCGTGACGCGCGTATTGTACATGTGCCCGTATTGCGGCATGTACGGCGGCATGCGCGAGCTGACGAACGCCGTGACGTGCGATATCTGCGGCATGCGCGCCGAGGTGGACGAATACGGCTTTTTCCGCGCCGCGCAAAACACCTGCACGCATCGAATGGACAAATGGGTGGACATGGAGCTTGACAAGCTTCGGCAGGAGCTGGCGGCGGACGACTTTGCGCTGTATGCGCCGGTGACGCTGAAGCGCCCGCGCGCGAAGGCACCCGGCTATGAAGCGGTGGACGAGGGCGAGCTGCGGCTCACGAAAACGGAGCTGCGCTTTGCGTCCCGAACGCAGACGCTTTCGTGGACGTTCGCCGATTTCCAGTATCTCATCATGAACGACGTGGATTTTCTGCATATCAACGCTGTGAACGGAGCCTATCGGTTCGTGTTTGCCGATCCCAGGCCGATCATGCGCTGGTTCTTCGCGCATCGCATGCTGGTGGGCGGGCAGCCGGATTCCGGCGCGGATGCGCCGAGCGTGCAGAGCCTCGAAAACGGGGGCGTCTCGAACGAACCCGTCGCCGTGGATATTCCTGCCGCGCGGGAGACCGTGCCGGCTTCGGATGGCGCACGCCGTTCGTCCGCGGCGGAATAACAGTGCATGCCGTTCAGCCCGCGCGGGGGAACAGCGCGCGCCGGACGGAGGACAGAAACCACGCGTATTCCCGGCGGCTCGGACGGACGCGCAAAAGCGCGTTCAGGCAGCTCGGGCACAGCCGGAACGAGCGATAGATGGGGTAGACGGCGGTGTTTGCGCAAAAGGTGCACGTTCGTTTCAAAAAATTTTCCTCCGGAGAATCGAATTGCGTTGACAGGAAGGCCGGGGACATGTATCGTATCCCATGGGAAATCGTATGCGCAGAGAGGGGCGGAATATGACGGATTGCGTGAGGGACGCGGGCTGGACGATTCCGGTTCTGTATGAGGACAACCATCTGCTCTGCGTGGAGAAGCCCGCCAACCTGCCCGTGCAGGCGGATTCGTCGCTTGACCGCGACCTTCTGTCCATCCTGCGCGACTATATCGGCAGGAAATACGAAAAGCCCGGAAGGGTGTATCTGGGGCTTGTGCACCGGCTCGACCGTCCCGTGGGCGGCGCGATGGTGTTTGCGCGAACATCCAAGGCCGCCGCGCGGCTGAGCGCGCAGTTTGCCGCGCACACCGTGGAAAAGCGGTATTACGCGGTGCTTCAGGGTGAGCTTTCTGCCGAAGCGCGTCTTGAGAACCTCTTGGTGAGCGACGAGCGCACGGGCATGACGCGCGAGGCGCGGCCGGGCGAGGCGGGCGCGAAAAGGGCGGCGCTGGTTTCCGTGCCCCTGCTCGTGCGCGGCGGGCTGACGCTGGCGGACGTGCGGCTGGAAACCGGGCGCAAGCATCAGATTCGCGTGCAGCACCTTCTGGCCGGGCTCCCGCTGTGGGGCGACGCGCGCTACGGCGGCGGAAGACCCGGGCAGCAGATTGCGCTGTGGGCGCACAGGCTTACGTTTGCGCATCCCACGCTGAAAACGCCGGTAACCCTTGAGTCCCTGCCGCCGCTTCAGGGCGCGTGGCAGAAATTCCCGGAGTACGCCGCGGGCAATTCATTCCAATACGCAAAGGAGCGCTTCGATGTTTGATCTGTTTATCGACTCCCTGCTCGACGGCCTGAAGGACGGCGCGTGGAGCCTGCCGATTCTGTTTGTCGCCTACCTGCTGATGGAGCTTCTGGAGCGCAGCCAGAGGCTGAACGAGGAGATCCTGCGCGGCTACAGCCACAAGGCCGGCCCGCTTCTGGGCGGTCTTTTGGGCGTTGTGCCGCAGTGCGGCATTTCGGGCGCGGCGGCGACGCTGTTTTCCACCGGCTCGGTAACCGTTGGCACGATGCTGGCCGTGTTCTTTGCCACGTCCGACGAAATGCTGCCGATTATGCTCTCGTCCATGGCGGACGGGGACATTCGGCTGTCGTCCATCCTGCTGATCGTGCTGGGAAAGGCGGCGCTGGGCATCGCGCTGGGATACCTGACCGATTTGCTGCTTGCGAAATACATTCGCGGGAAGGACATTCACGGCTTCTGCGAGCGCGAGCACTGCGCGTGCGACGAGGAGGAGGGAAACGTATTCGTTTCCGCGCTGAAGCACACGCTGAAAATCGCGGTGATGCTGATTGCCGTGAACGTGGCGCTGAACCTCGTGCTGGGCGCCATCGGCGTGGAAAAGCTGTCCGGCTCCGTGCTGAACCGACCGGTGATCGGCGAAATTCTGCTGGCGCTGGTGGGGCTGATTCCCAACTGCTCCGTGTCCGTGGTCATCACGGAATCGTATCTGAGCGGCCTGATCGGGCTGGGCGGTCTGTTCGCGGGGCTTCTTGCCAACTCGGGCATCGGGCTTCTGGTGCTGTTCAGAACAAATAAAAATTTGAAGGAAAACCTCGTAATCACCTCCACGCTGTACGGCCTGAGCGTCGTAGCGGGTCTGGCGGTTACGCTGGTGAGCCGACTTTTTTAGCGGGAGGGATTTTTTATGCGGCGCGCCGACCGAGAGGTAAAGGAGCTTGACCAGATTCTGGAAATCATGCGCGGCTGCGACATTTGCGAGCTTGCGCTGAACGACGAGGACGGCTATCCCTATGTGCTGCCGATGAACTTTGCGCTGGTCATGCGGGACGAAAAGCCCGCGCTGTATTTTCACGGCGCGCGGGAGGGCAAGAAGCTCGACCTGCTTGCCCGGGACGCACGCTGCGCGTTTTCCATGAGCCGCGGGCACGTGCTGGAGCTTGCGAAGGTTGCCTGCGCGACAACGTGGAAGTATGAAAGCGTGCTCGGACGGGGGAAAATCTCCGTGGTGGACGATCCGGCGGAGGGAATTGAGGCGCTCAAGGCGATCATGCGCCATTACGATCCCGAGCGTACGCACGAATTTGACGAAAGACACCTGCGCGCCGTTGTCATTCTGCGGCTGGACATTGAGCTTCTGACGGGCAAGCGGCGTGACCGGAAATAAAAAATCGGCGGGGGAGAAAATCCTCCGCCTTTTCCTTTGCCGAACCTTGGAGGGGCACTGCCTTCTCGAACGATGCGGGCGAATTCACAGGAAGCGCTTGAGCCGTTCGATGGAGTCCTGCTCGTTTTTGAGGAATTCGTT
>CAZMGO010000148.1:0-5710 GCA_964565845.1 uncultured Oscillospiraceae bacterium | reverse complement strand
AGAAGCTTTTGAGCATGCTCATGTTGAGCGTCTTGCCGAACCGGCGCGGGCGCGTGAAGAGGTTGACCTTGCCCCACCCGGCGAGCAGATCGACGATCAGGCCGGTTTTGTCTACATAATAGAAATCCTGCCTGCGCATTTCCTCGAAGTTTTCAATGCCTATCGGCAGCTTTTTTGTGAGCATGCGTTCACCCCCTGCGTTCTTTGGATGTTTCCGGAGGAAAGTCCTGCGTCAGCGGCGGCGGGGTATGCGTGTGCGCGGAGAGCCAAAGCGGTCGCCCCGTCTTTTCTTGGGTTTTTCCGGAAGCGATTGGGTTTTCCGCTGCGCGGGAAGAGACTCCTGCGTCCGTTTGCGCGCAGACTGGATGGCGGCGCGCCGCTTCTTCGACCTTCTTTGTCTCCTGCGCACCGCGAGCGCCGAGCCGATATTCGCTGCCGCGCCGAGCGCAACGGCGATGGCGGAGGCGTCCTTAATCAGCTCGAACAGGTTCAGCGCGCGCAGAAGCGGAATCGTTGCCGGCTGATAGGTAAGCACCAGCGCGCACAGCGGAAGCATAACGAACCCCGCCCTCCACCGTTTGCGCAGCAGCAGGCAGAATACCGAAAACACGGCAATCAGCGCCAGATACACAAAGCTCAGAAGGTCGCGTCTCGCATCGGGCGTGTGCCAGAGGTTTTCGAGCGCGCGTCCAAGCGTAATGTCGCCCTCCTTCACAAGGGCGAAATAGGCCTGCGTAATGCCGTCCGCCGCCTCCAGCCGCACGGCGCCCTCCCATAGCGTCCACGCCAGCATGGCAAGCGCGCCGAACAGGACGAGCCGGTTTTCCCTTATGACGACCCGCAGAGATTTTTTGCGCTTTGCCGATAGCTTATGCTTGCTCATCGCCCGTTTGTCCTTTCTGCTCCATGTCAATGGGCGTATAGGTTCTGTGAACGGCGCGCAGAAACGTGCCGAAGAAGTCCGCGCCGCGCAGAGCAACCGACGCCGTATTTTCCAGCGGATGGAACACCAGCGTTTCCTCGTCCAGCAGCCGCCGATCGACCAGCAGGCGCACGTCCCTCGCGCTTTCGAACATCAGCCCCAGCGGACTGACCGCGCCGGGATGCGTGTGCAGAAGCCTTGAAAGCGCGTCCTCCGGCGCGAACATCAGCCGCGATGCGCCCGCCTGTCGGCTGACCCGAGACGTGCGGAATACGCTGTCCGGATGCGCAAGCAGCAGATAGAATTCACTCTGATTGCGCGGCGCGAGGAAGTAGTTTCGCGGCACGACGCCGCCCAGCCTTTCCGCAATGGGCAGGCATTCCTCGATGGCACTCACGCGCTCGTGCGCAAGCACCCGGTACGAAAGACCCAAGCCGTCCAGAAAGGCATACGCCGATTTCTCCGCATCCGTCATGCGCGCCTCAGATCCTTTCCCATCAGGCGGCAGTGATCCCACGCCTTCGTGTCCGACAGGCGGGACATGATGCGTTCGCCGTACCGCTCCTTGAGAAGCGGCGGGGTGAGATTGGTGGCAATCACCGTGTGCCGATTCTTCAGCAGCCGGTCGTTCAGCAGGATAAACAGATATTCCTGCGTGATGTTTTTCAGCATCGGCTCACAGCCGAGATCGTCAATCAGCAGAAGCTCGCAGTTTGAAAGCCGCTCAAACTCGCCCTCGTCCGCGTCTATGTGGTAATGCCGCTCGCGCATCACCTCAAACAGCTTGTAGGCGGTGACCAGCGTGGCCGCATAGCCGCGCGACTCCACGCGCTCCGCAATGCAGTTCAGAAGGAACGACTTGCCCAGCCCCGCCTCGCCCATCAAGATCAGGTTGGGCTTCATCGTGCCGGGATACAGGTTGGCGTATTCCTCGCACAAATCGCGCAGGCGCAGCGTATATGCCCGCTGGCTCACGCCGCCCTCCTTGATTGGCTCGTCCGGGATGCGGGTTTCGTCGAAGAGGGCGAAGTTCTGCGTGTCAAACGACGCCGCGCCGTCGCCCTCGCGAATCAGCTCGCGCAGACGCTTTTCGTAGCATGCGCAGGCGCGCGCGGGCACGCCGTCGCCCACATAGCCGCTGTCCCGGCAGACGGGGCAATCGTACTGCATGGAAAGAAAGTCCGAGGGATACCCCGCGTCCACCAGCCGCGCGCGAATCTCGCGGTTGAGCCGAAGCCCCTCCTCACGCATTTTGTCCGCAATGGCGCGGGCGTTTTTGCGGTCGCCCATGGCCAGCTTCAGGCTGGCGGCGGGCAGCGCCGCGCGGGCGGACACCAGCTGCCAGATTTCCGGGCTTTTCGCCGCGATCTCGGCCTCCCGCGCGCGCAGCTCCGTGAGATGGTGCACCTGCTTCTGGTCGTATTCTCCGTTCAGTCTGCGAATCGCATCCTCGCGCGTCATGACTTCTCCGCCTTTCCACGGTTCATCACATCGACATAGAACCCGTTTTCAAATTCCTCCTCCGTCACCTCGCGCTGGGCGTAGTCCTGCCCGGGCTTTGCCGTGCCGGGCGCATAGGAAGCCTTGTGCTGCTGGGAGGCCTTCTGCGCCTGCTCCAGCGTGCGAATGCCCTGCGCGCTCCACGAGGAAACCAGCTTGTTTATGTATTTCATCGGCGCGTCCGCGCCCCTTGCGCACTCGGCGGCGAACAGCACCGTATCCAGCTCCAGCAGCGCCGTCCAGATGCGCACCTGCCCGATGTCGGTCTTCGTAACCTTTTTGTCGATGCCGCAGCGCTCGAACACGTTCAGGCAGATTTCCGTATACTGCTTCTGCACGCGGCGCTCCTCCTCGATTTCGGGCAGGGTGAACGCGCCGATTTTTCGCCACTGCTCCAGCTTGCGGCCGATGTCGTCAAACGTGCGCCGGTTGTTTTCGCCGCACCAGATGGCCGCCTGCTCAATGGCGGCAAACTCGAACCCCCAGCCCCGGAAGGTCTTATATGCTTCCAGCTGCGCGGGCGTGGGGCGCGACGAAACGCCCAGATGCGCAAGCAGCCGTTTCACGCACGTGCGGTCGCTGTCGTCCGCGTCGCCCGTGCGGCGGGATTCCAGAATCCGGTCGAGATACGCAAACGACGGATTGCTGCTTTTCACCGTGTCCGCGCACGCGGCAACGACCTCCTCGCGCGAAAGTCCCCATTCCCGCGTCCACTTTTCGGCCAGATCGATTTCGTCCTTCGTGGGCTGACGGCTCAGGCCAAACTGCCTGACGACGCTCTGCGCGCACCTTGACGCGTCGCCCGCGCGCTTCAGATATTCCTCCGCCTCGGCAATCGACGAAACGCCCGCCTTTGCCCATTCCTGCGCCGTCTCGTTCAGGTGCTTGAAAAGCGTGCGCGGCGCGGGCAGCTTCTCGCCCCGGCGCTTCACCTCGGCGCGCACCATCAGCAGAATTACGTCCTCCCTCAGATGCATCACGTCCAGCCAGTCGTTCGCAATGCGAATCTCGTGGCTTTCCAAAACCATGCCCGGCAGCGCCTGCTGAAGCTCCTGATTGAAATTGCGGTAGCGGTATACCTCGTCCATCGGCTCACTTGCGCCGGTCATGCGGCTCAGCGGCACATAGGAATAGGTGGGCGGGTTGTCCGAAAGCCGCACCACCAGCCCCTCGCGCTCCCAGTATCGGTACGCGCTCAACACCGCCTCCGGCTCGATGCGCAGCGCCTTTGCCACCGCCTCCAGCCCCTCGTCAATCTCCGGGTGATGACACAGCATCAGCCCGTATAAATACACGCGCACAAAATCTCCCGGCGCGGCGGGCATGTACTCCAATATGAACATGTTTTCGACGGGCGTGGAGCCAAACATCGCGTTCCCGTCGGCAAACGCACAAAACGCCATCCGCTGCGGACACTTCCTTCATCCATTCTGCACCCTAATCATATCATATTTTCGTCTGCGTTTCAAGGGCAGCGCCGTTGAGCTTCGGAAGCGGGTTGGAACGATGACAGAAATCGCCGATTTTCCGTCAGGTCAGAATATTTCCCTTTAAAAGTGCAATGCTATTAAGGAAATTTCCCCTTGGCTTATCGACTTTTCCCTTATTTTATGCTATAATTTAAGGGAAACACGTGGAGGTGAGGGAATGAGAACCTTCAACTATTCTGAAATCAGGAATCAAAAATGGGATTCGGAGATTCTCGGTCTTATTGCAGCGATATACAAAGAAGCCGGAAAACAGGAAATGTATCTGAAACAACGCCCGGAGGAATTGGAGAAGCTGGTCGAGGTTGCAAAGGTACAAAGTACCGAAGCATCGAACGCCATTGAAGGCATTGTTACGACGAACACCCGCATTCGGCAGTTGGTCGAAGAAAAGACAACGCCCAAGAACCGAGATGAACAGGAGATCGCCGGCTACCGCGATGTGCTGAATATCATCCACGAGAGCTTCGATGCGATTCCGATTACACAAAATTATATCCTGCAGCTGCATAAGATCCTGTACAGCCACATGAACAACCCCGTGGCAGGCAGAACGAAAAGCGTCCAGAATTATATCAGCGCAACTTTCCCGGACGGTCATGTAGAGACTTTGTTTACGCCGCTTGCTCCCCATGAAACCCCGGAGGCTCTGGACAGGATATGTGAGGAATACAATCGGGTCATTGGCAATTTGGAGGTTGAGCCGCTGATTGCAATCCCCATGTTCATTCACGATTTTCTGTGTATCCACCCGTTTAATGATGGCAACGGCAGAATGAGCCGGCTGCTTACGACTCTGCTGCTTTACAGAAATGGCTTCTATGTGGGAAGGTACATTTCCTTAGAAGCAAAAATCGCAAAGAACAAAGACCTTTATTATGAGGCTCTCAGCCAGGCACAGACCGGATGGCACGAAGGCATGGAGGATGTTGTTCCGTTTATCAAATATCTGCTCGGAACCGTTCTTGCAGCTTACAAGGATTTTGAAGACCGCTTTGCACTGGTGGAAACCAAGCTGCCCGCACTGGAAACCGTAAGACGCGCGGCCATGAATAAGATTGGTCGGTTCACTAAGCAGGACATCCGGGAACTGTGTCCCTCTCTCAGCATAAGCTCCGTTGAGGGTGCGCTCCGTAAATTGGTGGCCTCCGGTGAAATTAAGAAAGAAGGCTCCGGGAAAAACATCGGCTATTACAGATTGAAGTGATGCCCTCAATCAAATGGCTATTCCCTTAAAACAGTGGTCAAATTAAGGGAACGGTAATCGAAATAAGGGGAAGCATCGAGCCTCGGATTTTGTGTGATTGGGGAGCATTTTTATCTCTCTGTTCACGGAAATGTTCCCCAATGTAATAAAGCTCAAAATTGCAGCCATGCAAATTTCTCCGGCATCGTGAGGCAAGGAACAAAATATGTCTCTTGCTCTGCGGGCGAACTGGAACGTTTCCGCAGCCTTTCTCGGCAAAGCCGGACAGGAACGGCAATCACAACGTCAAAATGAACAAGCGCCGTTCGATGGTGTAAAATAGTTCTGGGGAAGAACCGGAAGGCCGAGAGTTCCAGCAAAGGCACCCCATGGGGGTGCCGAAGGTTAGCCTTTGTTAACTTAACAAAATAGAGAATCGAGCCGCGGCAGACTGTAGTTGCTGAAAACAGACGAAAGGCGGCAGATTCTCTATGGAAAACATTATAACGCAGCAAATGGTCAAAATGCAAGGGAAAATATTCGAGAGATCGCGTCAAGCAGTTACTTAATTTGACAACGCCCGCAAAAGCGGTTACAATAGACACTGGCGTTTTA
>CAZMGO010000147.1:0-5731 GCA_964565845.1 uncultured Oscillospiraceae bacterium | reverse complement strand
TTCGCGGACGACGGCGAACCTGACCAACACGGCACCGGTGATCGAGCAGCTTTCCGCTGCCAAAAAGGTGCAAACCTGCAACCTGATGTTGGACTACCTGAAGGAAAACATCGAATTCATCATGCTGAATCGCGGGCAATTCGCCATCATCAAGCAACAGCTTTCCAAACTGGTGCAGCTGCAGGATGCCTCCGCACGCCTGCTGTTTGCCCAGAACCTTTCCAACGCCCAAACAGAAGACGGCAATAGCTTGATTGAATTGCTGTTCGACGTGTTCGAGAAAGATCTATTGGATATGCTGGAGCTGTCGGAACAAACGCGGAAAGCGATTGAACAAACTGCTGATTAAGGAGCGGTCGAAATGCGCCCCAAAGTCTATTCTTTTAAACCCAAGGGAAAAGGCTATACTATTTATGCGGTCAATACCGACCATAGCAGGCGCGGCATAGTCGACAGTTCTTCTTGGCGTTCAGGCGGTACAACCAGCAATTTTGTTAGCAGTGTCATTTCCAATTTCATTGCACGCGGCATATTCGGCTTGAAGAAGTAAGCAGACAGGAGAAACGGCATGAACGGCGATATTGCCCAGCTTTTATATGGCATCAAAGTAAATATCGCCTCCATAGAGGCTGGCGACAGGAATCCGCAGCTCTTTCAAGAGGTGCGGCGCGACTGCATACAGATACTGGAGCTGATGAAGCTGTTTCTCATCGCTCAGCGGGATAGCTATTACGGCTATTTCCTGATGAACATGACCTATGAAGCGGACTTTGCCAGCCGGAGCATTGCGGGCATCCTGCTGGGGCGTTTCCCGCCGGTGTTTCACACGAATCCGCTGCTGCTGTGCAAGTATTCGCTGAAGGAGATTCTGTTCATCGTCTGCCACGAGATCGATCATATCGTGTTCAATCACCCGGCAGAGATGCTCAAGGCCAACCCCGAAGGCAATCGCGATTTGTTTGAAAAGTTCAACCTTGCGGCGGATGCTTCGGTCAATGATCGCCTCCTCCGAGAAATCAAAGCCGAAAAGTGTAGCTTTCTCGCCGCGCCGGAGGGACACGTGTCCTCTGCTGCGCTGAAAAAGATGTTCAAGCTGCGCAACGTTCGCCCACTGGAGAGCCATCTGTATTACTTCAACCTCATTCGTGGAAAAACGCTGCCCGAAAAGCCGGGTCAGATGGCGCTCGGAAAAGGTGATGTCATCACAGCGCAGAATTGCGGAACGCCGGAGGATCACCAGTGGCAAGCTGGTGAGGATGCCGAGGAAGCTACTGCCGCCGTGCGCGAACTGGTGAATGCCGCTACATCCATCATAAACGAGGAAACACGCAGCCTGATCCCTAGAGCGTTTTTTGAGCAGGTCAAAGCACTGAATGCGCCGCCTGTGCTCAGCTGGCAGAGCATCCTGAAAAAATACGTTGGCACAATCGCATCCGAAAAGCGCAAAACGCGCATGCGACTGAACCGTCGCCAACCCACAAGGTTCGAACTGAGCGGTTCGCAGGATGAAAAGACGCTAAAGATCGCGGTGGCGATTGATACATCTGCGTCCGTCACGGCACAGGATGTGGCGCAGATTCTCAATGAAGTAACCGCGATTCTTGCCAGACGCAAGTATACATTGACCGTCATCGAATGTGACAGCAAGGTGCAGCGGGTCTATTCCGTGAAAAGCAAAGCCGACCTTCCGAAACGCGTTGTCGGGCGCGGCGGTACGGCCTTCACGCCGGTGATCGAATATATCAACAACAACCGCGCCTTTCGGGACGCGCTGCTAATTTATTTCACAGACGGCTTCGGCGAGCGGGAGATTCCTCGCCCCAAGACTTATCGCAACCTGTGGGTGATTCTTGGCGATGCGGATGATCTGAGCCTGAAAGAACCCTATGGCGCAGTGGTATCCTTGGGGGAGGGCAACGCATGAGGAATGAGATCGAACTGCGGCTGCAGGGAAGCCTGCTGTCGGATTGGCGTGCGCAAAAGGCCGCGCAAACCTCCCGGGTACCACACGTCTCATTCCCTCCATCTGCCTGCCACATTTACCACATACGATTGCGCGTATCATTTGGGCTTCGACTTATTCGGCAGCCTTACCCTCACACGTAGCCTTCTATACCGTTTCTGTTCATCAGGCTATAGGTTTGCCTGTGGTTCGTCTTCTCCCACATCCGACTTTCTTCAGATTCCACCTCGCGTTGGGCGCACGCTGCCGGACGAATTCGGAGCTTTCACCCTTGAGAAACGCATGCCGCCGGGCATAGCAAAACGCGGGCGGCATCCAACCAAAGTCCGATGTCGCCCGCCATTTACCAATATTGTTGTCTGTTGCCGGCTTTACAGCCTTAAGAGCTGTCCCATGCGCCTACGCCTGCTTTTCAATCCGTTCGCGATAGGCATCCATCTCGCGCTCGTTGCCGTACACGAAATGGTCAGGCAGAATCTCGCACCACGCCGGCTTATCCACGCTGTAATCATGCACGCTCGGATCATACACCAGCAGCTTCTTCTCACGCTCCAAATACGGGTTCGGATTTGGCACGGCAGAGAGCAGTGCCTGCGTGTACGGATGCAGCGGATGACGGAACAGCTCCTCAGCCTCGGCAAGCTCCACAATGCGCCCCTTATGAATGACGGCAATGCGGTCGGAGATAAAGCGCACAACCGACAGATCGTGGGCAATGAACAGATAGGTAAGTCCCCTGTTCTTCTTAAGGTCGTTCAGCAGATTCAGCACCTGCGCGCGAATGGACACGTCCAGCGCCGAAATCGGCTCGTCGGCCACGATGAATTCCGGCCGCATAATCAGGCTGCGCGCAATGCCGATGCGCTGACGCTGACCGCCCGAAAATTCGTGCGGGAAGCGGCTGGAGAACTCCGGCAGCAGGCCAACCTCCTCCAGCGCCTTCTTCACCTGCTCCTGCCTGTCCTTTTGATCCTTGTACAGGTGATGATTGTACAGACCCTCGGAGATGATGTAGTCCACCTTTGCGCGCTCGTTCAGCGAGGCCATCGGATCCTGAAAGATCATCTGGCACTTGCGAATGACGTTCAAATCCTGCTCCTTGGAAATCTTGCCGCTGATTCGTTCGCCGCGATACAGCACCTCGCCCGCCGTAATCGGGTTGATGCGCACGAGCGCGCGGCCAATCGTCGTTTTTCCGGAGCCGGACTCGCCCACCAGCGAGAAGGTTTCTCCCTTATAGATTGTGAAATTCACGTCGTCCACGGCGACGAATTTTTTGCGCCCCGCGCCGAAGGTAACCTGAAGGTTCTTCACCTCCACCAGCGGCTCACGGTTCGGGTCAAGATGCGGATGCGTGATTCCCTCTGCGCATTCCGGACTGCTCGCATTCGCGTTCATTTTGCGAATGCTGTCCGGCTGATCCAGCTTCGGCGCGCGCGGATCCAGCATCCACGTCTTCGCCTGATGTGTCGGCGTCACGTCGAACATCGGCGGCTCCTCAAGGAAGTCGATGTTCAGCGCCTTGCGGTTTCTGGGAGCAAACGAATCGCCGACCACGCGGTTGAACAGGTTCGGCGGCGTTCCATCGATAGCCGGAAGCTTTTCGCCCTTCACGCCCAGCTGCGGCAGCGCCGACAAAAGCGCCCACGTATAGGGATGCCGCGGGTCAAAGAAGATTTCCTGCGCCATGCCAATCTCGATAATCTGCCCCGCATACATAACCGCCACGCGGTCAGCCACATTGGCGACGACGCCCAGATCGTGCGTGATGTAGATAATCGTCATGTGCTTTTCCCGCTGCAGCTTGCGGATAAGCTCCAGAATCTGCGCCTGAATCGTCACGTCCAGCGCCGTCGTAGGCTCGTCGCAAATCAGAATCTGCGGGTTGCACGCCACGGCAATAGCAATCACGACGCGCTGCCGCATGCCGCCGGAAAACTCGTGCGGATACTGGTTGTAGCGCCTGGCAGGCTCCGGAATGCCCACCATGTCAAGCAGGCGAATCGCCTCGGCCTTGGCCTCCCGTCCATGAAGCTTCTGGTTCAGCTCAATGGCCTCCCGAATCTGCGTGCCGATTTTTTTAAGCGGGTTCAGGCTCGTCATCGGATCCTGCGTAACCATGGCAATTTTCTTGCCGCGGATGGTGCGCCACTGCGATTCGGTAGTATACTTGGCAAGATCCTTTCCGTCGTACAGGATGGAGCCGCCGGTCACGGTGCCGTTTTTGTCCAGCATGCCAACGAACGTCTTTGTAAACACCGACTTGCCCGAGCCGCTCTCGCCCACGATGGCCAGCGTTTCGCCGTCATACAAATCCAGCGAGCAGCGGCGAATGGCGTTCAGCTTCTGGCCGCGCAGCGTAAACTGCACCTCCAGCTCCTTCACGGAAAGAATCGGCTCCGTGCTCAGCACCTGCTGCGCGCGCATTTTGAATTCCTGATCCAGAGAGGCGTTTTGAATGCTTCTGTTTTCCGCCATTTTTCAGCCCCTCCTTTACACATGGTTGCGCGGGTCGCACGCATCGGAAAACGCGTTGCCCACAAGGTAGAACGTAACGGTAATCAGCGTCACAATCGCCGCCGGGAAAATGAGCAGATACGGATAGGACATGAAGTTGCTGCGCGCGTCGCGAAGCAGAATGCCCAGCGACGGCGTGGAGATGTCCAGAAGTCCCAGATACGAAAGCGTGGTCTCATAGGCGATAATGCCCGGGATGGACAGTGCCAGCCTCAGCACGATCACGCTGATCAGATACGGGAAGATGTTCTTGGTCAGGATGCGCCACAGCCCCGTGCCCAGACAGCGGGAGGCAAGGTTGTATTCGCGGTCGCGGTACATGAACACCAGATTTCGGATGTTTCGCGCCGTTCCCAGCCAATAGAACGCAATCATGGCCACCGCCATAATGAGCGTGCTCTTGCCAATCATCAGGGCAATCAGCGTCATGTAGATAATCGTGGGAATGTTGTCGATAAAGTTGTACAGCTCGGTAAAGAAGCGATCCAGCTTGCGCACATAGCCCCACAGAAGGCCAATAACCACGCCCACCAGAATCTGTCCAATGGAAACCGAAACCGACAGAATAATTGACGTGCGCGTGGCGCTCCACACCTGGCACCAGTAGTCGCAGCCAATGGAGTCCGTTCCAAACCAATACTCCGAATTGGGCGAGGTGAACATCTTCGACATATCCGCGTAATCCACGCGCACCGTCGCCGCGTCATACTTGCTGAACGTAGGCGCGATAAACGTGAATACAATCAGCAGAATGAACACGATGGCCATGCACACAGCGGTCTTCTTCTTAATGAAGTTGCGCCAAACGCTCTTCCAATAGGAATAGTTGGAATAGCCGATTCGCTCGGCCTCCTGCGAATGATACTCCGCAAACTGAAACAGCTGCTTTTCCGGCATGCGGCTTCTGGAACGGGAATGAACGCTGCCCTTGTTGTACCGCTTTTCCAGATTCGTTTCCACCGCGCTCAAATCAGCGTCCAGCTTTACGCTTTTGGTGTTTTCGTCCGGCCCGAAGCCCTCCATCTCCTCACCGTTCTGGATGGGAAGCTCACTCTGAGCCTCGACCTCGCTTTTAATGGTATTGATGTCCAATTCCTTATGCTTCGCCATTATCTCGCGCCTCCTTTTTCGGTCAGGCGGATTCGCGGATCCAGTATCATCATCAGCACATCGCCTAAGAACAGACCCAGAATGCCCAGCGACGCATACAGACTGACAACCGCCAGCACCAGATTCGTGTCATATTTCGCG
>CAZMGO010000146.1:0-5741 GCA_964565845.1 uncultured Oscillospiraceae bacterium | reverse complement strand
CATCGCCGCGAGGAGGTTCGCGACCGGCTTTCGCGCTTTGCAAAGGGCTATATTGACTACCTTCTGAATGCCGATCCGAAAACGGACAAATCCTTTGACGATCTGCACATGCTGTTCGGCGCGATGTGCGCGCTTTCGGAGCTTCAGACGGCGCTGCCCGGCGAGTATCTTTCCACCGTGCCGCTGAAAATCGTGCTCGACCGCCGTCCGTTCATCTGACGGAGGACAGGCGCATATGCTGTTTCCAGAAAAAATGGGTTTTGGAGGCGGTATCATGCGCGAGGATAGAATGGAGCGCGTCTTCCGCGTGCTGCGCGGGACGCTGGCTGCGGGAGCCATTACGCTTTTGCTGATGGCGGGCATCACGCTGCTTGTGATCTATGCGGGGCTGCGCACGACGCATTTGACGGCGATCAATCAGGCTGTGAAGCTCGTGAGCATTCTGGCAGGCACGCTGCTCGCGGTAGGCATCGGCGGGGAGAAGGGGCTTCTCACGGGCGCGCTGGTGGGCATGCTGTATATGCTGCTGGGCTATGGCTTTTACAGCCTGATCGACGGCTCCGAGCCAACGGCAAGGGTGCTGGCAATGGAAATTGCCGCCGGTGCGCTGGTGGGCGCGGTGACCGGGGTTGTGCTGGCCAACCTGCGCGGGCGGCGCGCGTAGCGCCACACAAAAAGGGAAGCGGCTTGATGACCGTTTCCCTTTTTGTGCGGCAGAAGCGAAAATCAGCTTCTTGCCATGCCGTCCACGCTCAGGATGACACCGGTGATGTAGGATGCTTCGTCGGAGGCGAGGAACGCGAAGGCGTTGGCGACGTCCTCAGGCTGACCCATGCGGCGCAGCGGGATGCGGGCGACCATGGGCTCGATGACGCTCTGCGGAACGGCCTTCATCATGTCCGTTTCCGTGATGCCGGGGGCGACGGCGTTGACGCGGATGCCCTTGGGGCCGAGCTCGCGCGCCAGCGAAATCGTCATGCCGTTGACCGCGAACTTGGAGGCGGGATACGCGAAGCCGGCGGGCTGACCGGAGATGCTGACCATGGAGGAGGTATTCAGGATAACGCCGCCTCCCTGCCGAATCATGCAGTCGACGACCGCGCGCGTGGCGGTGAACACGCCCTTCACGTTCAGATCCATCACCTTGTCGTAGGTTTCCTCCGTGTACTGCGTGAGCGGCGTGCTCTCGGAAACGCCGGCGTTGTTGATCAGAATGTCGATGCGGCCGTAGCGGGTGATGATGTCGTCAAAGGCTGCCTGCACGGCCTCCAGACTGGCGAGGTTGGGGCAGATGCCCTCGACGGGTGCGTCGGGATGCTGCTCCTTGAGCTTTGCCACGGCCTTGGCAGCGGTGGCGGGAGAGCTGGCCGTCAGAATGACCTTCGCGCCCTCGCTTAGAAACTTTTCGACCGTGGCATAGCCGATGCCGCGGCTTCCGCCGGTGATGATGGCAACCTTGTCCTTCAGTCTCATAGATCAAACCTCCATGCTTATAATGATGCCCGTTTTCGGGGCAGGTATCGCGTTACAGCCCCAGAAGCCTTGAAAGATTTTCGGAGAAAATCTGCTCGTTTACGCGCGCGGGCAGGTTCAGGGACAGGATGTTCTGAATTTCGTCGCCGACGTTCCACATCGGGTAGTCGCTGCCGAACAGCACGCGCTCCTCGCCATAGTGCTGAATCAGCCGGCGTACGCGCTCCGGGTTCAGCACGAAGAACGAGCTGGAGGAATCCACCCAAACGTCCTCGCCCTTCAGGCATTCCTCGGCCTCGTCCCATTCGGTGTAGCCGCCGAAATGCGCGCAGATGATTTTGAGCTTCGGATGCCTGCGGCGAATAACCGGGATGTGCGACGGGGAGGAGAAGCGATAGCGCCGATCGCCGGTATGAAACAGAACCGGCAGGCTTAGCTGCGCCATGGCCTCGTAGGCCTCGTCCATGCAGGGAGCGCTGATTTCGAACCTTTGAAAATCGGGATGCAGCTTCACGCCGCGCAGTCCCTCTGCCTTCACGCGGCTCAGTTCGTCAAACGGTTTTTTAAAGTCCGGGTGCAGCGTGGCGAAGCCGATAAAGCGCTCCGGATGCGCGCGGCATTCGCTGATGATAAAGTCGTTGATGCGCGCAACCTGATGCTCAACCGTGGCGACCGAGTGAACGAGCGCCTTCTGCACGCCAAATTCGTCGCACAGCGCGAGCAGCCGTTCGACGGTACCGTCGTATTTCATGGGAATATCATAGAAATCACCGATGGCGTGCGACGCCTTGACGGCGATTTTTTCGGGATAGATGTGCGCATGTGCATCGAAGATGGTATACATGAAAATACCTCCCGGTTCGTTACGTGCGGCCGAAGAGACGAGCGATTTTTTCATCAAGCCCGTTTTTCAGCGCGGAGAGACAATCGTTTCCCCAATCGGGGAAGTGCTCGCGCCGGCAGGCAAAAATCAGGCCGACGAGCACGCTCATTACGTCGTTCAGCGCCAGCTCTGCCGGATCGATGGACGGAGCGTAAGCGCGCAGGAAGGCCTCGCCCGCCTCCTTCGAGAGGGAGGAGGTGACGTTTGAAAGATCGGCGCTCACAAAGCCCTTGCCAAGCAGGTTGTAGTCGAACATGCAGGCGGCGCTTCGGTCTCCGGCGACGGCCATGTTGGTGTAGTAAAAGTCGTTGTAGGTCAGCGTTCGCTCCGTGCGGTCGAGCCGGGCGCGAAGGTCGTCAAATCGGCGCTCCAGCGTATCCCATATGGGAAGCGCCTCCGTGCCGGTTCTTTCCCGCGCGAGAGCGAGACTCTCCCGCGTGAGGGCGTCCGTTTCGTCGTACATCCCGTCGCCATGCGCCTGCACATATTCGCGGCCGCGCGTGTGCAGGCATGCATACCATTCGGCCAGCCGCTCGGCGATTTCGCAGTCGGCCATGTCCTCGGTCTTTGCCAGCCGCCAGCGGGGACTTGCCGCAAGATCCTCCAAAAGCAGTGCGGAATCCGTGTGCGCGAACAGGCGAATGGTCGGTACGCCGAGCGAATGCAGCAGGCGGTAGGCGTCGATTTCACGGCGGAACTCGGGCCGTTCGAGGAATTTCACGATATAGGATTCGCCGCCGTCCGAAACGCGCGCAACGGTAACGCCGTTCTGACTTCGGATCATTTCGGGCGCGCGGCAATGAATGCCCAGACGGAGAAGCTCGCTTTGCAGGGAAGCCACAACGATGCGCCTCCGTTTCCGCAGTTTTACGAAACCCCTTATCAATTATAGCATCCGTCGAATGAATTGCAAGGTAGATTGCGGTGCATTCTTCGCAGAAAACCGCGAAAAGCAGGTAAAGAAACTGCACTGCGTTAATTCTTCGGGCATTTGCGGTTTCGGTGTTGACAGGCGGCGGGGAACGTGCTATCATTCACCGCATAACAGCGATGACGGAGACGGTTGGTCGCGTGCTTCCCACAGAGAACCGGCGGTTGGTGAAAGCCGGTGCGAGCGTGCGTCCGAGAGCCCATCACTCCCGAGCTGGAAGGGTGAAGCTTCAGTAGCCGCTTCCCGCAGGCGCAGCGTTACGGGCGCAGGGCTTGATGGAGCCCGCAGAGCGGCGCGAAGGCGCAATTTGAGTGGTACCACGGGTTTATCCCGCCTCAAGGAAGAAATTCCTTGAGGCGTTTTTTATGCGAAAGGAGGATGCGTGTCATGCAGTCGTTCGGTTCTACCAGCAGCAAAATCTACGAGGTGGCGGCGCGAATTCGCGAGCTGAGAGAAATTGCCGGGTATACGCAGGAGGAAATGGCGCAGCGCACAGAGGTGTCGCCGGAAATGTACCGCCTGTATGAGGATGGCCGGACGGATTTTCCGTTTACGTTTATCCATAAATGCGCCCTCGAGCTGGGCGTGGAAATTACCGACCTGATGGAGGGCAAGTCCGCCCGTCTGACCGGCTACACCGTCACACGCAAGGGAATGGGCGAGATTACCGCCAAGGAGGCGGGGCTTGAGATTCGTTCGCTCGCGCCGCTGTTTAAGAGAAAGATTGCCGAGCCGTATTTTGTGCGCTACGAGTACGTGCCGGAGCAGCAGTCGCGGCCGATTCACCTTACGCGCCATAGCGGGCAGGAATTCGACCTGATTCTTTCGGGTTCTCTGAAGGTGCAGGTAGGCGAGCATATCGAGGTGCTGCACGAGGGTGACAGCATCTACTACGACTCCTCCAAGCCGCACGGCATGATTGCCGTGGACGGCGCGGACTGCCTGTTCTGCGCGGTTGTGCTTCCGGGCGACGAAACCGAGGAGCTGGAGGTGCGCGATACCATCGTCGCCGCCAAGCAGACCGAAAAGCTGATCTACGAAAACTTCGTGACGCCGCAGGAGGACGACAAGGGTCTGGTCACGTCGCTTTCGTTCCACAATACCGAGCACTTCAATTTCGCCTTTGACATCGTGGACGAGATGGCTAAGCAGAAGCCGGACAAGCTGGCCATGCTGCATTTGGATCGTTTTGGAAACGAACGGCGGTTTACCTTCCGGCAGATTTCGCGCGATTCCGGTCGTGCCGCCAATTACTTCAAGTCGCTGGGAATCAAAAAGGGCGACCGCGTGATGCTGATTCTGCGCAGGCATTATCAGTTCTGGTTCTGCATATTGGGTCTTCACAAGCTGGGCGCGATTCCGATTCCCGCCACGAATCAGCTGGTGGAGCACGACCTGACCTATCGCTTCAACGCGGCGGGCGTGAAGTGCGTCATTGCGACCGGCGTGGGAGAGGTTGCCGCGCAGATTGATTTGGCCATGAAGGACAGCCCCACCGTGGAGCACCGCATCATGGTGGACGGTCACCGCGAGGGCTGGCGCAGCTTTGACGAGGAATACCGCATGTTCTCCAGCTCCTTCCCGCGCACGGAGGACGCGCCCGGCGGCGACGATCCGATGCTGATGCTGTTTACCAGCGGCACCACCGGCTACCCCAAGATTGCCACGCATTCCTTCAAATATCCGCTGGGACACTTTGTGACGGCGAAATACTGGCACTGCGTGAACCCGAACGGTCTGCACCTCACGATCTCCGACACCGGCTGGGGCAAGGCGCTTTGGGGCAAGCTGTACGGGCAGTGGATGTGCGAGGCAGCCACGTTTGTGTACGACTTCGACCGCTTCAGCGCCGCCGACATCCTGCCGCTGTTTAAGAAATACAACATCACTACGTTCTGCGCGCCGCCGACGATGTATCGTTTCATGATTAAGGAGGATTTGTCGAAGTACGATCTTTCCTCGATCGAGCACGCGACGATTGCGGGCGAGGCGCTGAACCCGGAGGTATTCTACCAGTTCCGCAAGGCAACCGGCATCAGCCTGATGGAGGGCTTCGGACAGACCGAGACGGCGCTGATCGTTGCCAATCTTGCGGGCATGCGTCCCAAGGTCGGCTCGATGGGCAGACCGGTGCCAGGCTTCGACGTGGACATCGTGGATCACGACGGCAAAAGCGTGGGCATCGGAGAGACCGGCGAAATCGTCGTTCGCCTGCGGGACGGCAAGCCCAACGGCCTCACGCTGGGCTACTATAACAATGAAACCGGCAAGCCGTATATCGATTTCCCGGCGGGGCTGTACCATACCGGCGACACGGCGTGGCGCGACGAGGACGGCTATTACTGGTACGTGGGCAGGGTGGACGATTTGATCAAGTCGTCCGGCTACCGCATCGGGCCGTTCGAGATTGAATCCGTCATCATGGAGCTGCCCTACGTGCTGGAGGGCGGCGTG
>CAZMGO010000145.1:2306-5755 GCA_964565845.1 uncultured Oscillospiraceae bacterium | reverse complement strand
TTGAGCAGTATGACCCGGAATACGTGCTCATCCTTTCCGGCGACCACATTTACAAGATGGACTACAGCCGGATGCTGGATGCGCACATTCGCGCGAGCGCGGACATCACCATTGCCGTGCGCCCGGTGCCGTGGAAGGACGCGCCGTCGTTCGGCATCATGAACACCGACGCGGATGGCCGCATTCTCGAATTTGAGGAAAAGCCGAAGGAGCCGAAGAGCAACCTTGCGTCCATGGGCGTGTACATATTCACGTGGTCGATGCTGAAGAAGTATCTCACCGAGGACAACGCCAACCCGGAGAGCAAAAACGATTTCGGCAAGAACATCATACCGACCATGCTGAAGGAGGGCCGCAGGCTGTTCGCCTATGCCTTTGAGGATTACTGGAAGGACGTGGGCACGATCGCGAGCCTGTGGGAGGCGCACATGGACCTTCTGAAGCAGCCGCCGGAGTTCAACCTGAACGACCAAAGGTGGCCGATTTACGCGCGCACGCCCGTGATGCCGCCGCAGTACGTCGGCGCGGAGGCCAAGGTGGAAAACTGCCTGATTACCGAGGGCTGCGAGGTATACGGCGACGTGCGCGGCAGCGTGCTGTTCGCGGGCGTGGTGATTGAAAAGGGCGCGCTTGTGGAGGACAGCGTAATCATGCCCGGCTGCCGCGTGGCGGCGGGCGCGGTGGTGCGGCGCGCCATCGTGGCGGAGCAGTCCACGGTGAGCGCGGGCTGCGTCGTGGGCGCGAGCGAGGGAGGCATTGCGCTGATTGGGCAGCAGACGACGCTGCCGGAGGGCTATGCGGTCAAGCCCGGCGAGCAGGTGTCGGACGATACGCTGAAGGGGGATGCTTAATATGAAGGACGTAATGGGCATCATTTACACTTCGCGCGAGGAGCTGAGCCTGCGCGAGCTGACGAGCCGGCGCTCGGTGGCGGCGCTTCCGGTGGCGGCGCGGTATCGGCTGGTGGACTTTCTAATCTCCAGCATGGTAAACAGCGGCATTCGCAACGTGGGCGTTCTGATGCAGGGCAATTACCATTCGCTGATGGATCACTTAAAGACCGGCAAATCGTGGGATCTGCACACGCGCAACAACGGTCTGTTTATGCTTCCCGTGTTCGGCGGCGACGCGAAGAGCGCCTACGCGGGCGTTCTGGACGCGCTGCGCGCCAATGTGGACTATCTGCGCCGCTCCAAGCAGGAGCTGGTGCTTCTGTGCGGCGGAAACACGATTTTCAACGCCCGGTTTGATGACATGATTCAAAAGCACGAGGAATCCGGCGCGGACGTGACCGTGATGTACACGCGCTATGACCCGCTGGCGTTTGAGCATTCCTCCTCCGCCTCGACCGCGCGCACGTTCCTTGGCATGGACGCGGACGGCTGGGTGAACGACATGGAAATCAATCCCAACGCCGTGAGCTACCCCAACATGTTCACGGACGTGGTGATTATCAAGCGCACGCTGCTTATGCATCTGGCGGATCAGGCGCTTTCACACGGGCAGCATGACCTGATGCGCGACATTCTTCAGGGCTATGTGCACGGCGGCATGATGCGCGTGAAGGGCTATGAGTTTACCGGCTACTGCCGGCAGATTTCCACCATCAAGGCGTTTTACCGCATGAATATGGATTTGCTGGATCCAGCCGTGCGGCGCGAGCTGCTCGGCGCGAACCCCGTGTACACCAAAACGCGCGACGAGGCGCCCGCAAGGTATCTGCCCAGCGCGAGGGTGATAAACTCCATCGTGGCGGACGGCTGCGTGATTGAAGGCACGGTGGAAAACTGCGTGCTGTTCCGCGGCGTTCGCGTGGCGAAGGGCGCGCACATTAAGGGCTCCATCCTGATGCAGGACTGCGACATCGGCGAAAAGGTGGAGCTTGAAAACACCATTCTGGACAAAAACGTTACCATGCTCAGCGGCAAGCGCCTGATCGGCGAGAAGCAGTATCCCATCGTCGTGGGCAAGAACGTGACGCTGTAAAAGGAGGAAATCCGCATGAAAATTCTGTTTGCCGCATCCGAATGCGTGCCGTTTGTAAAGACCGGCGGGCTGGCGGACGTGATGGGCGCGCTTCCGAAGGCGCTTGCGCGCGAGGGCGCGGACGTGCGCGTGATTCTGCCGCTGTACCGTTCCATCGATGAGAGCGTGCGCGAGCGGATGGAGCACGTGCTGTATTTCTACATCAACCTTGGCTGGCGCAGGCAGTATGTGGGTCTTGAAAAGCTGGAGCGCGACGGCGTGACCTATTACTTCGTGGACAACGAGCAGTATTTCGGGCGCGACTATATCTATGGCAGCGGCGAGGATGAGGGCGAGCGGTTTGCCTTCTTCTGCAAGGCCGTGCTGGAGTCGATTCCCAAGATTGATTTTGTGCCCGACGTGCTGCACTGCCACGATTGGCAGGCGGGCCTGATTCCCGTGCTTCTGAAGGCGCAGTATGCCCCGCTGCCGCTGTATCAGGGCATTAAAACCGTGTTCACCATTCACAATCTGCAGTTTCAGGGGCTGTATCCCATCGCGCGCACGGAGGAGCTGCTTTCGCTCGGCGACTGGGCGTATACGTCGGACAATCTGGAATTCTACGGGCAGTGCTCGTTTATCAAGGGCGGACTGGTGTTTGCCGACCGCATTACCACCGTCTCCCCCACCTACGCCGAGGAAATTCTCACGCCCTATTACGGCGAACGGCTGGACGGCCTGCTGCGCGCCCGCAAGGACGCGCTGAGCGGCATCCTGAACGGCATCGACACCGACGAATACAATCCCGCCGCTGATCCGCTGATTGAGGCGCGCTACGACGCGGACACGATTGAGAAAAAGAAGGAAAACAAGCGCGCGCTTCAGCGCGAGCTGGGGCTGAACGTGGATGAAAACGTGCCGCTGATCGGCATGGTGAGCCGCCTTTCGGCGCAGAAGGGGCTTGACCTCGTGGATCGCGTGCTGGACGGCATCATGAACACCGGCTGTCAGCTGGTGGTGCTGGGCATGGGCGAAAGCCGCTATACCGACCTGTTCGGCTGGGCACAGTGGAAATACGGCGGACGGCTGGCCGCCAGCTTCCAGATGAACCATCGGCTGGCGCACCATATCTACGCGGGCGCGGATTTGTTCCTTATGCCCTCGATGTTTGAGCCGTGCGGCCTTTCGCAGCTGATTTCGCTCCGGTACGGCACGCTGCCCATCACCCGCGAAACCGGCGGCCTGCGCGATACCGTTCTGTCCTACAACGAATATACCGGCGAGGGCAACGGCTTCACCTTCTTTAACTACAACGCGCACGACATGCTGCACGTGGTGGAGCGCGCCGCGAGCATCTACTATGGTCAGCCGGAGGTCTTCAAAACGCTGGCTGCGCGCGCCATGCAGGGCGAATACGGCTGGGATCAGTCCGCGAGGAAGTATCTGGCGCTGTATGAAAGCCTGACCGGCACGAAGACGCCCGC
>CAZMGO010000145.1:2044-2206 GCA_964565845.1 uncultured Oscillospiraceae bacterium | reverse complement strand
CCGCGAGGAAGTATCTGGCGCTGTATGAAAGCCTGACCGGCACGAAGACGCCCGCGCCGGAAAGGGCGGCAGAGCCGGAAACCGTGATTTCCGAGCCGCCCGCCGAGAAGCCGAAGAAGCCGCGCGCGCCGCGCAAAAAGGCCGCCGGCGCGGAAAGCGCCG
>CAZMGO010000145.1:0-1944 GCA_964565845.1 uncultured Oscillospiraceae bacterium | reverse complement strand
CCGAGCCTGCCGCGAAGGAGAAGAAGACGCGCGCGCCGCGCAAGAAGGCCGCCGACGCGGAGAACGCCGCCGAGCCTGCCGCGAAGGAGAAGAAGACGCGCGCGCCGCGCAAGAAGGCCGCCGAAGCGGAAGGCGCCGCCGAGCCTTCCGCGAAGGAGAAGAAGACGCGCGCACCGCGAAAAAAGGCCGCCGAGCCTGCCGCGAAGGAATAAGGACGACGCGGAAACGACCGGCAAAAAGTATAAAGAAAACGGAGAAGGCAGACAAATGAAAAAGGCATTGATCGGTTATCAGGTGTATTCCGCGCGCGAGGAAGCGGAAAAGGATCTTTTCGGCACGCTGAAACGGATTGCGGAAATGGGCTACGACGGCGTGGAATTCGCCGGATTCTATCACTACACGGTGGACGAGGTGAAGCGCGCGCTTGAGGAAAGCGGCCTTGTGGCCATCTCCGCGCACGTGCCGCTGGCGGAAATCGAGAAGGATATGTTTAAGGTGATTTCCGACTATAAGGCCATCGGCTGCAAATATATCGCCGTGCCCTATACCGACGACGAGTGCCGTCCCGGCGGCCCCCGCTTCGCCGAGACCATCCGCAGCATCTATAAATTCGGCCGCCTGTGCCGCGAGGCTGGCATTCAGCTTCTGTACCACAACCATGATTTCGAGTTCGTCAAAATTTCCGGCATGTACGGGCTGGACTTCCTCTATGAGGCCGTGGACGCGTGCACGCTGAAGACCGAAATCGATACCTGCTGGGTGAAGTACGCCGGCGAGAACCCCGCCGAGTACGTGAAAAAGTACGCCGGACGCTGCCCCGTCGTGCACCTGAAGGACTACGTGGGCGTGAAGGGCGGAAAAACTCCTTATGCGCTGATCGGCATGGAGGATGATTCCGCCAAGCCCGACGAAATCGCCTTCGAGTTCCGTCCCGTCGGTCACGGCTGCCAGAACGTTCCCGAAATCGTCGAGGCCGGCCTTGCCTCCGGCGCGGAATGGTTCATCGTGGAGCAGGATCTCTCCGTCGGTCGCCCGCCGCTGGATGCCTGCAAAATGTCCATCGACTATCTGAAATCCATCGGCCTGTAAGCACCGCCTCTTGCGGGGAAGGCGGGGGAGCGTCGCTCCCCCGCACCCCCTCAACCGACCTGACCGGTAACTTGGCGGGTCGGTTTTTCATGCCTTGCGGGTGAATGGAACGGTTGCGGTTTTAGGCGGAATGTGGTAAGATGGGAGCGAAAAACAGGGTGCAGGAGGAAGGGCGCATGCGCGAGGATGTTATGATTCGGGAGGAGCGGGTTTCCGCGGCGGAGTATATTGATTTTCTGAAGCGGACGGATTTAGGCTCGCAATATCCGCAGGAGCGGTTTGAGGCGCGGATTGAACGGCTGGTCAAGACGACCTCCATCAGCCTGACGGCGCGAAACGGCGAGGGACAGCTCATTGGCGCGCTCTTTGGGCTGACGGACTATGCCTATTGGCTGTATGTGACCGATTTGGGCGTGGACAGGGCGTATGCGCGTCAGGGAATCGGCCGCGCGCTGATGAAAAGGGCGCACGCGCTTGCGGGCGGCGAAAAGGACATTGCCGTGTATCTGATCGCGAACCGCCGGGCGGTTCCGTTTTATGAGAGACTTGGAATGAAGAGGGCGGACGATGTGATGGAGTACAACCACATCGAATGGACGAGCTTCACCGTGCGGTGAGCGCGGCGCTTCATTGGAAGGAGCAGAGACGATAAACGGGCGAAAAGCTCTGGAAATTGGCAAGGAAGGGCTGATTTTGACCGCGGCGGCGAAATTATCAACCGGGAGGACCCGAAGGCGTTTATCACCATCGATAATGTTTCCAGCACGCGGTATCAGTCAAAAGCTCGGAGGGAGGACAGTAAATGACAATTCGAAGGGCGACGGGCGAGGAAATGCTTGCGCTGTGGAGGGCGCA
>CAZMGO010000144.1:0-5808 GCA_964565845.1 uncultured Oscillospiraceae bacterium | reverse complement strand
GAAGCGATGAAAGCACTCAAATTGTATGGCGCAAACGATCTTCGGCTTGTCTCTCAGGAAATGCCCGTACCCGGCGCCGGAGAGGTTGTCATTCGCGTAAAGGCCGCCTCCATTTGCGGAACCGACGTGCGCATGTGGAAAAACGGCACCAAGGCGGCCTCCGAGCGGCATCCCCTTACGCTGGGACATGAGTTCGCGGGCATAATCGAAAGCGTGGGCGAGGGTGTGCGCCGTTATGAAGCGGGCATGCGCGCTGCCGTGCAGCCCAACACGGGCTGCGGCGTATGTGCCTGCTGCCTGCGGGGCTACCGGCATTTGTGCAGGGATTACGAGGCCTTCGGCGTTACCTTTGACGGCGCCTTTGCCGAGTATGTTCGCGTGCCGGCAAGCTCCGTTGCCGCCGGGAACCTGATCGTTCTTCCCGAGGAGCTTTCCTTTGCCGAGAGTGCGGTGGCGGAGCCGCTGTCCTGCATTTTCAACGGCTGCGAAAAGCTGACGCCTAAGCCCGGCGAAACCGCGCTGGTGATTGGCGCAGGCCCCATCGGCATCGGTCATGCCATGCTGCTGGGGCTGCACGGCGTGAACGTGATCATGGCGGATCTGGAGGCCGACAGGCTGAAGGCCGCGGGCGAGCTCGTCCCCGGCATCGTCACGTGCCTGAGCCGCGACATGGAAAAAACGGTATGGGAGGCGACCGGCGGGCTCGGGGCGGACATCGCGGTGGTGGCATGCCCCTCGCCGCAGGCACAGGCGCAGGCGGTAACGCTGATGAACATTCATGGCAGAGTAAGCTTCTTTGGCGGAATTCCCGCAGGAAAGCAGCCCGTTGCCATCGATACCAACCTTGTGCACTACCGCGAGCTGACTCTGACGGGCTCTACCCGCTCCAGTCTGGAGCAGTATGCGCGCGTGCTTGCGCTGATTCGGCAGGGACGGCTGAATGCAAAGGGGCTGATCACGCACACGCATTCCTTTGATGGAATTTTGGATGCATTTGATCAGGCGGCGCGCGCGGAGGGCCTGAAGCATGTGATCTGCTTCGATTGAGGAGGATGACGAGTATGAAGAAGGTCTGTCTGGCTCCGGTCTATTTTGAGGAAATCAACGAACGCGAAAAGCAGGAATATACGCAGCAGATACGCAAAATCGAGGAGCTGTACGGCGATGCGGCGGAGCTTCTGCCCGCCGTGCCCGTGGGCGCGCCGATTGACGAAAGGGCGGCTGCCATCCTGTTTCCCCAGATGATCTTTGCGGCCTTCCGTCACGATGACGAGCTGAGGGCGTATCGGAAATATCCCATGCTGGTAATCACCTCCCGCTTCGGCACGGTTGAAATGTGGGACTGGGAGATTATTACCTATATGAGGGATCTTGGCCTGACCGTCTTTTCTCCCTACAGCGTGGAGCTGGGCAAAACCATCCTGCGCGCGCTTGCCGTGCGCCGCAGCCTGTCGGGCGCAAAATTCCTGATGTTTCAGGATTCACCCGGCGAGGGCATGCAGGCCAACATCTTCAAAAAATTCTACTGGTGGGAAAAGCAGAGCACGCAGACCATGGAGGAGAGGTTCGGCTGCCAAATCATCTACCGCAGCTGGAGGGAATTGTGCGGACAGGCGCGCGCCGTGCCGGATGACGAGGCGCAGGCGGTGTTGGAGCGCTTTCAGCCGCACAGCGAGGGCGTGTCGCCTGCGTGCCTGCGGAAGGCGGCCAAGCTGTATGTGGCCGTGAAGAACGTGATAAATGAGATTGGCGGCGTCGAGGCGGTCGGCTCCAACTGCCTGAACGAGTCGTTCCATTGCGATACCACTCCGTGCCTTGCGTGGAACATGCTGTTTGAGCTGGACGACATCATTTGGGCCTGCGAGGGCGATGCGCTTTCCATGCTGTCTGCCTATATTCTGTACCGCTCCGTCGGTAAACCTGTCATGATGACCAATCTATATCCGTTCTTGGTGGGCATGGCGGCGCTGGCACATGAAAAGATCGACCGCTTCCCGGATATTCCAGATTCTGATAACTGCGCGCTGGGTGTGCACTGCGGATACTTCGGCTTTGCGCCTCGCTGCTTCTGCACGGAGTGGACGGTGCGTCCCAAGGTGCTGGAGATTGTTGGCGACGATGCCATCGCGATTGACGCGCGCCTTCCCGAGGGCAAGGTCACGCTTGCGAAGATTTATCCCGGCTTTAAAAAGCTGAGCATCATTGAGGCGAATTTGGAGGGCTATGTGCAGTATCCCGGCTCGGACTGCCGAAACGGCGCGCTCATTCGCTACAGAGACGGTCATGCCGTAATGGACGCGCTGTGCTCGCATCATAGCCTGATTATCAGCGGGAACGTAAAGCCGCAGCTGTTGAAGACGGCCGAGGTCTTCGGCTGGGAGACCGTGTGCCTGTAAAGAACGGCAAGGAGGAATCGCCATGAGGTTTCCGGAAAAATTCGCTTGGGGCGCCGCGACGGCATCCTTTCAGTGGGAGGGCGCCGTGAAGGAGGACGGACGCGGCCCAAGCGTATGGGACGATTTTACCCGCGTGCCCGGCAAAATCTATGGCGCGCATCATGCGGATGTGGCCTGCGATTTCTATCATCGCTATCCGCAGGATCTGGAACTGATGAAGGAGATTGGCATTCCCGCGCTGCGCTTTTCGGTTTCGTGGTCCCGCATCCTGCCCGAGGGCACCGGAAGAATCAATGAAGCCGGGCTGGATTTTTACAGCCGGCTGCTCGACACTATGCTGGAAAAGGGCATTGAGCCGTATATGACGCTGTTCCACTGGGATTATCCCACGGCGCTGGAGTATCGCGGCGGCTGGCTGAATCCCGAAAGCCCCATGTGGTATGCCGACTATGCGGACATCGTGATGCGAAGGCTCGGCGACCGCGTGAAGCATGTTATGACGTTCAACGAGCCGCAGTGCTTTATCGGCAGCGGCTACGACGGCGGAATCGATGCGCCCGGGCTTAAGCGCTCGCGCAGGGAGCTATTGACCATGGCGCATTACGTTATGCTGGCGCACGGCCTTGGCGTGCAGGTCATTCGCGCCGCCTCGCCCAATACGCAGGTCGGCTATGCGCCCACTTGCAGCGGCACGATTCCCGCATCCGCCTCGCCCGAGGATATCGAGGCCGCCCGCAGGGCGTATTTCCATGTCGACCCGGCGGCTCCGTTCTGGAGCGTAAGCTGGTGGAGCGACCCGGTCATGCTGGGCGAATATCCCGCCGAGGCGGCGGAGGCCATGAGGGCGGATATGCCGGCCGTCAAGCCGGAGGATCTGAAGACCATGTGCCAGCCGCTGGACTTCTATGCGCAGAATATTTATAACGGCCGCCCGGTCAAATCGGACGGCAGGGGCGGATGGGTCGATCTGGATCGCCCGTGGGGGCACGCGCGCTCGGCCTGCAATTGGCCCATCACGCCGGAGGTGCTGTACTGGGCGCCCAAATTCCTGTACGAGCGCTATAAGCTGCCCTTTTATATCACCGAAAACGGCATTTCGTGCCATGACTGGGTAAGCCTTGACGGCGAGGTTCACGATCCCAATCGCATTGATATGCTGGAGCGCTACATCCAGGCCTTTGGACGCGCCATCGCCGACGGCGTGGACGGGCGCGGCTACTTTGTGTGGACGCTTTTGGATCACTTTGAGTGGCGCACCGGGTATTCCGACCGCTTCGGCCTGATTTATACCGATTTTCAGACGCTGGAGCGCATTCCGAAGGATTCGGCAAGGTGGTATGGCAGGGTGGCGCAGAGCAACGGCGGTCTGATTCGCGGGTAAGGAGGAGTTGCTGTGAGCAAAATTCGCATTGCGTTTTTCGGCGCGTCGCGCGCGCTGGAAATCTGCCGAAAGGCGGGGCTGTTTCATCATCCGGACGCGGAGGTTGTCGCCGTCTGCGACGGATATGCGCCGGTGGTTGAGCGGTTCCGCAGGGGCGCGGAGGAGGCCGGCGCGGGAAGCGGAATTGTGTACATGAGCGACCCGGAGCATTTGCTCGATGTGCCGAGCGACGCCGTGGTGCTGTGCAACTATGCGACCGAGCATGCGCCGTGGGCGATTCGCTGTCTGAAGGCAGGCAGAAACGTGCTGAGCGAGCTTCTGCCTATGCAGGCGCTGAGCGAGGCCGTGGAGCTTGTGGAGGCCGTGGAGCAGAGCGGTCTTGTGTACAATTACGCCGAGAACTACTGCTTTATGGAGCACGTGCTGGAAATGCGCCGCCTGTACGAGAGCGGAGAAATGGGCAGCGTGATGGCCGCGGAGGCGGTGTTCATCAACGACCTGTCCCATAACTGGCCGCGCCTGACGCACGGCAACCCCAAGAGCTGGCGCAACTATGCGCCCTCCACCTTCTACTGCACGCACGCCATCGGGCCGCTGATGTTTGTTACCGGGCAGCGCGCCGTCCGCGTAAACGGCATGGAGATTCCCACGCATCCTACGCTTCGCTCCATGGGCGCGCGCGCCGGAAGCGCCGCCATCGAGCTGATGCAGCTGTCCGGCGGGGGAATGGCCAAGAGCCTGCACGGCAATCTGAAGCGGCCGTATTCGCCGCACTATTCCATCTTCTGCGAAAACGGCAGCATGGAAACGGACAAGTATGATTTTGCAAGGCTTCACGTTGCGCGCGAATATCCCTTTGAACGCAGAAACATGTACGGCGATTACGCGCACGAGACCTACTATGCCAAGCCGCTGACGGCGCGAACCGATCTTCCGGAGGAGCTGGGGCACAGCATTTATTACATGATGGAGTGCTTCTTGGGCAGCATTCGGGGCAGGGAGGAATGCAGGCGCTATGCCATCGACGTGTATCAGGCCATGGATATGGTGCTGCCCGGCTTCCTTGCCTACCGCTCGATTCTGTCGGGCGGCGAGCCGTTTGCGGTGCCGGACTTCCGCATCCCGGAGCAGCGTGAGCCCTATCGGCACGATACGGCCTGCACCGATCCGAAGGTGGCGGGCGACAGGCTGCTTCCGGTCAAGTCCGGCGAGCCGACCGCCGTGCCCGAGGACGCGTATGCGCGCTGCCGGGAAATGTTCGAAAAGGGATACGGCACGTTCTGGTAATGCGCTTTGAAATCAAGGAGGGATTCGTTTGGTAACGAGCAGCTGGCAAAAAGCGGCGAAGGGAACCGTAAAAATGATGCGGCGCAATGCCGCGCTGTATGTTTTGCTGATTCCCTCGGCCGTGTATCTGATTCTCTTCTGCTATGTGCCGATCTACGGCGTGCAGATTGCCTTTAAGGATTTTACGTTCGCCGACGGCATCATGGGCAGCAAATGGGTGGGCTGGAAGTGGTTTCAGTATTTCTTCGAAACGCCCGTTGGCCTAACGACCATCAAAAACACGATTCTATTGAGTCTGTACAGTCTTGCAGTGGGCTTCCCGATTCCGATTCTGCTGGCGCTGGTCATGCACAATCTGCCCTCCCGCAGGTTTCGCCGGGTGGCGCAGACGGTGACCTATCTTCCGTACTTCATCTCGGTTGTGGTGCTGGTCAGCATGCTCAGCTGCTTTTTCTCCATCAATTCCGGCTGGGTCAACGGCCTGATTCGGGCGTTCGGCGGACAGGGCGCCTACTTTATGGGCGAGGCCAAATACTTCCGGCATATGTATGTGTGGTCGGGCGTATGGCAGGATATGGGCTGGAGCTCGATTATCTACATGGCGGCTCTTTCCGGCGTGGATCCAGGCCTGCACGAGGCGGCCATGATTGACGGCGCATCCAAGGTGAAGCGCATCCGGCATATCGATATTCCCTCCATCATGCCCACGATCATCATTATGCTCATCCTGCGCTGCGGCTCCAT
>CAZMGO010000143.1:0-5839 GCA_964565845.1 uncultured Oscillospiraceae bacterium | reverse complement strand
GAGGATTTACAGATATCCATTCGCATTTTTTATATGGAATGGATGACGGGGCACGGTCAAAAACCGAAATGGAAGCGATGCTGGATGCGGCATATGCGGACGGCATCTCTTCCTTGTTTGCTACGCCGCATGTGACGCCCGGGGTATATCCGTTTGATTCTATGCGGATTAGACGAAGATTGGCGGAAGCGAGCGCTTATTGTCGAAAAAAGAGATATGCGATTGAGCTTTATGCTGGTGCGGAGGTGCTGTATACTCCTGCAATGGAACGTTTTGCGATGGAAGGATGGCTGCCAACCTTATCGGATTCTTCGAATGTGCTGCTGGAGTTCGTTCCTGATATTGCATTTCGGGAATTAAAGGCCGCTATTGATATGCTGATGCGTTCAGGCTACCGCATCATTCTTGCGCATGTGGAAAGATATGATTGCCTGTTTCACAGAAGCAATATCTATAGGCTGAAGGACGAATATGAAGTGCAATATCAAATGAACTGCGGTTCCGTTCTAAAAGACAGGGGCTTTATAAAAGAGCATCATATGAATTTGTGGCTCAAACGTGAAATTATTGATTTCATTGCAACGGATTCACATGATACCGATAAACGTCCTTCGCAAATGAGAGAGGCGTATACGATTCTTAGACAAAAGTATCGTAAATCATATGTGGACGGGCTGTTTGGGCTATGATTGTCGGGTTCTCAGAACAGCTTATGGAAGAAATATTGCATGAGCAGAGCCATGTGGGGGAACGGAATCATGCCCGAGGCGTTAAAGGCGGTAATTGCTTTTCTGTTCGACGAGGTGGGCTTGAATCGAATTGCGGCCTGTCACGATTCAAGAAATCCGAAGTCCGGCAGGGTAATGGAAAAAGTCGGAATGAAGCGGGAGGGAATCCGGCGTCAAGCCGGGAGGAACAATCAGGGGATATGTGACGAGGTGTGGTATTCAATGCTTCGATCAGACCGAATCTGATTTGAGGAGGTGCGTTGGAGTGTAGGATTCTGTTCCGCCGACTATTCATGGAAATCAATTCGATTCTCCGTTTAAGTGAGTAAACCACCTGAGACATCCCGGAGTACGCAAAAAAAAACTCTGGGATGCTTTGCTATCGGTTGTTAGATTTGACGCTTATTTTCACGGATACACTTGACAAAGGGGGAGAAAGCTGATATACTTCAACTATGCGGAAAATACAGCTTTTACGAATAGTTGTGCCGCAAAAACGCAGAAATGGATGTCTGCTTCGATTTATGGGGTGAAACGCTCGATTTCCGAAGCCTTCAGCGGGAACGTTTTCCCAGTGACTGTACTGCGCTCTGCGTTCAATTGTTTGTGAACGTCTTCCGCACGAAATCCTTTCGGAGGTTTTTCCTGTGCCACAGAAAATGACCTATGCCCTGAAAACTGCGCAGCGACTTCAGGAAACCACGAAGCAGCTTTTAGCTGCTTTGCCGGATGCAGCTTCGGATTTCATCCTCGCCATTCAGCAGGACACGCAGCCGCTGACCCGCTACGCCTATGCCCGCGATCTTAGCTTGTTTTTCCGCTATCTGGAGCGCGAAAATCCCGCGTTTGGCGTACGACCGATGATCTCGTGGAATGCTTCTGAATTCAACAAAATCACGGCACGCGACATTTCGTTATATTTAGATTATTTAACATTATATTTTGATGAAGATGAAAAGATTATCACCAATCAGGAGCTTGGGAAAATGCGCAAGTTTTACTCCGTGCGCTCCTTTTTCAAGTGGATGTATCGAAATCAGATGATTAAGCAGAATGTGACGGAGCTTGTGAACACGCCCAAACGGCACGAAAAGCCGATTCTGCGGCTTGAGATCGACGAGGTGGCGCGCATGCTTGATGCGGTGGAAACCGGAGATGCGCTCACAGAGGGGCAACGTCGGTTTCACAATGCCACAAAAAAGCGCGATCTTGCGATTCTGTCGCTGTTTTTGGGCACGGGCATTCGCGTGAGCGAATGTGTAGGCATCGACATAGACGATCTGGATTTCGACGTAGGCGGCTTTCTCGTTACCCGAAAGGGCGGAAATCAGACGATACTGTACTTTCCGGACGAGGTTGTTGTTCCGCTGAAGGCCTATCTTGCGGAGAGAAGGACGATCGAGGCACTGCCGGGACATGAAAACGCGCTGTTCCTGTCGCTTCAGAAAACGCGCATGAGCGTTCGCGCGATGGAGAACATGGTAAAAAAGTATGCGCAGATCGCGGCACCGCTGAAGAAGCGCATCAGCCCGCACAAGCTGCGCTCCACGTTCGGCACGAATCTCTATAATGAGACGGGCGACATTTACCTTGTGGCCGACGTACTGGGCCACGCGGATATCAACACAACAAAACGGCATTACGCCGCTATGCAGGATCAGCACCGACGGTACGCCGCCACAAAAGTGCATCTGCGTGAGGATGCGCCGCCGACCGCGAAGCCGAATGACCCTCCCAAGGATGACGAAGCCTGAAGCACATCGCCGGAAGGCGGGTTACGATTGCTTGAGACGCTTCACCGCGTCCGTCGCCAGACGATCGCAGAGGTTGTTTTCGGGGTTGTCGGCATGTCCCTTCACCTTGTGCCACGCAATGGTGTGCAATGTGCTGAGCTCCAGCAGGCGCTTCCACAGATCCACATTTTCCACGGGCTTTTTATCGGCCTTCAGCCAGCCGCGCCTTATCCAGTTGGCCAGCCAGTTTTGCTTGTAGGCATTGATCAGATAGGCACTGTCGGAGTACAGATCGACCGTGCAGGCGGTTTTCAGTGCCTCAAGCGCCTTAATCGCGGCGGTAAGCTCCATGCGGTTGTTGGTGGTGCTTGCTTCCGCGCCGCTCATTTCGCGGCGTATTTCTCCGTAAATAAGCACGGCGCCCCACCCACCCGGGCCGGGATTACCGGAGCAGGCGCCGTCCGTATAAATGATAACATGCTTCATGGTTCCTCTCCATCCGCGTCCGCAAGCGCTTCTCTCAGCGCGCGGACGTTCATTTTCATGGCGGTGTAATAGCCATCCGCACCCATGGACTCATTGCCGGTAGACAGCGTATCGATCAGCGCTACGCGGAAGCCATCCGACGCAAGCTGCTTTACCAGCGATTCGGGCGCCTGCTTTTCAATCAGAACGACGCGTGCGCCGCTTTGTGAGAGCGTTTCGAAGGCCTCCTCACTCAACGTATCTCCGCTTTCGCGCTCAATGCCTGCAGCGACATTCAAAGACCATTCATCCGCCAAATAGAACAGCCCTTCATGCAGAACGGCTACGGGGGTTTCAAGGTTGACTCCGGCCAGAATATCCGTCATTTCGTCCTTCAGCGCAGAAAGGCGCTCGTCTGCCGCATAGAGATTGGCAAGATACAGGCTTTCGCAGCCCGGATCCAGCTCAAGCATGTTGGCAGCGATGGCCTCCGAAATCTGCCGTGCGCCCTCGACCGACAGAAACAGCCACGGGTTGACACCGGAGAAGTGTTCACTCCCCCATTCCTCCGTGCGCAGCACGAGCGAACCCATCACCCAAGCAACGGCAGGGCCGTTTTCGCCCAGCGAGGAAAGCGTATCGGCAAAGGATTCAAGGCCGCTGCCGGCCAGGATCACCGCATCTGCATTGGAGACGGTGTACAGATCCCAGTCCGACAGCGTGTAATTCCGCAGGCAGCCATCCTGCGGCTGTACCAGCTGATGAAGCTGCATACCGGGCACATCGGCAACGATTGACGCCGTGAGCGCGTACACCGGGTAAAACGAGGCATAGATCGTAAGCTCCTTCTCCGCTTCCTCTTGCGTCGGCGAGGCGCAGCCGGAGAGCAGCATCAGACATAAAAGCAGCGCAATCAGGCGTTTCATCGGTTCCTCCGTAGGTTGCTTATTCGGGATAGGTCACGCAGATCTGCGTCCCGGCGACGAATTCGGACGGCGTGAGGTTTGGATTGCGGCGAAGCAGCTCCGAGGCCGTGATGCCAAGTCCCGCAGCGATTTTCGCGATTGTGTCGCCGGACTGTATTCGGTAGCGTCCGTTTGCGGAGCAGCTGCAGGCCTTCAGCGGATACTGATACTTTTGCCCCGGCAGCAGCGCTGAATACACAAGCGTCGGGTTTAAATAGCTGAATTCCGCAAAACTCATGCCGTATTTGGTCAGAATGTCGGCCAGCGTTTGCCCGCACTGCACCGTGTCGGTGGCCGAGCAGGCGCTCTGTGCCTTGCGCAGCATATTGCAGTCCGGCGCAGGCTCAGGCTCCACGCAGCACTCCCCCTCCGGACAGGCGGGCTCGGACGGAGCCGCCTTGGGCACGCATATGTATTGGCCGATTGCCAGCTGAGTCGGCTCCACATAGGGATTCAGCTCCAGCATTCGAGCGGTGGTCACGCCGTATTTCGCGGCCAGACCCGAAAGCGTATCACCCTTTTGAATGGCGTACAAATCCGAATCCGGGCAGGTAAGCATCCGCGTGGGAATGCATACGTCGGTTCCTGCCGTGATTTTCGTGAAGTCGACCTCGGGGTTGACGTCCTGCATTGCGCTCACGGTCGTGCCGAAAGCGGTCGCGATGCGCACAAGCGTATCGCCCGAACGCCAGGAGTAGCGAAGAGAGCCTGCGGGACAGGTGGTATTGGCCATGAAGATCATGCCTCCCTTTTCGAACTGTTGCCAGCGTATTCGAATGGGCGGCGCGACGTTACACCCGGCGCACGCTTTCGGCGCGTTTGAGCGCGGCAAAAAGATTTTCGCCTGCAAAGCCGCGCACCTGCGCGTCGGTATAGCCATGCTTCAAAAGCGCATCAATCAGGTGCGGGAAGTCTGCGGCACACGCAAGCCCATCCGGCTGCACCTCGATTCCGTCAAAGTCAGAGCCGAAGCCGACGATATGCTCGCCGCCCAGCTCGCAGAAGCGATCGATGTGGCGAACCACATCCTCCACCGTGGCGGTTTCCGCCTTCGTGAGGAAATGCGGGTAAAAGTTTACGCCGATGAAGCCCTTTTTTTGAATAATCACCTCGGCCTGCGCCTTATAAAGGTTTCGCGGCGTATCGCACAGCTCGCGGCAGCAGGAATGACTGGCGATGGGCGGAAGCGTCATGTGCTCCACAATATCCCAGAAGCCGGCCTCATTCAGATGCGATGCATCGGCATAAATGCCCAGACGATCCATTTCCGCAAGCAGTCTTCGGCCGAACGGCTTCAGACCGCCGTTTGGCCCAAGCTTTGCCGGATAGCCGATTTCGTTTTCGTGGTTCCACGTCAGCGCGATCATGCGCACCCGGCTTAGGCGGTCAAATTCCTCAAGCCGTTCGAGCCTTCCCTCCAACGCCTCGCCGCCCTCAATGGAGAAAATACCGGTTGGCACATCGGGCAGCGCTTCCGGCAGGTCGCCGGTAAGCATTGGTATCGGAAACGCTTTGGACGTCTCGATCATTGTAAGCGCATCCTTATAGGGCGTTCCGCTCGGGCCTCTTCGACCGGTAAACAATGCAAAGGTTTGCAGGCTTACGCCGCCCCTCTTCAGATTTAGGGGTGAAGCCATCGCCTGCGCAGGTGCGACGCCCTCAAACGCAATCGCATACAGCGTGTCGGAATGTGCATCCGCGATTTTCATAAGGTGCTTCCTTTCTGAGAGGTATTTCCGCGATTTCTTATATTCAACGCTCGCTCGCGGAAATCCTTCCTATGCAAGCAAAAGACTGCGAAAAGCCAAATATTTTCTACAGATTTACACGTACTCTGTTTACAGCCGCGCGTTTCGGTGCTATACTATCAAACGTTTCAGCGGTGAATGAGACGCGGGGCATTAGCGCAGTTGGTAGCGCACAACACTGGCAGTGTTGGGGTCAGGAG
>CAZMGO010000142.1:0-5848 GCA_964565845.1 uncultured Oscillospiraceae bacterium | reverse complement strand
CGCCTACACGATTTCCAGTCGTGCGCCCTCGACCAAGCTAGGCGACTTCTCCACAGTAGGTCGAAACAGAAATATGAAGCTTTTGAACAACCATCCATTTACTCGACGCGTACCAGTATAACACAGTTCACAGGACTTCGCAAGGGTATACATGAAATTTAACCTCGGGAAGCTTCCAAAGAAATTTCCGCCGAGGGAATACCGCGGCGGGAAGAAAAATCGTAAAACCTTTTGCGGGAATGCGCGAGGAGCTAACGAACCACTCCGCGGACAGGTGGCGGCGGGGAATCTGTTCGTTATTTGTGCGCGCCGGACTCCCTCTCGAAGGAAGCGCGGGGCAGAAGCCCGCCGCACCCTTTACGGGAAGATGCGGGGGTTAACGAACCATCCTGCGGACGGGCGACGGCAGAGAATGCATCCATTATGGATGCGAGCCGGAGGCTTTCGACAGGAACCACAGGATCGCAGTGCGCTTTTCGGGCGCGCGGAGAGGAAGCTCGACGAGCGCGCGGCCATTTTGGCGGGTCACGGTGCCGTTGTCGGCGTTTTCCACGTCGTATTCCGCGTCGGGGTCGATGAACGGCAAATGCAGCGTCACAACTTCGTCCGCCGCGTTTTCCATGCGGAACGCCTGAAGCACGGCTCTGTCCGTTTCGGGATCATGATAGGCAAACGCCGTCCAGCCCTCGGTGAACGAGAGCGGGTGCCACGGCGTAAGCGGATAAAAATCCTTCAGAAGATACGGCTTCACGCGGCCCCATTCGTTCAGCGCCCAGCGAATTTGATCGAAATCGGTGTTCGGATCCTGCGTCCACTGCGCGTTCAGGTTGAGTGCGGGCAGGTAGGACGCGCGCAGGATGTATGGGTCGCGCCGACCGTCCGGGTCAAGCTGTCCCTTCTGCTCGGTGCAGGCGGCGCCGCAGAACGGAATCCAGCGGTTGAAGGCGGTGGTCATTGAAAGGCGCAGCGCCGTGGTGGTGCGGTCGGAATCGCTTCGCAGAAGCGGAATCGCGCGCCGCATGGATTCAAGGTCGTTTCGTCCGCCGCCCGAGGCGCAGGAATCCACGAACGAAGCGCCGCCGTGCGCCCTCGTGAACGCGAGGATGCGATCCCACATTTCATAATGCGCCATAACGGCCTTGCTTTCGGTAATGCCCTGCCGGTTTTCGCCCATCTGCGCGTCCAGCGCCCTCCAGCAGGGACGGGCGTTGAAGTTGTTGTCCTCGCGGTACAGCTCTACGCCGCCCTTTTCGAGCGTGGCAAGAATTTTGTCCAGCGTCCATTCCAAACATTCGCGCTGGCCGATGTCGTTTCCGCCGCCCTCCAGCGCCCATTCCCTTTTATAGCCCCAGTATCGGCACAGGCTGTCCACATGCGTGGTGCGCTCCGGCTCGAACCACATCAGCGTTTTCATGCCGTTTGCGCGGGCGTAGTCGGTGGATTCGCGGAGGCTGCCGCCCGGCCATTTCACGGGGTCGAGCGTCCACGTGCCGATTGTGCCCCACCAGTCGGAGGGCACGGTGCCGCCGTCCGCGTCCATGTACCAGCCGGCGTCAAACCAGCGGTAGTCCATGTGAATGCCCTCGGAGAGGAGCTTCTCCATGGATGGCTTCCATGTGTAGTACTGCTCCGAAATGCTTCCGTCGGAATTCGGAAGCCCGGTATCGTTGCACAGGCAGGTGGTGCTGAACGGCGAAAGGGGCGCGCCGTCCGTATCCTTTGGAAGCACGCGCGCCACATAATAGCGCCGCCACAGGTTCATGGCGTCGTCCTCGCTTCGTCCCGCGTAGGGAAGCAGCAGCATGCGCGGCGTCCGCACGGTCTCGCCGGGCAGAAGGTAGGTTTGCAGCCCGTTTGTGCCGCGGCCAATCATCCGCGCGCCGCCATGCACGCCTTCAAACAAGGCCTCCCACGTGCCCGCCCAGCCGATCGCCGCGAGGCAGCCGCCGTCGCCCGTCTCTAAATTGAAATACGGAAAGAATTCGTGCGTCGGTCGCCCGGAATCGCAGAAGAACCGTACGGCTTCTTCGGAAAGCTTTTTTTCGTAGGGCGCATAGCTGTTCACGTGGTCGCCTAAAATGCCCTTCAGCACCGGATTTTCGCCCGGAAGAAGCAGGTGCAGCGCGTCGACGTTCGCGATTACGGGGCTTTCTGTTTCGTCGTGGTTTTCGAAATACAGCGTCCACGCCAGCGCGCCGAAGGTCTCGTCATGCTCCAGAAGCAGCCGCACGGTCAACGGCTGCGGGCCGCGCAGTTCAAAGCGAAGCTCCGCCTCGCGTATGCCGTCCGTGCACGTCTCGTGCGCGTCGGCGCGCGCGAAAAGCTCTGGGGGGAGACCCGTCTGCGCGCGTCCGTCCAGGGAAAAGCGCACGGGCAGCCGCTCCGGCGCTTGAAGAATCGTTTGATACAGGGCTTCCGTGTCCAAGGGCTTTTTCGTGAGCATGTGTGCAGCCTCCCCTCGCATGCGGCGTTTTGTTTCCATCAGTGTATCACGTTTTTCCGCGCGTGACAAGGCATGTTTTTTCGATGCAAGGCTTAGCACGAATCGTGTTGACAAACCGCGAAAAAAAGGATAGGATTATACTGGTGAGACAGGCAGGAAAGAGGGCTTTTGCAAAATGATTTGCAGGCTTTGCCCGCGCATGTGCGGCGCGGAACGAACGGAGGATGCGGGCGGCGGCGCATGCGGCATGGGCACGCTGCCGGTGCTGGCGCGCGCGGCGCTGCATTTTGACGAGGAGCCGGTCATCAGCGTGCCGGGCTGCGGCAGCGGCGCGGTGTTCTTTTCCGGTTGTCAGCTTGGGTGCGCGTTCTGCCAGAACTACGGCATCAGCCATGACGGCTTCGGAAGGCGCGTCACGGTCGCGCGGCTGAAGGAAATCTATCAGGAGCTGATCGATCAGGGCGCGGCGAACATCAACCTCGTCTCCGCCACGCATTTTCTCCCGGCGGTGCTCGAATCGCTGGAGGACGCGCCCGGCGTGCCGGTAATCTGGAATTCCAGCGGGTATGAGCGCGCCGAATCGATTCGGCGGCTGGAGGGCAAGGTGAACGTATACCTGCCCGACTTCAAATACGCGCTTTCCGAGTCTGCCGCAAAATACAGCGGCGCGGCGGACTATGCCGAATTTGCCGTGCCCGCGATTGCCGAGATGCTGCGGCAAACCGGCCCGGTGGAGCTGGACGAAAACGGCGCGATTGTGCGCGGCACGATTATTCGTCACCTCATCCTGCCAGGGCAGCTGGACAACACCCGCCGCGTGCTGGATGTGATTCGCGAGCGCTTTGACGGCGCGTATGTCAGCCTGATGGCGCAGTACGTTCCCATGGGCCGCGCCTGCGATTTCCCGGAGATCAACCGCCCGATTACGCAGGATGAATACGACGAAGCGGTGGATTACATGCTGGATTTGGGGCTGGAGGACGGCTTCGTTCAGGAGCTGGAGGCCGCCGACAGCAAATATACGCCCCCGTTCGATTTGACGGGCATACAAAAGGATTGAAACGATACCGATGGAGCTTCTATTAAGTCCTCTTTTTTCCGGCTCCGGCGGCAACGCCGTGTATGTCGGCGCCGGGCAGACGGGTATTCTGGTGGACGCGGGCGTCAGCTGCGCACGCGTCGTTTCCGAAATGAAGACGCTCGGGCTTGATCCCTCGGCGCTCGACGCGATTCTGATTACGCACGAGCACAGCGACCATGTGGCCGGGGCGGGCATTCTGTCCCGCAAATTCGACCTTCCCATTTACGCCACCGAGGGCACGTGGAGCGCCATGGCGGAAAAGCTGGGCGCGGTGAGCGCGAAGAACATGCGCGTGATTGAGTCCGGACAGGATTTCTATATTGGCGATTTGGACATCAGCCCGTTTTCGCTGCCGCACGATGCCGCCGATCCCTGCGGCTACGCGTTCGCCTGCGGGCACCTGCGCGCCGCCGTGGCGACCGACATCGGCTGCCTGCGCGAGGGCTGGCTGAAGGCGGTGAGCGGCTGCGAGCTCGTGCTGCTGGAGGCCAACTATGACCCCGGCATGCTCAAGGCGGGGCGCTATCCCTATGCGCTGAAAACGCGCATCCTGGGCACACGCGGGCATCTGTCCAATGAGGACGCGGGGCGCGCGGCCTGCCGCCTTGTGGAAAGCGGCACGCGCAGCCTGATTCTGGGGCACCTGAGCAAGGAAAACAACTTTCCGGAGCTGGCGCTGGAGACCGTGCGTCTGGCGCTGACGGAGGCCGGCGTGAGAGTGGGAACGGACGTGGAGCTGACCGTCGCCTCCCGCGACCATGCCAGCGGGCTGTTCGCCGTGCGGGACGGCCTTGAGCTGATAAGGAGGGCGTAAACCACCAATGAGCATCGATTATACCTTGCCCGATTCCGAAAACGGAAACGGGCGCAAGCCGAGCGTGTTCGCGGCGAGCTTTCTGTTTTTTATGGCGGGCATGGGCAAGCTGGTCAGCGAATATGCCGCGTGGCCGTTTGTGTTTCTGGCCGAGCGGCTGTTCGGCAGCATGGACGCCGGCGCAAAGTCCCAGCTTGCGCAGTTTTTATACTATGCTCTTTTTATCGCGCTGCCCGTAATGCTGTACGCGCGGCGCGACCCCCGATTTGCCGCGCATCTGCGCATTCGGCCGGTAAAGGGACGCGTCGCTGCGCTGTCGGTGCTGACGGCGGCTGCCGCCGTGCCGTTTGCCAACTGCGTGACGCAGCTTTGGATTATCCTTCTTCAATGCATGGGCGGCACGATTTCCGCCTCCGGCCTCGCCGCGCCGGAAAGCCTGCGCGCGCTGGTCGTTTCCGTGTTCATGTCCGCGGTGCTGCCCGGCCTGTGCGAGGAGCTTCTGTTTCGCGGCATGCTGCTCAGCGCGTGGGAGGAGCGCGGCTCGCTGCGCGCCATTTCCACCGTTTCGCTGCTGTTCACGCTTCTGCACGGCAGACTGACCGGCGTTCCCAGCGAATTCATCTGCGGCGTGCTGCTGGCGTGCATCGTCATATCGAGCGGCTCGCTGCTGACGGGCGTGGTGTTTCACACCGTGTTCAATTCCATCCTGCTGATAGCTTCCTATATGGCGGATCCCGCCGAGGCGGAGATTGTGTATACCGGCAACGCGCTCGCGCTGCTTCCGCTGCTGATTGGCGCGCTGCTGTTCGGCTTCATCCTGCTGCTTCTGATGCGCCGCTTTCGTGCGCTGCGCCTGCGCGACGGCAGAAGGACGTTCGGCGTGGAACCCTGCCCGGAGCGTGAGGTTGGCATGAGTGAGCTGGTTGTGCAGATTTCCGGCGTCATCGTCGCGGGCGTGTGGTATGTGGTTGATCTGTTCCAGATTTCCGGCTTTTTGCAATAAACGCCGAGCTTCCTCCGGAGGTTTTCAATGAATGCAGCGATTGCGTGCGTGGGCGCGCTCAAGGAAAAATGGCAGAAGGACGGCTGCGCCGAATACCTGAAGCGCCTGACCCGCTATGGGAAATATGAGGTAATCGAGGTTCCGGACGAGCCGGAGCCCGCCAAGCCGTCGCCCGCGCTGAACGCGCAGGTGATGGAAAGAGAGGGCCGCGCGCTGCTCGCCCGCCTCCGCCCGCAGGATCGCGTGGTGGCGCTGTGCATCGACGGCGTGTCCCTTTCAAGCGAAGCACTGGCTGCCGAAACGGCAAAATGGGCGCAGGACGGCCGGCGCACCGTGTTTGTCATCGGCGGCTCCCTCGGCCTTTCGCCCGAGGTCGTCGCCCGCGCCGACCTGCGTCTTTCCTTCTCAAAAATGACCTTCCCGCACCCGCTGATGCGCGTAATCCTGCTGGAGCAGCTCTACCGCGCCGCGCGCATCGTCGCAGGGGAAAGGTACCATAAATAGGCA
>CAZMGO010000141.1:0-5945 GCA_964565845.1 uncultured Oscillospiraceae bacterium | reverse complement strand
GCATGCGCATCGGCGCCTGCGCGAGCACCTCGGTATCCAGCACAATCGCCTGCGGGCAGCGCCTGTACAGCGTCACCTTCACGCCGTCCATGACCATGGAGGACGAATTCGATGCGAAGCCGTCCATCGACGGCGCGGTTCCAACGATCATCTGCGGACGATCGGACGCAAAGGCAAACATCCTGCACAGATCGTTAATCACGCCGCTGCCAACCGCCATAATCATATCGCACGACGCATCGAAGTTCATGGTGATGGAACCCAGCGCCAGCTCATCCGGCTCCAGCTTCGGACGCCCCATCTCCGGCACCTCGTACAGCGTGTACTCGATACCCGCCGCCGTCAGAATCTCGGTCACGCGCTTCGCCGCGGCGACGTAGGTATTCTTGTCGCACACGATAAATGGCTTCTTTGCGTTCAGCGCCCTGACCGCATCCGGCACGTGGTTCAGCGCGCCGCGCTCGATTTTGATATATTTGAGATCCACGCCGTGGTGACGACCGCATTCACAGGCAAATCCCTCTTTCCGAATCAGTTCCCCGATGGGCAGGTTTTCGAATTGTTCCATGATGTTCACCGTCTCCCGTTCAAATAAGAATTCAGATATTCGATCAACGACGCGCGCACCTCTTCCTGCGACGTCATTTGATTGACCCTTGCCCGCAGCACGCCGCTGCCCGGCGTTCCCGCCAAATACCACGCCACGTGCTTGCGCATTTCGGGCACGGCATAGCGCTCGCCCCGCCACCGACACTGCATGTCCAAATGTGCAAGCGCCGCGCGTACGCGCGCTTCCACGTCGGGCGGCACATACGGCTCGCCCCGCAGCACGCACAGCGCCTCGCGAAAAATCCACGGATTTCCCTCTGCCGCACGCGCAATCATCACTGCGTCACAGCCGGTCTCCGCCTTCATGCGCACGACGTCCGCGCCGGAAACCACGTCCCCATTGCCAATCACGGGAATCCGCACGGCTTGCTTCACCGCGCGAACCACGCTCCAATCGCTTTTGCCCAGATAAAGCTGGTCGCGCGTGCGCGGGTGCACGGTAATCGCCGCCGCCCCCGCATCCTCCGCAATTTTTGCAATCTCCACGGCGTTGATGTGCTCCGCATCCCAGCCTGCGCGAAGCTTCACCGTCACCGGCTTTTCCGCCGCCCGTACCATGGCGGCAATCAGCCGCCCCGCGCGCAGAGGCTCCCGCATCAGCGCCGAGCCCTCGCCATTGGCGACGATCTTTCGCGCAGGACAGCCCATGTTGAAATCGAAAAAGTCATACGGCGCATCCTTCAGCCTGCGCACGGCCTCGCTCAGCACGGCCTCGTCGCTTCCAAACAGCTGAAGACCCGCAATTCCTTCGCCGGGAAAGCGGGTTAAAATGACCCTGTGCGCGTAGTTATCCGGGGAATACAGGTAGCCCTTCGCCGAAAGCATTTCACTCACCGACCACGCGCAGCCCTCGCGCGCGCACATCAGACGCATGGCCGCATCGGTCACGCCGGCCATCGGTGCCAGCGCTGCCCCCTCCGGAAGCGCAATCGTTCCGATTCTCATGTCATTTACGCGTCCTTGGTGTCGTGGTACGTGGAATCCTGCTTGATGGCGGCAATCTTCCACTGTCCGTTGGCCTGCTTTTTAAGCCATAGGCGATAGCGACCGTCGCTCCACGTGGCAGGCTGCGAGCCGGTAGAAACCACATAGTCCGGCTTCACCTTGCCCACAATGTCCTTTACATGCTCGGTCACCGTGCACTGAATCTCGTCGCTCCACGGCCACGCGCGCAAATCGGAAATCTCCACGTCGTAATCAAACGACGTAATCGTATACGCCAGATACGGCGAATCCTCGGAAAACGCCGCGCTGAGCACGGGATCGCCCTCCAGAAAGCTGGTGGTGAAATAACCATTCAGGTCGGTAGCGTTTTCGCGCGTAAGCGCCACGGACACGCGCTTCTCCATGCCCTCGGAAATGAGCACATATGCGTTTCCGATTTCAAACGCCATATAAAACGCGCACACAATCACCGACGCGCACACGGTAAAGACGATCAGCCTGACCGCCAGAAAGGACATCATGCGCCGCAAATACTTCAAGGAAGGCTCCTCCCCGGTCTCATGGTTTCGTTGCGTTCGTTTGTGAAAATCAATTTGCGCCCATCAGCTTTAAAAGCTCCTCCGTAGCCGCAATCGTCTCGTCATCCTTCAGGCGAAACTTGATTTCGACGCGGCGGGACGCGTTCTGATCCTCGTCTCCGTTTTCATCCAGCACCGGCGCGCTGAACGAGCGACCGCTTGCCGTCACCAGCCCAAGCAGCGTTTTTCTCGTGTCGGCGTTCAGGCGCAGGGTATCGCTCATAAAGCTGTCGCTCAACACATAATTCGCCACGGACAGCGCGCGTTCCTGTGAAAGCTGCAAATTATGCAGATAGGTTCCATTGGAATCCGTGTGCCCCTCGATGATGATTTCAGCCACATACGAGCGGAATTCATCGGACAGAAGCACATCCAAATAAACCGGCAGGAAGTTGCGTAAATACCTCTGCCCGCCCTCGGACAGCGTGGCCGAGTTCGTGGTAAACAGCATTTGACTGGGAAGCGCGATGGCGCCGGTCTGCTCGTCCACGGAAACGTCAATTCCGTTTTTGCGCAGTGCTGTAGAAAGCTGCTGCACAATCTGTGCCTTCACACCGACCATCTGCTCCAGCTGTCCCTGCTTTCTTTGAAGCTCGTCGCGGTAGGCAGCCAGCTGCTGCTCATACTCCGTCAGCTGTTCGCTCTGGCTGTCAAGGCGGCTTTCCGCGTCGCTCAGCGCCTGCTTTGCATTTTCGCTTTCGCTGACAAGAGTCTGATAATCCACGCCCAGCTTTTCAAGCTCAGCCTTCTTTTCCTCAATCGCCTTCAGAAGCTCGTCAATCTCCTGCTGGCTGGTCTCCGCATTGCTCTTCAGCATTTCGATGCGCTGGCTCAGGCGCGTGTTTTCGGCTTCGGAATCGCTCAGCTGCTTTCGAAGGTCGATAATCAGCAGTCGATTGTCCTCCAGCTCCTGCTCCGAGTTTTCCAGTGCCTTCAGCTTTTCCTCGGCGGCCGTAAGCTGATCGTCCAGCGCCTGCTTCTCGTCGTTCAGCACAAGAACCGTGCGGTCGATTTCATCCTGCTGCGAGCGAATCAGCTCTGCCTGATCGCTCAGCTCCTGCTCCTTCTGCTGCAGGATCAGCGTTTTGCCGTTCAGCTCCTCCGTCAGCGCCTTCAGCTGCGCCTCGGTGGTGGCGAGAACCGTTTCCTTTTCGCCCAGCTCCTTTTCGCTGTCCTCCATGCGCTGCATGGCTGCGGCGTACTGATCCTCCGTTTTCTCCAGCTGCTCCTTCTGCTTTGCAAGCGAAAGCATCATCGAGAAAATTACGAAGATGAACACCAGCACCAGCACGCTCATCATATCGGAAAAGCTCAGCCAGAAGCTGCCGGTTTCCCGGCTTACCGTCCTGCGACGGCGGTTCGCTGCACTCATGGCCTACCTCCGGTTTCCGGGATTGTCGAGCTGTCCATTGGCTGCGCGCAGCGCGCCGACCAGATGGTCTATCTCATCCAGATACCGCCCGGTGGATAGCTGCACCGCCTCGGGCAGCCCCTCGACGGACTCCTTCACGGCATTCGATGCCCACTCGATGCGCTTGAGAATCTCCGTCATGCAGCCCTCAAAATAATTAATCGACTCATCCATGTCGCGCTTCAGCTTTTCGCGCGCGTCGGTCATTGTGGAGGCGAGCGTCTGGGAAGCGTCGTTCATCCTCTGCGCCGTCTGCGTCAGAAGCTCGTTGTGCTGCTCGGTCATGCTGCCGGTATTCTCAAGGAAGCTTTCCGTCACCTCTCGGATGGAATCCGCCTGCCTTGCGAACTCGTCGTTCAGCGCCGAAAGCGTCTGTATGTACTCCGTCTGCTTTTCCACCACGCCGCTCAGCCGCTCGGTCTCATCGGAATTGCGCAGCTGTGCCTGCGACAGGCGATTGAGCGCACTCTCGTAGCGCTCCAGAATTTCCTGACTCTGCTGGCGAATCTCGCGCATCGCCCGCGCCGCATCGCCGAAGGAGGACAGCGCGTCGGAAACATTTTTAATCGCCTTTTCCTGATAGCGGCAGGTATCCTCCAGCGTAATCCTCAGGTGATCAAGCTGGCCGTGCACCGCATCGTCCATCCGGCGAATGTACGCATCCGCCACGTCGTTCATCAGCTGCGACTGGCGCTGGCTGGTCAGCTCCATGTTCTCGCGCACGGCCTGCGTCAGCGGCTTCACCGCGGCATTGAACGCATCCGCGTACCGCTGCGGATCCACTCTCTCCAGCAGCTTGTTCAGAATGCTCGTCTGCTCCTGCTGATAGATGGCAATCTGCGTCATCGGATCCACGGACAGCACGCCCGCATACCGCGCCATGGCGTTATAGAACTCAAGCAGCGTGCGCTCGGCATGACCGTGCACGATGCGCGTGAGCATGGTAAACGTGATGGACGCCACAACACCGAAAATCGACGTCATGAACGCATACTTCATCGAGCCTAACAGCGTGGTCATGGAGCCGGAAACATCGCTCACGTCCGCGCCCATGCCGCCCAACGCCACCGAAAGCCCCATCAGCGTGCCAAGAAAGCCCAGCGATACCGATACGCCCGGAAGCGCCTCCGCCAGCCGAGCCCGGCCGGGCGTTTCGATTACGGTTTCCTCGTTGATGTAATCCTCCACGTTGGCGGGATTATGATATTCATTGTCGGCAAAAAACAGATTGTTCAGATATTCCGACCAGTGCGGCATCAAGCAGCCGCGTCCCAGAAAGCGATCGTCCTGCCACGAACGGCGCGCCTTGTCGCCCTTCTTGATATTCTTGACGGCTCGCTCCAAAAGTCTGCGCGTGTTCACCACCGGCAGCACGCATTTCACGATGCCGATGATGAACAGCACAACAATTGCGGCGTAAACAAACACGCTGAAGATGTCGTTCCCCAGCCAGCTCTTTATCGTTTCCCAAAAACTCATACGGCTTTCCTCATTTCCATGCGTGCTTCGGCGTAATCCGCTTCCCCGTCCGCGCTTCTATTATACCATTGATCTGCCCTTCGCGCAACCACGACCGTCGCCCCTTGCGAATTTCCCATAATGCTTCCAAGCCTTTGACAGAAAAAAGACATCCAGAGTTCCCAAATACTCCGAATGTCTGAAAAAAAATCTTCCTTTATCTACTGCGCGGACGCAACGCGCGTGCCCTCGCCTCCGCGGGAATCGCGCGTTTCCAAATGCAGAAGCTCGGTGTGCGACGGGTTAATCATGCCCAGCCGCTCCTTTGCGCGCTGCCGAACCACGACCGTACGAAGCTCCAGCATCAGCTCGCTCTCCAGGTTCTCCACATGCGCCTCCATCACGCGCATTTCCGCCTTCATGGCGCGAATGCTTTTGTTTGTGGATGCGATTTCCACCATCTTCCCCACATGCAGAAGCACACCGAGCACAACGAGAACCACCGTCACATACATAAACGCCATGCTGCGCCGCTGGGCAAGTAGCACCCGGCGGCGGCGTGCATACGAGCCGCGCCTCGCGCCTTCCATCCGAAATCCGGCTGCGACGCCCTTCAGCATACGCCGTGTGCTCGTTATGAATCCTCGAGACGCCGCGCCCATTTTCTTCAACTCATCTTTCCTGCAATATGCCCGAAACAGATTTTTCGGGGCGGATATTATTATATCGAAATGTTATTTCATATTTATTTCATTTTTTACTCTATATACTAAATTATCAGCCTATGCCGCGGTAAAAAACCGACTTCGGTATTTAAACTTTCGTTATACTCCGAAATTCCCCGCAAAAACGAAAAAACCGACCGAGGTTTGTTCGGCCGGTTTCACATCATATATGACGATTTTGCGTGTCGGATCAGTTGAGGATCAGGTTCTCGCCCGTCA
>CAZMGO010000140.1:0-6215 GCA_964565845.1 uncultured Oscillospiraceae bacterium | reverse complement strand
AGGACGTAAAGGACGAGGAAAAGCTGGACGCGGCGTGCGAGGCGGGGCTGAAGCAGATTGACGAGAAGGACTACACCGCCATCCTTCGCCGCTACCGCGTAAAGGAAATTCACAAATACGCCATCGCGTTCTGGGACAAGGAATGCCGAGTCATAGCGGCGAGGTAATCACGCTTCGGCTCGAATAACATTCGCGTTCACACATAAAAGGCGCTGAGCCGTCGCGTTGAAAGCGGCAATCGGAATGATATTCGCGCCACGCATAAAAAATCTCCGTTCTGCACGCGAAGTGCTCCGTTCGTTCCGCAAAGGAACCCTGCGGCAGCGGGTTAAAGCGCTGAAAACCCGCAGGGCAGGAAAGAACCGCAGGCACATCGGCTACATCACGCAAAAAATCCCGCCATACTTCTTCCTTTGGCGGGAATTTTTGCATTTACGGGGTTTGCTCGTGGTTTGAACCTACGACAGATTACAGCTGCCAGTCGTCCACGTTCAGCTGCCCGGCGTCGTTCAGTCCGAAGGCCTGCACGCGGCCATCCTCCAGCAGGATTACGTGATGCGTGCCGCTGGACGCGATTTCAACGGCCTTTCCGTTCGTCTGAATTCCGGGATCGTCCGACGCGCGGAAGAAGCAGGTTCGAACCTCGCCGTCCGTTGTAATCGCCAGAATGCCGGTTGTCGAGGCCTGCACGTGCGCAAGCTCCGTCCACGCGGGCGCGCCGTCCCACGAGGAAATCAGTGTTCCGTCCGTCTGCACGCCCACCGCGTAGGTACCGCACACGGACAGCTGCGAAAGCTGCACGCCCGTCTTCATCTGCGCGCCCTTGTGAGTGCACAGCATCATTCCCTGCCCATACAGGCAGCCGGCCGAATACGAGCCGCCGGAAATCACCGTTACGTCGTGCCAGTCGGCGATGTCCGAATAGGCATGCATGCCGGTCGTCACGACGGTTCCGTCGTTTTTCAGGCCAAGCGTGTCGTAATCCGAGCAGGCAATCATCCGAATGTCCGTCCAGTCGGACACGTTCAGCTGTCCCTGCGAATTGTCGCCCGCGGCGACGACGGTGCCGTCGCTCTTCAAGCCCACGGTATGCCGCGCGCCCGCGGCCACCTGAATCACGCCCGACCATGAGGACACCTCGGTTTGCCCATAGGTGTTGTCTCCGACGGCGACGACCGTGCCGTCGGAGCGCAGCCCCACGGTATGTCGGCTGCCCGCGGCAATGCGCCCGTTGGGCAGGCTTTCGCTCGCCTCCAGAACGGCCAGCGTATCCTGTCTCAGCTGCCGAATGCTTTCGCGGTTGAACACGTCGCTGGAAAGCAGGGCGTTCGCCTTGTTTTCGGAGCCGGTCACGTCCAGCGCCGCGCGCTCGATATGCTCCTCGGCGTCGTCAATGCTTGTCAGAAGCTGGTGCACGCCAAGCGTGTCCCCGTCCAGATAGGCCTCAATTGCCAGCGCGCACACGCAGTCCGCGTAGCGCGATGCGCCGTCATCGGACAGCAGGTAAAACAGCCTTGCCGCCGCCTCGTAATCTCCCTCGGCATACAGCGTCTCGGCCTTCATGCCGCGTGCCGCGGCGGTCAGCCGCATGGTTTCCGCGTCGCTTGCCTGCGTCAGCGCCAGAAGCGTGAGCGCGTCATCCTCGCATCCGTCATCCAGCAGCCGCTCCGCCAGCTTCTGCCGCAGCGTCTGAATGACCGCCTCGTCCGCGCCCTCCTTTTCGACGCTGTTCAGCTCCTCAATCGCCGCGCGGATTTCGCCGCCCGAAACCATTTTCTTCAGCCGCGCCATGCGAATACTCGGCCAGCATGCGATTAGAATGGAAATCAGCACAATCAGCGCCGCCATTGCCTCCAGTGAGTTGACAACCATCGTGCGCACCGGCGTGGTTCGACAGCGGTTCAGCCAGCCATGCAGCTGCGAAATCGGTCGAAACGCCGCCTTTTTTCTTCGTTTTTTCGAGGTCGCCGGACGCCGCCCGGCGCTCTTGCTCCGGACAGGTGTGTGCTTTCCTGCCGCCGGGCGGGAGGAATGACGGCTTTTCATGGGCTGCACCCCCTTCAGTTCACAAGGTATTTCCGTAAATAAACCAGCGAATTGTTTTTGCGAAGGCCGTTGGCGGTGGACGTTACGATGTACACGTCGTCAATGCCGAAGTATTGCATCAGCTCGCCGATCGAGCCGCCCGCCTGCTTCTTATCGAAGGATCCCTTTCGGAAGTCCGCCATGTGCACCTCGTCGTAGTACGGCAGCAGATACGGCGTGAACGCGTTTCCGAACGAATCGCAAATCACAAGCGCCTTGCGCCCGGTGTTGAACCCGGTAACGATCCGCCGCCACGGCAGGCGCGTGTTGTTCATAAACGTGCGGTAGGTTTGAATGGAATAGTTCATCAGCGGAAGCTCGGTCTCCGTCGTTCGCTTCGTCACGATCAGACTGCGCGTGGGCAAAAGCGGATACAGCACGTTGAAGGTGTCGTGAATGCCCGTCTTCGTCTGCGCCTTGGAGCGAATCGCCTTGTAATCGTATTCCTCATAGGGCACCACGGGCAGCCCCTGCTCCTTTATCATTTCCGCCGCCACGATATACGCGCCCTCAGCCGTCCAGTGGTGGTCGGTCTGGTAGAACATCTTTTCGCCCGCGCTCATGTACGGCTCTAAAATCGCCATGCTGTTGAACACGTGAATGCGCGCTTCGTCGCCGATGCACTCCTTCAGCATCGTCTCCACGCTCGAGCCCCAGCCGCAATACGTTTCCGTTTGATCCGTCCAGCGGTTGCCGATGGACGCCAGCGGCGCCTGCGTAAACAGAATCTGCCCGTCCTCCGGCAGGTACTCCAGCATCATGCGCAGCGTTTCGGCATAGGTTTCCAGATTCTTCCGGGAATAGGAATACAGCTTCATCACGCCGCCGTCCGTCTGCTTCAGCCACAGATAGCTCGTGTTCTGGCTGATAATCTCGTCGCTGTCGCCCGTGTCGAGCAGCGGCTCGTCGTCCACGTCCTCGTCCGGCTCGTCAACCGCATCCTCTTCATCCGCCGCATCCGGCTCAATCGGCTCGACCGTCTCCTCCGGCGCGTCCGGCTCGCCCGCCGATGCGGGCACGTCCGTCTCCTCCGTCTCCTCCGCGTCCGCTTCCTGCACGGGCTCGTCTCCGTCCGCCGCGCCCTCGGCCTGCAGACGCTTATCCATCTCCTCGGCCTGCTGAATGGCCTCCTCCTCGGTGGAAAGCATGGAGAATTTGTCCATCAGCTGGTCGGTGAACCGCGTCACGGACTCGCGCCCGAAGAATGCGTCGGAAAGAAAGTCCTCAAACCCGCTCATAAACGACGCGTCCGCCAGCGATTCCCCGCTCAGCGCGGGGAAGGCCGCCAGCATGCGGTTTTCGTCGTCGGATTCGCGGCTATCCTTGTCGGTGGCCGCCAGAAGGAAAAAGCCCAGCACCGCCAGAAGCAGCACCCACCATAACGCCGTCAGAAAGGAAAACTTGTTTTTCATAACGGTCTCCTCAGAACTGGAAGTAAATAAAGGGATTGTACGACTGCCCCACCAGAAACAGCACGGCCAGCACGATGCAGGCAGTCAAAAGAACGCTTTTTGCGACCTCAAGCACCCGCCGCCCCAGCAGCGCGCGCCCAAGCCGATTCAGCATCGGCGCAATGGGCATCGCGCACACGAACGCCAGAATCGGGAAGAACGAATGCGTGCGAATCACCAGCCGCGACGGCTCGTCCATAAAGCCCGTGCTGCCCACGCCCAGCATCGCGGAAAGGTGCCGCATAACCAGCCCCATGTCGGTATAGTAGAAGATTACAAAGCTGACGACGATCAGAACCAAATTGATCGCCCAGCGCACAAGCGCGGGCAGCCTCTCGCGCAGCTTGCCCAGCGCGAACCTTTCCAGCAGCTGCCATACGCAGAAATACAGTCCCCACACGATGAAGTTCCAGCTTGCGCCGTGCCAAAGCCCCGTGAACGCCCACACGCACGCCGTTGCGATCATCGTGGCCAGATTGCGGTAATACATGCGCCCGTGCCGTTCGCTTTTCTTCATGGAAAGCCGACGCATGCCCCGGCTGCGCAGAATCGGATACAGCAGGTAATCGCGGAACCATGTGCTCAGCGAAATATGCCACCGATGCCAGTATTCGCTTATGTCCTTCGCTATGAACGGATATTCAAAATTCTCCTTATAGGTAAAGCCAAACACGCGCCCGACGCCGATGGCCATATCCGAATAGCCCGAGAAATCAAAATACACCTGAAGCATGTACACAAAGCCCGCATACCATGCGCCGCCAAAGCTCATCGCCCCGGCGTCCGCCAGCGGCAAATCGCGCAGAATCAGGCCGCAGATGTTCGCAAAAATCACCTTCTTGCCTAAGCCCACCACGAACCGCTGCATGCCGCGCGTAAAGTCCTTCGCGGTCGTTTTGCGGCTTCCAATCTGCTGCGCCACGTCCGAATACTGCACAATCGGCCCCGCAATCAGCTGCGGAAAGCAGCTCACATACAAAAGTAGGCGCGCAAACGAGCGCTGCGCCGGCGTCTCCCCGCGATATACGTCCACCGTGTAGGAAATAATCTGAAAGGTATAAAACGAAATGCCGATGGGCAGCTTCAGCCCGGAGACGCGCGTCTCCGACCCGAAAAGCGAAAGGAACGAGTTTGCGAAAAACGACGTGTATTTGAACACAAACAAAAGCGCGCCCGCAAGCCCCACGCCCGCAAGCAGCCAGCCCCGCTTCGCCGCGTCGCTTTTGCTCACGGAGATCATGCCCGCGCATACCCAGTTAATCAGCGTCGAGGCCAGCATCGCCGCAATCCATATCGGCTCGCCCCACGCATAAAACAGCAGCGACGCCGCCAGCAAAACCCCGTTGCGCCATCGTATGCTTCCCTTCACAAAGTAAAGCGCCAGCACGATGGGAAAAAAGCAGGTCAAAAACGTAAGACTTGAAAAGACCATCTGTCATTTCTCCATTTGCAGGTATTCCGCGTTATTATACCAAAAACCCATTTCTATGTAAACCGTTTTCCCGAATTTGCTCCGCGCCGTTTCAGCCTATCCGCTGGCTTATACCCATCGCTTCCCGCCTTGATGTATCCTGCTTCGCGGGTATATTTTTCAGCGAAAAGCTTCTGCTGCAAAAACGGATTCGCTGCCCTTTCGGGTTTCAAATCCGTTTTTGTTATAGGCTGCTTTTTTATAGTCCCTTCGTATGCGGAACTTATTGGAAGCCGGCGAAGCACGATTCTTCAAAAGCCGACTTGTAGCCGCTCAGATCCGGACAGCCGTGGAGCTTTCGGTAGTCTTCACCCAGATAGCAGGCGAAGGCGGTGATGGAATCAAAGCCCAATGATTCGTAATAGCGAACATCCTGACGCATCACTTCGTGGTTGAGCGTGAAGGGCCGAGGCGGATAGGTCCATTTGGAAAACATGGAATTGTCGGTCCAGTATTCCAAAACCTTGGCGTCTTTCCGACCGAAGAAAGACAGCAGGTTTTCAAGATCAGCAATTTGCCGACGGTTTTCGGGACAGTCGGGATCGCAGATCGGAACGTCTGTCTTGCGGCGAATCGGTGCAAATTCCAGAAAAACGCCGTCTTCCGGCCGAACGTGCTGCGGCGTCCGGATGGCGTCAAGATAGGCGAGATAGGCAGTTTTTCCCAGAGGATCCCTCCTTCTGACGCCCCTTTGGATGGCATTAACCATCCGCATCTGCTGGTCGGAGGCCGTCAGATGGGCGCATTTCGGGCAGTGGCAGCGATAGCCGGACACATCGTCGATCCAGAAATAGTATAGATGATCCTCCGTCGGAAGCTGCCCTGCCAGCACCTCCGCGCGCAGGGTCAGGAAGTTCAGCGCATCTTCTTGGCTGGGGCAGATGTTGAAATCGGCAATGCGCTGTCCGTTTTCATCCATTCGGAACCATTCGGGATGATCGTTATACAGGGCACGGGGCAGCAGCCACGAAAGCGAATGCATTTCGTATTCGACGGTGATCCCCATCCTCCGGGCGAGTTCCAGAAGCGGCTGCAGCCGTTCGCGGCTTTGCAGCAGATCCTCCAGCGTTTCGTTTGCCCTTGCGCCGCCTACGGGATGCAATCCCAATACGTTCAGATTCAGTGCTGCCATCGTGTCCAGCCATTTTTCATCCAATTCGTGGGGATGAATGACCACGCCTCTTCGATTTACCATTGCGTTTCCTCCA
>CAZMGO010000139.1:0-6243 GCA_964565845.1 uncultured Oscillospiraceae bacterium | reverse complement strand
CGATGGTTTGGAAGGAGTAGCCGGGCGACCACATGGTGCCCTTGTAATTGATGTTTGGCTGAATGGCGAAAAGCTCACCGGGCTTAAACTCGCCCTGCCACTTGCTGCCGACCTCGACGATCTCGCCGCACAGCTCGTGTCCCACCATCACAGGGTGCTCCGCCACGTCCTTGGGCACGCGCTTATGCTCCGCGCCCTGCTCAGCCGTCTTATAAGTGGACATGCAGATGTAATCGCAGATTACCTTCGCAAGAATCTCATCGTCCTTGATTGCCGGAAGCTCGAAGGTTTCAAGCCTCAGGTCTCTTTTGCCATACAGGCGCACAGCTTTGGTTTTCATTCTCTTTTCCTCCCTGATTTCTTGTTTTACGAGCCTCCACGCCGCGTCCACCAGATGGCGGAACTTCGGATTGGCCAGCTCCTTGCAGATAAAGCTCTGTCTGGATGAATTAATGTCCTCGCCCGAAATCTGAGTAAAGCCCAGACGGTCACACAACGCCATCAGCCGATCCAGCTGCGCCTCGGTGTTGCGGCTGGGCATGTAGGTCACGCCCTTCACGCCGGCCTCGCGCAGATACACGAGCAGCTCCTCCAGATATTCGTCCTCAAACCTTGCGGCCTTCTTGTCGCCGGTCACGCTGTCGCCGATGTCGCCAAGATACGCATAGCACAGCGTGCAGCCGATTTCGTCCGCAAACGCTACGGCTTCGGTCAGCGTCATCATTTCGTCGTCCGCCGGGATGTATACGCGCGCGTTCAGCTCGCTCTTCATCACGCCCAGCAGATCATAGGCAAAGTGCTCGCTGTCCACATCCGTCAGCCAGCCCCTGACCTTCTGGGACGGGTGAATATCCAGCTCGCTTTCAAGAAACGCAAGCACGCCTTCGCGTCCAACCCTCTCGATAATCCGCAGGCTCAGCGCGTACAGCAGATGCCGCTCGGTCACGGAGCCGCCGTGCGGATAATCGGAAATCGGAAGCACGTCGCGGTCAAAATCCAGCTCGATGCCATAGGGTGTCATGATTTCGTTGATACGTTCTGTCATCCGGCGATTGCGCTCGTTTCGGCGGTATACCAGCTCATGCAGCTTCTCCTGCGCGCAGTCAAATTTCTCGCACGGCACGGAGTGGAACGTCATATACGCCACGCCCGTCTGATCCGGGTGATTCATTCGCCGGTCTTCAAACGGTGTCCCCGCCATTGACACGCGCGCCTCGAAGCCGCACGTCGTGCCCATCCCGGCGATTTTTCCCGCCTCGCGGAATTCGCGCGCGCCCGCGATGGAATCGTGATCCATAATGCCGCAGGTATTCAGGCCCTCGGCGCGGGCAAAGTATACCGCCGCCGTCGGCGAATAGGGCGAAAAGGAATACGTGGTATGAATATGGTTGTTGGCAAACTCGGGACGCACGACGGGCGCGGTCTTCTCCTCCGCCAGCAGCCTGCGCAGGTTTGCAAGGCGTTCCTCGGACGTGGGCGCATTCAGAAGCGCCAGAATTTCTTTCTTTGTCATTGGTGCCTCCTTCAGCTCAGCATAACCTGACCGCCGGTTACGGGCAGTGCCTGACCGGTTTCGTATTTCTGCTCCACCAGATACGTCAGCGCCAGCGCCACGTCGGACGGCAGGCAGCCGCGTTTAATCAGCGACTTGGAAAGATAATACGCGCGCACATCCTCCACCGTCTTTGCGCCCGGTACCTTGCCCGCGTGCAGATACTGCACAAACAGGCCCTTTTCCGGGTCGCTCCACAGCGGGCCGTCGTAGTAGTTGCCCGGGCAGATGGAATTTACCTTGATACTGTACGGCGCAAGCTCCATGGCGAAGGACTGCGTAAGACCGATGCCGCCGAATTTTCCGCCCGCGTAGGCGAAGTTGTTCTTGCTGCCCTCGAGGCCGGACTTGGAGTTGATCTGAATGATGTCGAAGAACAGGCTCTCGTCCGCCTCATGCTGCGCCTTCATGATGGCGCTGGCGTACTTGGCGCACAGGAAATAGCCGTTGTAGTTGATCTTCGTAACCAATTCAAACTTCTGGGGCGTCATTTCGTCCAGACTGCCTGCGATTGCGATGCCGGCGTTGGACAGGAAAATGTCCAGACCGCCGAAACGCTCGACGGTTTTGACAACCATTGCCTCCACGGATTCCGCGCTGGAAACATCCACCTTTACGCCCATGGCGTGCTCGCCGAATTCCTCGGCCACCTGCATGGCCAGCGGCTCGTTCAGGTCGGCAACCACGATGGTGGCGCCCTCCTTCAGCATTTCCTTTGCAATGCCGTAGCCGAAGCCCTGCGCGGCGCCGGTTACAATGGCGATTTTGCCTGCCAGACGCCCGGTCGTCGCGGGACGGTTATGGATGTTTTCCTTTGCATACAGCTTGGCCTCTTCCAGAGTCATGCTTCTCACCTCAACCCTTTATTTCACGCTCTTTCTATAGCTTTCCACTTCCCAGCCGACGATGAAGTCGACCAGCTCCTGCGCCATGGGCTGCGCGCCGCCGAACGCCTCGGCATACGTCGCCACCTTCATGGCGTCCTTGACCAGCGTCATGCAGTTGTCGGCGTTCTTCTCGGTATCGCCCAGTGCGTAGATGCCCACGCCCTTCACAGCGACCACGTTCGCCGTGACCTCGCTCAGGCAGGCCTGACAGGCAACAAACTGAACGCGCGGGCCGCAGTACACAATCTGATCGGGCGTAAACGGCTTCATGATCGGCGCAGCCGCGTCCGCACTCGACGCAAATTTCAGCGCCGACGGACTGGCGTTGAACCGCACGAATTCCTTTCCGGAGAGCTTCGAAAGCTTTTCGCCAAAGCCCGGATCCTCGGCGTTCGATTCCACCGACGGGAATTCCTTCACCTGCGTCTTCAGCGCGTTCAGCATGCCGTTCAGCTGCGTATCCAGCCCCTGCACGGTATCGGCCGCAAAGAACACGCCATGGTTTTCCAGCAGCACCGTCTTGATGGTCTTCTCGGAGGCATCAAAAACGTCCTTCATCTTCCGCGCCAGCACATAGCCCGGCTTGCATGCGGGCACCCACACCACGCTGTCGCCAAACAGGCGGGCACAGTCCTCCGCGCCGCGCACGGAGCAGGTAAGACCGTTAATGAGCGACGGATGCAGGTGCAGAACAAACCTCTGCGGGAACAGCGCATGCAGAAGCGCCTCCACGCTGGGGCGCTTCGCCTCCTCTCCAGGCAGCTTGGCCGCCGTCACGTCGCGCAGAAACTTCGCCTCGCGTGCCGCGTCCTCGGCAGGATACTCGTCATCCAGCATCGTGAGCAGCTTTTTGAGATCCATGCCCACGAACGTTTCCGTCACGGCGTCCTTCAGCGCGGTGCCGCTTCCCTTCACGTACATCACGCCGTCTTCCTTCATGGAGGTGTTGCCGCCGCCGCAGGTTACCAGATCCGGGTCTGCGCCGTACAGGCGGGAAAAGTAAATCAGCGGTGATAAATTCATTTTCATTCCTCCCGTTGTTCAAATACAAGCTCAACGCCCAGATTGCCGAGAACGTCTCTCCAGCCCTCGCCGGGGTCGCGGTCGGTCACGATCGTGCTGAGCTGACCGATTTCCCCGATTCGCGCAAACGAGATTCGGTCAAACTTGCCGTGATCCGCCGCAAGAATTACCTGCCGCGCGGCGGACATCATCGCGCGCTTGACCAGTGCCGTATCCTCGTGCCGGTCGGTAAAGCCGGCGCGCAGGTCGAGACTGCCGCAGGAAAGAATCGCCTTGTCCACGTGATACGAGCGCACCATGCTCTCCGCCTGAAAACCGGCAAAGGAGGGTGCGCTCGTGCGGAGCGCGCCGCCCGTGCAGAGCACATTCCAGCCCTGAACGGAGGCGATCTCCCGAATAATCTCCATGGAATTGGTGATTACGGTCAGATTCTTTTTGCTTTTCAGCTCACGCGCAATGTAATAGGAGGTGGAGCTTTCGTCGAGAATGATATACTCCCCGTCGGAAATCAGCGACGCAACCAAATGCGCAATCACGGTTTTCGAAGCGACGTCTGCGCGCTTTCGAATGTCATAGGGCGTGTCCTCCCTGCCGTCCTCACGCAAAACCGCGCCGCCGTAGGTACGCGAAGCAAGCCCCTCCGCCTCCAGACGCTCAAGATCGCGGCGAATGGTTTCCTCCGACACGGAATAGGCGGCGCTCAGCTCGCCCACGTGTACTCGCTTTTCGTCCAACAGCTGCATGCGAATGCGTTTCCGTCGTTCCGCGGCCAGCAAGCGCCCATCCCCTCTCGGCTTATGTGGGTTTATTGTATCACAGGTTGTCCGAAATATCCACCCATAATCGTTGGTTTGTGTGTTATTTTTCTCATTTATATTGTTTTATGAGGGATTTGATGCCTGATTTATGAGGAAATCCACACTTCAAATCCCTCAATCCCACACTTAGCGATAACGGCTTCTATGAAACAGGATGGCCGCGGCCGCCGCGATGGCTGCGCTCGGCAAAAGCTGCACATACGTTGCCGGTGAAAGGAGCACCGCTCGAAGTGCCTCCACGTATATCGACATCGCCCACGCCTGCATCTCCGTATACATATAATACACCGCGCTCGCCGCCGCGTAAATCATCCCGCCCAGCAGAATGCCGCCCGCCGAGCACAGGCTCACCATCCATGCCTGATACCGGTCACGAAGGCCGCCCATCTTTTCGTAGATGAGATTTACCAGCAGCGGGATGAGCACGGCCGGCAAAAAGTAAGACGAGACGCCCACCAGCTCCATCAACGCCCACACCACCGATGCCGCCAGCATACCCAGCAGGCCGCCCTGCGCGCCCTTTCGCGCACGCTTCTGCCGAATCGTCGAACGGTTTTCTCCATGCTTCGTCCGGCCGGTTTCCATGCACTCCGCGCACACGGGCACATGCTCGCCGTCGATCAGCGAAAGCGTGTACGTCTCTCCCACCTCGAATTCCCGGCGGCAGCGCGCGCACAGCACGCCCATCTCCCTGCCGTAGGGGCGAAGCAGCAGATCGACCGCCGCGAAAAAACGACGCATGTCATCGAGCGCATCCTCCCCGAGAAAACGGAACGCCAGCGCATTGGCAAAGTCGGTTTCCGCAGGCTCTGCCTGATAGCGCGCCAGCTTTTCCGCTAACGCATCCTCCAGCGCCTTCCGTTTCCCGCCGCGGGGCAGACTCAGATAGGTCATGACGCGCAGCGTCCCTTCGTATTCATCAATCTGCGTCGTGATATACATATCCTCATAGTTTCCCGCATACAGACTCCCGATGCTTTCCATCGAGTGCTCCGCCGCGAACGCCTGAAGACGCTTTTCCCGTTCCTGTATATCCATATCCGTTTCCTCCCCTTGCTTATCCCTCGCGGATAATCAGCCTCGTCCCGCCCAGTAAGCCGCTTGGCCACGGCTTGTGCTCGTAATGAGGCACCAGCGAATTGGTTATGTCCACCTCGAACCGATTCGCACCCGTCTTCAGGAAGCGCGTCACATCCACGCGGTATGGCGGCGCAAGCAGCGCCCCCGCGTCCTGCCCGTTTACGCGCACCTCGGCCATTTCGCGAACGCCACCCAGACAAAGCTCTGCCTGTTCCGGTATTCTCCGAAGCGTCACCGTGCAATGTACGGTCAGCCTGCCGGAAAACACGCGCAGCGCTTCGATTTCCTGCCAGTCGCCCACGCCGGGAACAACGCTTCCATCCGGAAGGGTCAGCTGCCAGCGACCGTCCAGCGGTCTCGATTCCCGAATTCTGCGCTCCTGCGCCCTATACGGCAGTGCCTCCGTGCCCGCACAGCGGCACACGTAGAGCAGCTGTCTTCTTCCCAGCCGAATCCTCATTTGTCCGTTTTCGGCATTCTCCCGCCACGCTTCGCCCGTCCACGGGTCGAGCACAGCCACCGTTCCGCCGAAGGGCAGCGTCGCCATGCCGGAATAGTCCTCGCCCTGCTCGTTGGCAAGAAGCACGAATTCCTCATTCCCTCGCTTCACGTGCGACACTCGGATGCCCGATGCCTTTCCGCTCAGGCGAACCGTACGCCACTCATCGCTCAAGGCCCGCGCGGAGTGAACAAGCTTCAGTCCCTGCTTTGCATAGGCACGCAGAGCCGCGAGCGCCGCTCCGTCATATTCCAGCGCATCATCGAGCAGCACGGCCTCGTAGCGCTGCCCTGCCGCGCTCAGCACGCCGTTTTCCATCCGTCCCAGCCTCAGAAGCTGCTCGTCCGTCAGATAGTTGAACTCAATCTGACGCTCATACAGCGC
>CAZMGO010000138.1:0-6421 GCA_964565845.1 uncultured Oscillospiraceae bacterium | reverse complement strand
TTACCGCCGACGAGCATCTGAACGGCGCGTCGCCCACGCAGGGCACGGAAACCTGTGCCGTCGTCGAGGCAATGTACTCGCTGGAAACGCTGATCGGCTGCGGCGATTTCGGACAGGAGCTTCCGGACATTCTGGAAAAGCTTGCCTACAATGCGCTGCCCGCGGCCTTTACCGCCGACATGATGGGGCATCAGTATGACCAGCAGGCCAATCAGGTGGCTGCCACGGAGGAGCCGCGCCCGTGGTACAACAACGGCAAGGACAGCAACCTGTTCGGGCTTGAGCCGAACTTCGGCTGCTGCACCGCGAACCTGCATCAGGGCTGGCCGAAATTCGCGGCGTCCCTGTGGTATGCCACGAACGACGACGGTCTCGCCGCCGTGAGCTACGCGCCCTGCAGGGTGCGCACGGCGATTGACGGCGTGCCGGTGCGGCTTACGGTCGGCGGCGGCTACCCGTTTGCGGAGACGGTGGAAATCGAGGTCGCCGTCAAGCGGCCGATCGAATTCCCGCTGTACCTGCGCGTGCCGTTCTGGGCGAAGCAGCCGGTCATTCATCTGCCGGAGGGCGAGATCATGACCGTGAAGGCGGGCGAGACCACCTGCATTCGCCGCCGCTGGACGAGCGGAGACGTTGTGAGGCTGGAGCTTCCGATGGAGCCGCGCATTACCCGCTGGTATCATCAGTCCGCCGCCGTGGAGCTTGGGCCGCTTGTGATGGCGTTCCGCCCGAAGGAAAACTGGCAGCGCGTGGGCGAACCCGACGAGGCGCCCACGTGGCAGGTGACCACGGACGAGGCGTGGAACTGGACGATTCTGCGCTCCGAGCCGATGAAGGCCGTGTTTGAAGGGAATGCGGAGAACGCGTTCAAGGTGGGCGAGCCGCCGGTGAAGGTGCTTGCCAAGCTGGGCAAGGCCGACGAATGGACGATGGACGGCGCAAGCTGCGGCGTAACGCCCATTCAGCCCAGCGTTCGCCGCGACTCCGTCGAAACGGTAGAGCTTGTGCCCTACGGCTTCACCTCGCTGCGCATTTCCCAGTTCCCGATTGCGGACGACGCGGAATAACACAAAAGGAACCCCCGACCCGGGCAATGGGTCGGGGCTTCCTGCGTCTTGAACGCTTACAGTGGCTTGCCCGCCAGCACCTCCAGATAGTCCTGATAGTTGCGGCGAAGCAGCGCCGGGGTGTCCAGCCCGTAGGGGCACAGGGATTTGCAGCGCCCGCAGTTCACGCAGTCCGGAATTTTCTCCATCTTGGCGCGTCCGGCGGGGGATAGGATGATGTCCGTGGGCGCGCGCCGCAAAAGCAGCGACGCGCGGGCGCAGGTGTTGATTTCGATGCCCTGCGGGCACGGCATGCAGTAGCCGCAGCCGCGGCAGAAGTCGCCGGTGAGCTGGGAACGGTCGAAGTCGATGGTGCGCCGCACGTCATCCGTGAGCGCCGGCTCGGCATTTATATAGGAAAGAAATTCGGCCAGCTCGCTCTCGCGCTGAATGCCCCAGATCGGCAGCACGTTCTCATACTGCGCAAGATAGGCATAGGCGGCCTCGGAATGCGTAATCAGGCCGCCGGAGAGCGCCTTCATGGCGATAAAGCCGACATTCCTCTCTGCACACAGCTTCACAAGCGAATGCTCCGGTTCGCCGCTCAGGTAGCTGAAGGGGAACTGAAGCGTGTCGTAAAGTCCGCTTTCCACGGCCTCGCGCGCGACATCCAGCCGGTGATTCGTGAGACCGATGAAGCGGATTTTGCCCTGTGCTCTTGCCTCCAGCATGGCCTCGTACAGGCCGCTGCCGTCGCCGGGCTTTGGACAGAACGGGGGATTGTGAAACTGGTATACGTCGATGCAGCCCGTTTTCAGAAGGGACAGGCTGGCTTCGAGATCCCTCCGGAAGCCCTCTGCGTTGAGAGACGGGGTCTTGGTGGCGATGAAGAGTCCGTCCCACGCGCCGCCGAAGGCAAGGCCGAGCTTTTCCTCGCTGTCGGTATAGGAGCGCGCGGTGTCAAAATAGGTAATGCCGCCCTCGCGCGCCCTTCGCAGAAGACGCACGGCGTCGTCCGACGGGATGCGCTGAATCGGCAGTGCGCCGAAGCCGTTTTTCTGAACGGTGATTCCCGTTTTTCCGAGTGTAACGGTACGCATGTGCAGTCTCCTTTATCGAATGAAATTGGTAATCGGGCGCGGCCGCGGGGCGGGCGGGGTTATGCCCGCGGCCTTTGCGGCTTCGATGGCGCGCAGCAGCCATGCCATATTGCGGCCGAGCGTCTGCATGATGGCGACGCCCTCCTCGTCCTTCATAACGTCCTCCGGCTTTGAGCCATGTACCATCGGCCAGTAGCAGGAGGACACGACGGGCATTTCGTTGATTAGCAGATATTTGTTCAGCTGATCGAGCGCAGCCGTCGTGCCTGCGCGGCGCGCGGAGGCGATGCAGGCGGCGGGCTTCATGCGCAGCTGCCTTCCGCCCGCATAAAATGCGCGATCCATAAAGGAGACCATCGCGCCGGAGGCAGAGGCATAATGCACGGGAGAGCCGAACACGAAGCCGTCGGCATTCTCCGCAAGGTCGAGAAAATCGTTTACACGGTCGTTGAGGGCGCAGCGGCCCGTCCTCCGGCACAGCCCGCAGGCAAGACAGCCGGACACGGGGCGAACGCCGACCCAGAGGATTTCGCTCTCCATGCCGTTTTCCCGAAGCGAATCGGCGATGATGGACAGTGCGCGGTCGGTGCAGCCGTGCTCGTGGGGACTGCCGTTCACAAGAAGTACCTTCATAAAACATCCCTCCTCGGTCTCCATCATAGTACGTTTCTCCGGTTTCGTCAAGCACGGGATTTTCCAGGAGAATGTATGATATTTTTTGGTTAATCCATTGATTTCCTCTGGAACGTGTGATAAAATGCTTTACTGGTACGGTTTGTACTCGTGTAGAAATGGCATGCGATGCGGCTGACCGCGCTCCGCGTGGTTTTCGTGTGCCTTTCGATATGCCGCACGCGTTCCCGGTGACGCCAATCGCCGGAAAACGCAAGCGGAAGGAGCCGGAAAACCGGCAGGACGAAGTTGGAGGTGCTTTACACAGATGGCACGTATCGCAGGTGTCGACCTTCCCAGAGAAAAGAGAATCGAGATCGCCCTGACGTATATCTATGGCATTGGCCGGAATATTGCGGACGATATCATTGAAGCGACCGGTGTCAATCCCGATACCCGAGTCAAGGATCTGACCGAGCAGGAAATCGGTAAGCTGCGCGACTATATCGATCACAACCTCAAGGTAGAGGGTGATCTTCGCCGCGAGGTTTCCATGAACATCAAGCGCCTGATGGAAATCGGCTGCTACCGCGGTCTGCGTCACCGCAAGGGTCTGCCCGTTCGCGGCCAGAACACCAAGCAGAACGCCCGTACCCGCAAGGGCCCGAAGAAGCAGGTAGCCGGCAAGAAGAAGGCGGCGAAGTAATCCCGCCTGCTGGATTGATGATTTAGGAGGAAATTCTTATGGCAAAGTCGCTGAAGAAGGTCGTTCGCAAGCGCCGCGAGAAGAAGCTCGTGGAGCGTGGCGCGGCCCATATCCGCTCTTCTTTCAATAACACGATCGTGACGATCACCGACGCCAACGGCAATGCGCTGTCCTGGGCGTCCGCCGGTGGACTCGGCTTCCGCGGAAGCAAGAAGTCTACGCCGTTCGCCGCGCAGTCTGCCGCTGAAACCGCCGCGAAGAACGCGATGGATTACGGCCTCAAGACCGTCGAAGTGTTCGTCAAGGGCCCCGGCGCCGGTCGTGAAGCCGCGATTCGTTCGCTGCAGACCGCTGGTCTCGAGGTGACCATGATCAAGGACGTGACGCCCATCCCGCACAACGGATGCCGCCCGCCCAAGCGCAGAAGAGTGTAACAGGAGGAACAGCAAATGGCTAGATATACTGGTTCGGTTTGCCGCCTTTGCCGTCGTGAGGGCTGCAAGCTTTTCCTGAAGGGTGACCGTTGCTACGGTCCCAATTGCGCAGTCGGCAAGCGTCCGACTCCGCCCGGCGAACATGGTCAGGCTCGTCAGCGCAAGCAGAGCGAATACGGCATGCAGCTTCGCGAGAAGCAGAAGGCCAAGAGAGCATATGGCGTTCTCGAAACCCAGTTCCACCGCTATTTTGAATCCGCTGCCCGCGAAAAGGGCATCACCGGCGAGAACCTGCTGGTTCTGCTTGAGCGCCGTCTGGACAACGTGGTGTACCGCTGCGGCTTCGGCTCCTCCAGAGCGCAGGCCCGTCAGCTGGTTCGCCATGGTCACATTCGCGTGAATGGCAAAAAGGTCAACATCCCCTCCTTCCTCGTGAACGTGGGCGACGTGATCACCATTCGTGAGAAGAGCGCGGAAGCGGAGCACTTCAAGGCGCTGCGCGAAGGCTCCGGCAAGATGATTCCGAAGTGGATCACCGTTGACAACGAGAACCTCAAGGCGACCGTTGCCGCGGCTCCCGCAAGAGACGACATCGATCTGACGATTCAGGAGAACCTGATCGTCGAGCTGTACTCCAGATAATCAAGCGTTTGAGTTTGATGGCAATCTCTGCGCAGCGGCTTGAGTGGGCTTATAGAAGACGCTGCGCAAGGATCGAGCACCGCTAAAAGCGGTTTAAAACCGCTTTCGCGATGGAGAGGAGGATACGCCGAGTGATCGATCAGATAGAAAAACCCAAAATTGAACGTGTGGAAATCGGTGAGAGCAACCGATACGGCAAGTTCGTCGTTAATCCGCTTGAGCGTGGTTTTGGTCAGACGTTGGGCAACGCGCTTCGCCGCGTGCTGCTTAACTCCCTGCCGGGCGTTGCCGTGACCAGCGTTCGCATCGAGGGCGTTCAGCATGAGTTTTCCACCATTCCCGGCGTCAAAGAGGACGTCGCCGAAATCATACTGAACCTCAAGCTTCTTTCGGCAAAGCTGTTCACCGACCAGCCTAAAATCCTCACCGTGGAGGCACGCGACGCATGTGAAGTGACGGCGGCAGACATCAAGTGCGACGATGAAGTCGAAATTGTGAACCCGGAGCTTCATATCGCTACGCTGTCTGAGGGCGCGCATCTGCAGATGCAGATCACGCTGGAGAAGGGCCGCGGGTATGTTTCCGCCGAACGCAATAAGCAGCTTGCCGGCGAGCGCAACAAGCTCGGAGGCATGCCCATCGGCGTCATCCCGATGGATTCCATTTTCACGCCGATTCGCAAAGTGAGCTATTCGGTGGAGGATACGCGTGTCGGACAGGTGACCGACTACGATAAGCTGACCATCGAAGTTTGGACGAACGGGTCCATTCTTCCCAAGGAAGCGCTGGCTTCCGCGGCGCAGATTCTGACGAACAACATGAAGCTGTTCATCGATCTGACCGTAAACGTCGTTCGCGTGGACTACAACGAGCCCGAGAGTGACAACCGCGACAAGGTGCTGGAAATGACGATCGAGGAGCTCGATCTATCCGTGCGCGCGTTCAACTGCCTGAAGCGTGCCGGCATCAACACCGTTGCGGAGCTGGTGCAGCGCAATCAGGAAGACATGATGAAGGTACGCAACCTCGGAAAGAAGTCGCTGGAAGAGGTGGAGCAGAAGCTCGTCGCGCTGGGACTTTCCCTGAAAGCCACCGACGAATAAGCGTCCAACCTTACGGACATAAGCAATCAAGGAGGAACCGATCATGGCCAATCGCAAGCTGGGGCGTCCGGCTGACCAGAGAAAGGCTCTGCTCCGTAACCAGGTTACCAACCTGATCTGGTACGGCAGAATCGAGACCACGCTGGATCGCGCCAAGGAAGTTAGATCCATCGCCGAGCGTCTGATCACCGTCGCTATGCGCGAATGTGATAATACCGTGGAAGTTAAGAAAACCACCAATAACGAAAAGGGACAGACTGTGGAGCTGACCGTTGTCAACGATATGCCCTCCCGTCTGGCCGCTCGCCGCAAGATCATGGCGTACCTCTATCGTATGCCGGTCATGCAGGGCAAGGATGAAGAGAAGGACGAGTATCTCGAGCGCAAGAAGAACATTAAGCACCCCGTGATCGAGAAGCTCTTCCGTGAAATCGCGCCGAAGTATAAGAAGCGCGCGGAAGAAAAGGGACAGGGCGGCGGCTATACCCGCATCGTCAAGATGGGTCCCCGTCGCGGCGACGGCGCCGAGATGGTCGTTCTCGAGCTTATCTGAGCTTAGGATACTCCGCGCAGCTCGGGTTTGTCCGGCAATGGGTTTTCCGTTGTTCGTGGTAGGCAATTCATGATGAAAGCCTTGAATTTGTCTTTCCGCTGAGCGGGAATTCCTTCACGGATTATTTCTCCCGGTTGTGCGGCATTTCCCTGAAAATATCGTTCTCAAAAAAGCATCAAAACAGACAGGCTCCGTGAACAGCACCCCATTTGTTAGACAGTATGG
>CAZMGO010000137.1:0-6524 GCA_964565845.1 uncultured Oscillospiraceae bacterium | reverse complement strand
GCTTTCCACCTTTGCGGTAAGGTAAAACCACGTGTCGGTCTTGGGACGCTTGTCGGCGTAACGGCAGAGGAAGCCGATGCCGCCGACGTCCGCGGCGCAGCAGGTCATGGCGTAGCGACCGAAGACGAACGTCTTCTTGGGCAGGTTCTGCATGTTGAAGCACTGTCCCTTAACGCGTACCATGCGGCCATCGTAGCGCTTGGGATGCTCCATGCAGTCAATATACCATGTGCCGAAATCCTCATCCGCAATTTCGATCACGTCGGCCTTCATGTCGTAGGGGAGATCCTCCTCGCCGACGCCGTCATCGCTGGTGCCGTCGTTGTTTTCGAAGATGATCGTGCAGGTATTGTTCATGGCCTTAATCAGGCGGCGATAGGGGCTTTTGCGCGTGTTCTCGTCGCAGCGGTTGAAGATGACCAGATCCGCCAGCTTCGGCGCTTCGCTCATCAGCTGCCGCATGTTGACCATGTAGTTTTCAAACGTCGTCGCGTCGATCAGCGCGACCATCTGCGCAAGCTCCCAATCGTCCGGCTTTTTCACGCGGAACAGGTTTTCAATGCCCCACATGCTGTTGTATTCGATGATTACGCGCTCCGGCAGGATGCGCTCGTTCAGGGAATTCAGCAGATTGGGCGTCAGATCCTCAAACGACTCAACCTCCTGAAGGACGGTGTTCGCCTTGCGCAGGAGCTTGGCGTCGTATTCCTCCTCGCCCTCCTCGCACACGATGAGCAGCGTGCGTTCGCCGGCGGAGAAGTCCTCGTCCTCCAGCATGTTCTTGATGAGGCTGGTTTTGCCGCTCTCAAGGAAGCCGGTCACGAGGTATATGGGGGTTTTGTATTCTTCTGCCTGCTGAGACATAGTCTACCTCACATACCCAGAAGGGCCTTGATTTCGTCTTCCTTCAGGTCGCAGCCGATGACGCACAGGCGACCGGTGTAGTCGGCACTGCCGCTTCGAATCTCGCTCTCGCCGGGCGTGTAGTCGAAGTGAATCCAGCTGCCGTCCGTGCTCTGCAGGATGCCCTTCATGCGCAGAACGGTGCCGTACTTCTCCTCGTTCTCGATCTCGTGGAGCGCCTTCTCCAGCTGCGCGCGGTCGATTCTGCGAACGGTTTCGATGCCGATATTTTCGAACACTTCGTCGGCGTCGTGCTCATCGTGATCGTGACCGCAGCAGCAGTGACCGTGGTGATGCTCGTGCCCGTGCTCGTCGTGATTGTGGTCATGATGGCAGCACTCATGCTCGTCGTGGTCGTGGTCGTGATGGCAGCACTCGTGCTCGTCGTGATCATGGTCATGATGGCAGTGCTCGTGCTCGTCGTGGTCGTGGTCATGATGGCAGTGCTCGTGCTCATTGTGGTCGTGGTCATGCTCGTCATGCTCATGCTCGTCGTGGTGATGGTGGTGATGATGCTCGTGATGCGGGCACACGTCGTCCACGTCGATCAGAGAGGAGGGATGCTCGACGGCGTCCATGATGACCTGACCGGTGATGTCGTCCCACGGAGTGGTAATCAGGCGGGCGTCGGCGTTCTGCCCGCGCACCAGCTCGACGGCTTTTTCCAGCTTTTCCTCGCCCACCAGCTGCGTGCGGCTGAACACGACGGTCTCCGCGCACTTGATCTGATCGACAAAGAATTCGGCAAAGTTCTTGAGATACATTTTGCACTTTCCAGCATCCACGATGGTGGCACAGCCGGTGAGATGAATTTCGCCGTGTTCCTTTTCCACCTGCTCCACCACGCGGCGGATGTCGGACAGCTTGCCTACGCCGCTGGGCTCGATGATCAGGCGGTCGGGATGGTATTTTTCAACCAGCTCGCCGATGGCCTGCGTGAAATCGCCCGCCAGCGTGCAGCAGATGCAGCCGGAGTTCAGCTCGGAAATCTGAATGCCGCTGTCTTTCATGAAGCCGCCGTCAATGCCGACCTCGCCGTATTCGTTTTCCAGCAGTACGCACTTCTCGCCTGCGAACGCTTCCTTCAGCAGCTTTTTAATCAGCGTTGTTTTTCCCGCGCCCAGAAAGCCGGAAATGATGGTAACCTTCGTCATAAGAACACCCTCTTTGAACCTTTCAAAATGCTATCTTATATTGTAGCACGTCGAATGCGAAATTTATAGCCCCGTAAATGTAAACCTTTGAAGTGCCTGAAAAAATCTTTTTCGAGGCGACGGAATCTGTGCTATAATGGGGCGGACTGTGAGAGGGAGAGGGCGATGAGAACCGTGACGGAGACATACGGCCTTACGGAGGAGCGGCTGCCGACGATTCCCGTGCCGCACGATTGCGAGATTAGGGAAATCTTGCTGTCGGACGGCTGGTTGGTGCTTTCGTTCGAGGAGAATATCGCACGCCATGATTCCGTGCGGTGCATCCATCCGGACGCGAATACGCTGCGCATGCGGATTCATCTGACGGAGGAGGAATTCGAGCTGTATGCCTATGAGCGCCGAAGGTATGAATGCGTTTACGTGCAGCGAAAGCCGAAAAAGCTGCTTGCGCTTGCGCGAAGGGAAAGCGCGCTGCAGTATCTGAACCATTTTGTGGGATACGGAGCCATGCGAATCGAGCTGTTTCAGGAAAGCGGCAGCTTCGCCGTCGAGCTGCGCGCGGATCAGGTTCTTCTGGAATGGCTTATAGAGGATGAGAATTCACGTAAGCCGCGTTGATGCGGGCGCGGTGCGTGTGGTATGCTTGCACAAGGAACATTGAGCCGCAATTTTGCCGGGAGAAGGGCTTTTTATGAACGTTACGCCGTCCATGTATCTGATTGTGTGTCCGCTGGTGTTTCTGGCTGCGGTGGTCGATGCCATCGGCGGCGGGGGCGGGCTGATCTCGCTGCCCGCGTATTATCTTGCAGGGCTTTCGCCCACGCTGGCAGCCGGAACGAACAAAATGTCCGCCTGCTGCGGCTCGCTTTCGGCGACGCTGAAATACATGAAAAGCGGCAGGGTGCTGTGGAGACCCGCGCTGTGCGCCATGCTGGGCGCGCTCCCGGGCGCATATCTGGGCGCGGAGGTGTTGAAGCTGTTAAACGAGCAGACCGTGCGCGTGCTGATGACGGTGCTGGTGCCGCTGGTTGCGCTGCTTGTCGCGTTTCGCGGCGACAAGCGTCCGGAGCCGCGCCCGGTCACGGCGCGCACGCTGCGGCTGTGCGCGGCTACGGGGCTTGTGGTCGGCTTCTACGACGGCTTTTTCGGCCCCGGAACCGGTACGTTTCTGACGCTGGCGTTCACGTGGCTGTGCGGCATGGAGGCCGTGACGGCATCCGGCACGTCCAAGCCGGTGAATGCGGCGTCCAACGTGGCGTCGCTCGTGTCGTTCATTCGGAACGGCAGGGTGCTCTACGCGCTGGCGCTGCCCGCCGTCGTGTTTTCCGTATTGGGCGGCTGGGTTGGCTCCCGGCTGGCGGTTCGGCGCGGCGCAAAATTCATCCGCTTCGTCATGCTGGGTGTAATGGGTCTGATTGTCGTGAAGCTTGCCTGCGAATGGTTTGCATAAAAGAATAAATCGACCGCAAGGAAGCGGAACTGGGTTGGACATGCGTCCCATCCCTTCCGTTTCCTGCATTTTTGGTAGAAATACGGATTTTTTGATCGGATTTCCGGCGAAAGAATGCAGTGTATTGCAAATTAGGTGCGTTAAATATTGCGTTTGTTACTGCATTCTTCATGAGGATATGGTATAATAAAATACGACGAGCTATGCGCTCGTCCCTGCATGATCTATCCATTTCTGATAGGGAGGTTTCGTCTATGCCGGTCAATCAGGAAAAGTATGCTCAGCTCGATCAGATTATCGCTGCGAACAAGGGGCAGGAGGGCGCCGTCATGAGAACGCTGCAGTCCGCCCAGGATCTGTTCGGCCATGTGCCGAAGGACGTCCAGATTCGCATCGCCGAGGGTCTTGGCACCACGCTGAGCGAGGTCTACGGCGTCGCCACGTTCTATTCCCAGTTCGCGCTGGATCCGCGCGGCGAATACGTCATTGGCGTGTGCCTGGGAACTGCCTGCTACGTAAAGGGCTCGAAGGACGTGCTCGACCGCGTCTGCAAGGAGCTGGATACCAAGGTTGGCAAAACCAGCGCGGACGGCCTGTTCACGATCAAGGATACCCGCTGCCTGGGCGCCTGTGGTCTGGCTCCCGTAATGATGATCAACGACGATGTGTACGGAAATCTGATTCCGGACATGATCCCCGGCATTCTGGCCAAGTATCGTCAGGCCTGATGCATGAACGAGCTTTCCCTCTATATCCTTGATCTGGCGCAGAATTCGCTGGCGGCAGGCGCGAAGACCATTCGCATTGCCGTTTCGTATCAGCCGGATTGCGACCGAATCGTTATCGTGATAGAGGATGACGGCTGCGGCATGGACGAAGCGCTTCTTGCGCGCGCGGCCAGTCCCTTTGTCACCACGCAGGAAACGCGCTCGGTTGGACTGGGCATTCCCATGGCGCGGCAAATGTGCGAAATGTGCGAGGGCACCCTTGCGCTGGAAAGCCGCGCGGGCGCGGGCACGAGGGTCACAATGTCCGTCCGCGCTTCCCACATCGACCGTCCGCCCATGGGCAGCTTGGCCGATACCCTGTGCGTTCTGATTGCTACGTCCGGCGAAACGACAGATTTCTTCTTTCGCTGCGCGTGCGGTGCGCAGGCGTTCGAGCTTTCCACCGCCGAAATCCGCAGGACGCTGGGAAGCGGCGTGCCGCTGAGCACGCCCGAGGTGCTTGGTTGGGTTCGCGATTTTCTAAAGGAAGGAATAGGGGAGATAGCTCCATTAAACCATCAATAAACCGTGGAGGTGTAGGTATTCATGAAGTCCATTGCTGATCTGGAAGCGATTCGTCAGAAGACGCTGAGCAAGGTAAACCTTCGCCGCGAACACGAGGGCATCCGCATTGTCGTCGGCATGTCAACCAGCGGCATCGCCGCCGGAGCCCGCGAGCTGGTGACCGCGTTCCTGGACGAGCTTGGCAAGCACGAGCTGCTGAACGTCGTCGTTATGCAGAACGGCAGCGCCAATGCATGCGAGGTCGAGGTTCTCTGCCCCGGCAAGGAAAAGGTCACCTATGTGAATGTGAAGCCCGAGATGGTCGCCCGCATCGTCGAAGACCATATCGTTAATGGCAAGCCCGTTGTCGAATATACCATCAGCGAGGCAAAATAAGTTTCGCTCACACAAGGAGGTAGGCATTATGGAGCTTTTCCGTTCCACGATTCTGGTCTGCGGCGGTACCGGCTGTACATCCTCCGGTTCCATGAAGCTGTATGAGCGCTTTGAACAGCTGCTCGCCGAAAACGGACTGGATAAGGAAATCAAACTGGTCAGAACCGGCTGCTTCGGCCTTTGCGCCGCCGGCCCGGTTGTTATTGTGTATCCCGAGGGCGCGTTCTACAGCCATGTGAAGCTGGAGGACGTGGATGAAATCGTTTCCGAGCACCTGGTCAAGGGCCGCGTCGTGAACCACCTGCTGTACAAGGGCTCCGTGGACGAGGAAACCAAGCAGATTAAGCCCCTGGACGAGATTAACTTCTACGGCAAGCAGAAGCGCGTCGCGCTGAGAAACTGCGGCGTAATCGATCCCGAAAACATCGACGAATACATCGCCTTCGACGGCTACAAGGCGCTGGCTAAGGTGCTGACCGAGATGAGCCGCGAGGACGTCGTGGACACCGTTCTCAAATCCGGCCTGCGCGGACGCGGCGGCGGAGGATTCCCCACCGGTCTCAAGTGGAAGTTCGCCATGCCGTCCACCGGCAAGAAGTACGTGTGCTGCAACGCGGACGAGGGCGACCCGGGCGCGTTCATGGATCGCTCCGTGCTTGAGGGCGACCCGCATTGCGTGCTGGAGGCCATGGCCATCGCCGGCTACGCCATCGGCGCGGATGAGGGCTATGTTTACGTGCGCGCGGAATACCCGATCGCCGTAAAGCGTCTTGAAATCGCCATCGAGCAGGCGCACGAATACGGCCTGCTGGGCAACAACATCTTCGGCAGCGGCTTCAATTTCGACGTGCATATCCGTCTGGGTGCCGGCGCGTTCGTCTGCGGCGAGGAAACCGCTCTGATGAACTCCATCGAGGGCATGCGCGGCGAGCCGCGTCCCCGTCCGCCGTTCCCGGCCGTCAAGGGTCTGTTCGGCAAGCCCACCATTCTGAACAACGTGGAAACCTACGCCAACATCGCGCAGATTATCCTGAACGGCGCCGACTGGTTTGCCTCCATGGGCACCGAGAAGTCCAAGGGCACCAAGGTCTTCGCGCTGGGCGGAAAGATCAACAACGCGGGTCTGGTCGAGGTTCCCATGGGCACCTCTCTGCGCGAGATCATTTACGACATCGGCGGCGGTTGCCCCAACGGCAAGGCCTTCAAGGCCGTGCAGACCGGCGGTCCCTCCGGCGGATGCCTCCCGGCCTCCATGCTGGATACCCCGATCGACTACGATAACCTGATCGCAGCCGGCTCCATGATGGGCTCCGGCGGCATGATCGTCATGGACGAGGACAACTGCATGGT
>CAZMGO010000136.1:0-6554 GCA_964565845.1 uncultured Oscillospiraceae bacterium | reverse complement strand
TCACCGCAACTGCGGTCATGTCCAAATCGTCGAAATAAAACACCCACGCAGGCGTTAGGCAGGCCTCGCGCTCAATGTCGCAGCCGTCGTAGGCAAGCGGGATATACTCCAGCGAAATCTCCCTGCAGACAAACGGCTCCACTGCAAGAATCAAACTGAAGTCGTCAGCCACGCGTTCCGCAGCCTCCCGCCACGAAATCAATTCATGGGCTTCGGAGGTATCGACAATCTCATATTGGTTGAGCGCAAAAAATCTTATCAGACCGCGATTATTGTACAAGGCAGTCACATCACATGACAGCGTAAAGTAATCCTTTGATTCGATGTAATAATACGAATACGAAACCGGAATGCCGTCGAAGGTATATCGGTATGTGATCAAATAGCAGTCAGAGCCGTACGCGCTGACAACGGCGCGATTCTCTGCGGTAAGATCGTTGCCTTGACTGACCAGCTTGAGATAGGGATGAAATCCGGAAGTCGAGGCCAACTGCTCATCCATAGTATATGCCCGGGCAATATATGGCGTTTGCTCCACATTCAGCTCCAGCCGCTCGGCAACCTCGCGCATGTTGGTTGTCGCCTCCTTGGCGGTCATCATGGGAAGATCGCCGCATTCAAGCCGATCGCATATGTAGATCACGCCGCCATATTGCATGGACTTAACATCCATTATACCAAAATAAAAGGTGGCTTCATATGTATCTGCCCCAATTACTCCGTCACAGAAAAAGTAATTGCAGCACTCTCGTTCCTCATTCTTCCTTGTGAGATAATGGCGCTCCTTAACGCGGCCATTCTTATCCTTCAGCTCCTCTAATTCGAGCTCCGGCTCTTCCTGAAATAGCATTTGATTGAATAGCTCTATTACAAAGCTATCTTTGCTCGGATCGGAAGGCTTGAGGACTGCCGTATGCAAGGCCGCCCGTGTAATCTCTGCGCCGCTGACTGCCGCGTCAAATACCACGTTGTCGATTTGCTCTGTGAATCTTACCTCCGCGCTCTCGGACGCAAGTCCGGCTCCGCACGAAAGACAAAGGATAACCAGCCCCATTATGCAGCGAATACCCCTTCGCACACCCATTCCTCCCTTTGGCGAAAAAACACTGTTCTTGAGTGCTCCTCCTGTTCCGAAGCGGCAGAGATGGCGCATCATAACCGTGCGGTATTCCGCACCATTTCTGCCGCAATTGATTAACGAATCAGTATCGGTAACCTGATGCATTCGGGCTCATCACGGATTCCATGTACCTGCAATCTCCCTCTGACCGGTGGTGGCTGCGGTGGCAGGCTGCACTACGAGGTATACCGTAGAGCCGGAGGTTGGAATGCTCGTATATGCACCACTCCTTGTACCGCTGCTGCCGCTGATGGAAATGGTATCGCAAATACTGGAGCCGGAAGTAGTATTGCTCTTGCGAGCAGTATAGTATATCGTGGGGCCGACTTCTCCCGTTTCGGTATTGACATTAGAGGTTTGTTTCACGGTAACATTCGTGTTGCTCGTATGCGTTGCGCTTCCCGCAACGGCCTTGCCCGACGCAATGTAACGGATGTATGCGGCGCTATCTGCGAATACACTGACCGACATGGCAGTAAGCATCGCCGCGATAAGAAGCAGGCAAACGACCTTCTTCATAGATTTACCCTCCTTTACTCAAATCGTACTTGACCAAAGTTCAAGAATCTCATATAATGGCTTCGTCCTTGTTAATCGCTATCTTGCCGGATACGCGCCATGCCTGCATGGCGGACGATATAACAAGGACTTTTCTTTCTTCCTGCGCATACGCCCATGACCTCCTTCGTATTTCGCGGAATGCCTTGCGCATCCCCCTTATAAGAGACAGAAACCAAGATATTTGGTTTTCTGCTTCTTTCATCTGTCCAGCGCCTGAACAAGCAAACGAAGGCGCGCCCGTCCGCGCTGCCAATACACGCGCACCGTGGATTGACTGAGCTGCAGTCTGGAAGCGATTTCCTCGTTGCCGATACCGTCCAGCTTGAAGCGAACAATTTTCGCCTCCTGCGGCGGCAGCATGGCAAGCATGGAGGTCAGCGCTTCGTTTGCAAGCAGGTCGTTGTATTCATCCCCGTTGTCGGCAATGTCTTCCCCAAGCTCGACGGTGTTGACCAGCTCACGCCGTTGACTGCGAAGGCGGTCTATCGCTTCATTCTGAACCGTTGCCAGTATGTAGGCCGATCTTGCCTGCTCGTCCATCGACATCAGCGTATTAATTCGCGGAAGCAGGCGAATCCAGCAGCTGCTCACGGCGTCCTCTGCGTCGGAAATCTCCGAAAGATACCGCTTTGCCCTTTTCATCATCGCCGCATAGTAGCGTTCATATAGCAGCGCTCCCGATTGTAGCCTCTCTTTATCGATCATGGCATCAACTAATACGACTTTGTCGGAGAATACTTGTACGCCGTCTCAATGAGCGTCCCTTCATCGTCGTACACTCTTCCAATCACGTATACCCGATAATTATAACCGGATATAAGTGCCCTTGTTCCACCCGCTATGCATAAACCGCTTTCGTCGCTTCCAGTCCAAGTCTCGATGGTAACCCATTTTCCGCTGCTGTTTTCTCTTTGCAGACGAACGGTTATCGACGTCTTTAGATTTTTGCCGGTGTAAACCTTTCCGAGAACGTCCGCGGTGCCAGAGTTAATGTTCAATGAAGCATTCACGCTGCTCACATAGTCGTAGCATAGCATTATATCCCCTTCGGCATGTGCAGCTGCTACCGCACTCAAGGCAAGCACCAGACCCAACACCAAGCAAATTCCCTTACGCATGTACAACCCTCCAATTTTGTCTTCACTATAAAAGACAAAGTTAGAGGCGCACGCGTGACAAGAAAAATTGTTAATTTTATGAAATTCTTCTCACACCTCGAACAATATTAAGCGTCTCCTCCTTCGACAGCTCCGTTTCGATTACGAAATACCTATCCTCAAGTGCCCACGTTGCGATCGTCATATCGTCGCGCTCGATTACGAATACATTGCGCCCATTGATTTCGACATAGGACAGCTCCGCATTTTCGCTGTTTACATTAACAGCATCGTTCTCGTCATACTCACTAAACATAATATCCACGCCCATTTTGTCTTGATACCTTACACAACGCGCTAACATGCTCTGCGCGGTGAGCGAAAATCCTTCGGGTATATAAGACGGATAATACCTGCCCTTCCAATTTTCAGGTACATAAAATTCCGCGTTTTCATCCTCGACAAAGCTCAATTCGGTATGATCCTCCTGAATGTCAATCAGCAGCTGCATGACCTTCACGCGGATCGCCTCCACATTTGCAAGAGCAACGGGCGCGGCAATGGCCAATATCACCACAATGCACGCGGCAGCCTGAATAAACCGTGAGGCACCGCGGCGGAATTTCACGGTGCGAGCCTGCTTTCTCTGCTGCTTTTCCTGCCCGGCAAGCTTATCAAGAAACCGGTCATAGGCCGCCGCCGCGCTCTTCTCGTCAACCTCGCATCCCGTTTGCTCGCATTTTTCCAAAATCCTCTGTGTTTCCAGTGCATCCGCCTGCTTGAATGCCAGCTTCAGCATGGCGTCCAAATGCTGATCCTGAATTTCATCAAAATTCTGCTGATTTTTATTCATGCTCAGGCTCCTTCTCTCCGTATAGAATCTCCTTGATGTGTTTCCGGGCCCTTTCAACGTATTTTCGGATGCTGCTTACCGACAGCGCTAACACCGCGGCGATATCTTCATCTGCCATGTCCATCCCGTATTTCATCCGAATGACCTCCCGTTCGTTCGGCAGAAGCTGCTCGCTTGCTCTCCAAACGAGCGACAGCTCTTCCTCAAGCAAAATCTTCCTCTCCACGTCGAAATTATCCGGCACCGTTTCAATCGTCTCCCTTTCTGCACTCACAACAAAACGATTGCTTCGCCGCTGCTTGACCAAATGGTTCAGCGAGGTGTTTCTGACTGTAGAGACGATATAGAACTTCTGTTTGTTACATTCCAAATCACGAAAGGTATGTATATTTTTAATTAAGCCGCAGCAACTCTCCGCCACAATGTCCTCCACGCCGCCGGCGTCCCCCATGTACATTCTTGCCACGGCAAACATCAGCCCGCAGTACTCCTTGTATATCCCAGCCATATACTCCCGCTCTTCGACTCTCAGTTTTTTCTTCATATTTTAAGCCCTCCCTTCCATATTGTAATATACACAGCCCACAAAGTCAATCATAACAACCAATTTCTTCACATACCACCCTGCTCCGCGAAAACGCCCGACACTCAGCCGCCCCTGTTATAATGCCCGTTCGGCAAACAAAAAGAGCCTGCGGCAGAATTCCACATCTGCCGCAGACTCCGTATTCCTATTGTGCCGCCTTCGAGGGTTACGAAAGCTTCTCAAAATCCGCCGCGCCATGCCTGCAGAGCGGGCAGACGAAATCCTCCGGCAGCGTTTCGCCCTCGTACACATAGCCGCATACGCTGCACACCCAGCCGGTTTTCTTTTTCGCGGCCGGCGCGGCGGGCTTTACGTGCGTCCGGTAATAACCGTAGCTCATCGACGGCGCGTCGCTCAGAACCGCGCTTTCCTCCACGTCGCCGATGAACAGCATGTGCTCGCCGCAGTCCACCGCCTGCGTCACGCGGCAATGGAAGCGGGCGTTGGCGGCTTCCGTCAGGTAGATCAGGCCGTCCGCGCCGCGCGCAAAGGCGGTGAAACCGGCAAGCTTGTCCGCGTCGCTCCCGGAGCGAAGACCGAAGCGCTCGAACAGCTCCGGCGTCGCCTCCTCGGTGAGCACCGAAACGGCGAAACGCCCGGTTTTCAGAATCATGTCGTGCGTCAGACCGCCCTTGCGCACGGCGATGGCCAGACGGCCGGGACGCTCCTCCACCTGCATGCAGGTGTTGATGATGCAGGCGTTGTCCCTTCCCTCCTCGCGGGCGGACAGCGCAAACAGGCCGTAGGTCAGCCGGAACATCGCCGCGGGCTCCGTTTCGCCCGCGATGCTTTCCGCAGCCGTCACGGCAGCCGGCATCGTGGCGCGGATGGCCTCCACCATGCGGTCGATCTCCGCAAGCTGATTGTCGGCCAGCGCCGAGCGAATCGTGACCCGCTCCTCCAGAATCGCGAGATTTTTGCACTTTTCCAGAATTGCGCGCATCTGGTTGCCGCTTACCGGCGCCCATGAGCCGTTCTCAATCAGCGCCACGGTGCGGTTTTGAATGTTGTGCGCCGCCAAATCGCGCAGCGCCTCCTCCATGCGGATGAAAATGCCGCCGTTGTACGTGGTGGAGGCGAACACCAGATGGCTCCACTTAAACGCCGCGGACACGATGTCGCTGCCCGGCCGCACGGATACATCATACATGTCCGTTTCAATGCCCGCGTCGCGCAGACGGCAGGCCAGAATCTCCGCCGTGTTTTCGGTGTTGCCGTATACGGAGGCGTACGCGATCATCACGCCGAGCTTCTCCGGCTCGTAGCGGCTCCAAAGATCGTATTTCTCAAGGTATGCGCCCAGATTTTTGCGCCAGACGAAGCCGTGAAGCGGGCAGAGCATGGAAATCTTCACCGAAGCCGCCTTCTTCAGAAGCGCCTGCACCTGCATGCCGTATTTGCCCACGATGTTGGTGTAATACCGCCGCGCCTCGTCCAGATAATCGCGGAAGAAATCCACCTCGTCGGCAAACCGTGCGCCGTTCAGCGCGCCAAAAGTGCCGAACGCGTCGGCGGAAAACAGAATGCCGTCCGTCTCGTCATACGTCACCATGACCTCCGGCCAGTGCACCATCGGTGCCAGAAGGAAGCGGAACGTGTGCCGCCCGGTTACAAGCACGTCGCCCTCGCCGACCGCGCGCGCATTCGCCACGGGCCCATAGAACCGCCCGATCATGTCCAGCGCCCGCGCCGTGGCAATTACCTGCGCCTCCGGATACCGCAGAAGCAGCTGCGAAAGCAAAGCCGAATGATCCGGCTCCACGTGCTGCACAACAATGTAATCCAGCGTCCGCCCGTCCAGCGCGTGCGCGACATTTTCAAAAAATACCTTCTCAACCGCCTTGTCCGCGGTGTCAAACAGAACCGTTTTCTCATCCTTCAAGATATATGCATTGTAGGAAACGCCCTCCGGCACGGAGTATACGCCCTCAAACATGGCCAGCCTTCGGTCATTCGCCCCTACCCAAATCAAATCCTCGGTAACCCTTCGCGTGCAATACATGTCTTTTTCCCTCCTGACAATCAAGATCATACCATATCCGACCCGCCCCGCTGCGTGATAATTGCAACGAAGCCAACCCTCTCCCCCACACCCGTCCCGTCGAAAACCCAAAACCTCACCAGAACAGCCCCGGGAGAGCGCGAGAGGGTGTGAACCCTCTCGCCACCCGTTACCCCGAGGGGGTGTAGGGGAGCAAAGCGCCCCACGCCCGCCCCGTCGAAAACCAAAACCTCATCAGAACAGCCCCAACCGAGGAGAGCGCGAGAGGGCGCGCAGCCCGCTCGCACCCCGTCACCCGAGGGGGTGTAGGGGAGCGGAGCGCCCCACGCCCGTTC
>CAZMGO010000135.1:0-6629 GCA_964565845.1 uncultured Oscillospiraceae bacterium | reverse complement strand
GCGGCCATTCGCGAGGCGAAGCAGACCGAGTGCTATCGCCGGGGGCGAAGCTGGATGCAGCTGATCTTCCGCGAGGTGGAGAGCGGCGTGGATACGCTCATGCCGTTTTTCGAAAGCGCGCGGCGCATGTGCGCGGAGGCGGGTGTACCGTCAGACCCCATCCCGGACGCCATCATGGCGCGCGCCGTGCAGGAATCCGCGGAAAAATATCAAAGATGTCTTGAAATTGCGGACAGGCTGTGCGATAATATTCATGGATAGGAAAGAACGTTCGTGAAATACGGACAAATTTACGAGATATACGGACATGGAGGCGATTTGGGATGGAAGGAACGATGAAGGCGATTGCCAAGCTGCAGGCTGCGCCGGGACTTACGCTGATCGACGCGCCCATTCCTCAGCCGGGGCCGGGCGAGGTGCTGATCAAGATTCACAAAACCGCGATCTGCGGCACCGATCTGCACATCTACAACTGGGACGATTGGAGCAAAAAGAACATCGTGCCGCCGCTGATCATCGGCCATGAATACGTGGGCGAGATTGCGGAGCTGGGCGCGGACGTGAACGGCCTTACGGTCGGCGAGCGCGTGAGCGGCGAGGGGCACATTGTGTGCCATCATTGCCGCAACTGCCGCGCGGGCAACGGTCAGTGGTGCAAGTTTACCAAGGGCGTGGGCGTGAACCGGGACGGCGCGTTTGCCGAATACGTGTGCATTCCCGCCTCCAACGTGATTCCGATCAATCCGGAGATTGACGAGGACGTCGTTGCCTTCTTCGACGCGTTCGGCAACGCCACGCATACCGCGCTGATGTTCGACGTGGTGGGCGAGGACGTGCTGATCACCGGCGCGGGCTCCATCGGCATGATGGCCGCGGCGATCTGCCGCCGCAACGGCGCGCGCACGGTCGTGGTGACCGACGTGAACGATTACCGCCTTGAAATGGCCAAGAAGATGGGCGCGACCGAGGTTGTCAACGTCGCGCGCGAAAAAATCGAAAGCGTATTCGAGCGCCACCATATCGTGGAGGGCTTCGACGTGGGTCTGGAAATGTCCGGCAGCGCGCAGGCGCTGTCCAGCATGGTTTCGCTGATGCGCAACGGCGGCAAAATCGCGCTTCTGGGCATCCTCAGCAAGCCCGCGAGCGTGGACTTCAACGACATCATTTTCAAGGGTCTCACCGTGCAGGGCATTTACGGCCGCCGCATGTATGAAACGTGGTATAAGATGATGGCCATGGTGGAGGGCGGCTTGGATCTGACGCCCATCATCACCCACCGCTTCCATTACACCGATTTCGAAAAGGGCTTCGAGGCCATGAACACCGGCAAAAGCGGCAAGGTCGTGCTGGACTGGACGAAATAGGGAGGGCAAAGCATGAAAAACGCACTGAATTTCTATCGCAGGCAGCTGGACGAGATTCGCGAGGCGGGCACGTTCAAGGCCGAGCGCATCATCACCACGCCCCAGCGCGCGCGCATCGATACCACGAAAACGCACGGCGTCATCAACATGTGCGCCAACAACTATCTGGGGCTGGCGGACAATCCGCAGATCATCGAGGCCGCCAAGGCGAGCTATGACCAATGGGGCTTCGGCCTGTCCTCCGTGCGCTTCATCTGTGGCACGCAGCAGCTGCACGTGCAGCTGGAGCGGAAAATCGCCGATTTCGTGCACATGGATGACGCAATTCTGTATTCCAGCTGCTTCGACGCCAACGGCGGCCTGTTTGAAACGCTTCTGGGGCCGGAGGACGCGGTGATCTCCGACGAGCTGAACCACGCCTCCATCATCGACGGCGTGCGCCTGTGCAAGGCGAAGCGCTTCCGCTATAAGAACAACGACATGGACGACCTGCGCCAGAAGCTGATTGAGGCGAAGGATGCGCGCATCCGCCTGATTGCCACCGACGGCGTATTCTCAATGGACGGCTACATCGCCAACCTGAAGGCCATCTGCGACCTCGCCGACGAGTTCGACGCGCTGGTTATGGTGGACGACAGCCATTCCGTGGGCTTCATGGGCGCAACCGGCCGCGGCACCGCCGAATACTGCGGCGTGGAGGGGCGCGTGGACATCATCACCGGCACGCTCGGCAAGGCGCTGGGCGGCGCGAGCGGCGGCTATACCGCGGCGCGCAAGGAAATCGTGGATCTGCTCAGGCAGCGCTCCCGTCCCTACCTGTTCTCGAACACCGTCGCGCCCGCCATCTGCGCCGCGGCAATGAAGACGCTGGACATCCTGTCCACCTCCACCGATCAGCTGGATAAGCTGCGCAAAAACACCGCGCATTTCCGCGCGCGTCTCACGGAGGAGGGCTTCGACATCCTGCCCGGCACGCATCCCATCGTGCCCGTCATGATGTATGACGCCCGCGTCGCCGGCGAGTTCGCCGCCCGCATGCTGGAAAAGGGCGTGTACGTGGTCGGCTTCAGCTATCCCGTCGTTCCCATGGGACGCGCCCGTATCCGCACGCAGGTGAGCGCCGCCCACAGCATCGAGGACCTCGATTTCGCCGTGGAATGCTTCAAGCGCGTCCGCGCGGAAATGGGTCTCAATAAGTAAAACCGTTTTTCAAGGCCGCCTGCACATGGAATGCAAGCGGCCTTTTTGAGTCCGCGCCCGAAACGCGCAATCATCCGCTCGCGCTTCATGCGTGGACGAATTTCATGTATTGACATCGGGTGAAATGCGGCTATATAATGGTATGCAAATAGAGAAACGAGGTTTTTTCATGAGGCGTAAAAAGCTGTGCGCTCTGCTGCTGGCAGCCATTCTGGCGCTGGGACTCTGCTCGTGCGGAATGAGTACGGAAAAGAAGTATAATCAGGCTGTCGCGGACGTGGAGGCCGGAAACTATGATAAGGCGATCGAAGCCTTTTCGTCGCTGAACGGCTACGAGGACAGCGGCAAATATATCCTGTACGCGCGCTGCCTGAAGGCAGGCGACGGCGGCGATTACGAAACCGCGATTAAAAGCCTGACCGCGCTGGGTGACTTCAAGGAAGCAAGCCTGTACGTCAAATACTATACCGCGCTTGACTATGAGGCGGCGCAGAAGTATGAGGAAGCGGGAGTCGTCTACGACGGCATCCTGCTCTTTAAGGACGCGCAGTCCCGAAGCGCGGCGCTGCCGGACAAAATTCTCGACCGCGATCTTGCGGAGGCGAAGCGCGAGGCGGAGGAAGAGGACGACTGGGATGCGCTGAGCGAAATGGTCGGGAAAAAGTACACGAACTCCGAAACGCAGATGTATGAAAACATCATGGCCTTCGCATCCGAGCTTCACGAGAAGCAGCAATATGAAAAGGCCGGAACGGCATACCTGCTTCTGAAGGAAGAGGGCTGCGAGAAGGCAGAGGAACCCTTCAAGGAATCAGCCTATCAGCTTGCACGGGTGTTGATGACGGACGAAGAGTACTCGGATGCCCGATACATTATAAACGAATATCTTTCCGGCTATAAGGATGCGGACGAGCTGTCGAAGGAATGCAGCTATCAGCTTGCGCTTGAAATGGAAGCGCGCGGCGCGCAAAGTGCGCAGGCCGCCTATAATGCGTTCATGGCGCTGGAAGCCTATAAGGACAGCGCCGAGCATGCCTCCACCTATGAAACCAAATACGCCGAGGCCGTCTCTAAGCGGGAGGCGAACGAATTCGACGCAGCTATTACGCTCTTTGCCAAGCTGGGAAGCTATTCGGATTCCTCCGACCGGCTTGCCGAAGCCGAAAACGCCAAGACCTATGCTGAAGCCGTCTTCAAGCGGGAATCTGGCGAATTTGATGCGGCAATCGCGCTCTTCAATGAGCTGGGAACCTATTTGGATTCCTCCGACCGGCTCACCGAAGCCCGGAACGCCAAGGCTTACGCTTCCGCCGTTTCTCTAATGAATGAAGAGAAATACGAAAAAGCCATCGAAGCCTTCCGCGTACTGAAGGGCTACAGCGACAGCGCGGCGCAGATTGAAGCGTGCGAAGCGGCAATCCTCGAACGCAAGTACCAGAAGGCCGTTTCTTTGATGGACGAAGAGAAATACGCGGAAGCCATCGAGGCATTCCGCGCGCTGTACGATTACAGCGACAGCAAGGCACAGATTGAGGCCTGCGAAACGGCAATCCTTGAGCGCGAATACCAAAAGGCCGTCGCTCTGGAAGATGCACAGGCCGCCTATGACGCGTTCAAGGCGTTGGGAGCCTATAAGGACAGCGCCGACCGCGTCTCTGCCTACGAAGCAAAATACGCCGAAGCCGTCTCCAAACGCGAAGCGAACGAATTTGACGCGGCAATCACGCTCTTCAAAGAGCTGGGAACCTATTCGGATTCCTCCGCAAGGCTCACCGAAGCCCAAAACGCCAAGACCTATGCTGAAGCCGTCTCTAAACGGGAGACCGGCGAATTCGACGCGGCAATCACGCTCTTCACCGAGCTGGGCGGCTATTCGGATTCCTCCGGCCGTCTCAGCGAAGCCCGGAACGCCAAGACCTATGCCGAAGCCGTCTCTAAACGGGAGACCGGCGAATTCGACGCGGCAATCGCGCTCTTTACCAAGCTGGGAACCTATTCGGATTCCGCCGCGCAGGTCGAAGAAACCCGGAACGCCAAGACCTACGCCGAAGCCGTCTCTCTGATGATTGACGAGAAATATAATGAAGCAATCGAAGTCTTCAAGCAGCTTGGAAGCTACAGGGACAGCGGAGAGCAGATCACGGAATGCACCTATCAAATGGCTGAAAAGCTTCGAAAAAAACAGCAATATGCCAAGGCGTATGCAATCTATATGACGATTCAGGGTTACAAGGACGTTGACGAGATCATGGCAAGCGATGCCGGCATTGTGGCCCAAAAATATCGTCCCGGCAGCTATGTAACCTTCGGCGCCTATCCGCAGACGGAATCCGGCACCGACAATACGCCGATCGAGTGGCTGGTGCTGGAGAGCGACGGTGAAACGGCGCTGCTCATCAGCCGCTATGCATTGGACTATCAGCCATACAATATCGACGGCAAAGCCGTCACTTGGGAGCAGTGCACGCTTCGCAGCTGGCTGAACAACGAATTCTATAACCGCGCATTCAGTGTCGACGAGAAAAACTCCATTCTCAAGAGCAGTGTCAGCGCGGACAAGAATCCGGACTACGGCACAAATCCCGGCAAGGCCACAAGGGACAACCTGTTTCTTCTGAGCATCGTGGAAGCAAACAAATATTTTGCGAGCGACAAAGCGAAAATGTGCGCAGTTACGGATTATGCCATCAAGCAGGGAGCATGGACACACAGCGACTACAAGGCAGACGGCAGATTGGCCAGCTGGTGGTGGCTTCGTTCGCCCGGCAAGACCAGCGTCAGCGCCGCTCTGGTCGATCACTGCGGTTCCGTCCTCAGCTACGGCTGCTATGTCTGCGGCAGCAGTGCCAACGGCGGGAATGCCGTGCGCCCCTGCGTGCGGGTTCGGCTTTTCTAAAAAATCCCGCAGTCCTTTTGAATGGTCATGCTGTTTGCATAGGGAAAGCCTCTCCAAGCCTGTCCGCATTTAAGCGCGGGCGGGCTTTTTACAACGCGTGCATTGATATACGGTTAAATGCGACATATATAGGATACATTCACAGGAACGGAGGATGTCTTTATGAGGCTTAAACGGCTGGGCGCGCTGCTTCCGGCGGTCATTCTGACGCTGGGGCTTTGCTCATGCGGGATGCGCATGGAGAAAAGGTATCAGCAGGCCGTCGCGGACGTAACGGCCGGGCGGTATGACGAGGCAATCGAAGCCTTTGAATCGCTGAACGGCTATGAGGACAGCGACAAATATATCCTGTACGCGTGCTGCCTGAAGGCAGGCGACGGCGGCGATTACGAAACCGCGAAAAAGCCTGACCTCGCTGGGTGACTTCAAGGAAGCCGGTCTGTACATCAAATACTATACCGCGCTTTCCTATGAAGCAAATCAAAGATATAAGGAGGCAGCGGCAGCCTATGACGAAATCCGGCTTTTCAAGGACGCGCAGTCCCGAAGCGCGGTGCTCCTTGAGCGGGAATACCAACGAGCCGAGGCGCTTCGGGAAAATCGGCGATATGCCGAAGCGTATGCAATCTATGTGACGATTCAGGGGTACAAGGACGTTGACGAGATCATGACAAGCGACGCCGGCATTGCGGCCGAAAAATATCGTCCCGGCAGCCATGTAACCCTCGGTGCCTATCCGCAGACGGAATCCGGCGCTGATGATACGCCGATCGAGTGGCTCGTTTTGGAAAGCGACGGCGAAACGGCGCTGCTCATCAGCCGCTATGCGCTCGACTGTCAGCCGTACCATACGGAATTCGAATCCGTCACATGGAAACGGTGCACGCTGCGCGGCTGGCTGAATGATGAATTTCTCAGCCGCGCGTTCAGCAAGGAAGAAAGCCGGCGCATTCTTGATACCGCAAACGACCGCGTGTTCCTTCTGAGCTTCACGGAGGCAAAAAAGCTCTTCGTAAGCGACGAAGCAAGAATGTGCACGCCCACGGATTACGCGATTGCGCAGGGCGTATCCACAATCGACGTCACCAATGCGGGCGGCAGGGGAAACTGCCGATGGTGGCTTCGTTCGCCCGGCATCAATCGCAACTGCGCGGCGAGTGTCAGCATCG
>CAZMGO010000134.1:0-6670 GCA_964565845.1 uncultured Oscillospiraceae bacterium | reverse complement strand
GCATTCCTCGGGCGCTTCGGCGACGGCGGCGTCGATTCCCAGCGTCTCGCGGATGTGCAGATCCAGCCCGAACAGGCGCGCGCCGCCGCCGGCAAGCAGCATGCCGTGCTCGGTCAGGTCGGCAGCCAGCGCCGCGGGCGCGAAGGCGGTTACGCGCGCGAGCAGATCCATGAGCGCGTGTACGACCTCGCCCACGCAGCTCTGCACCAGCTCGGCGGGAATTTCCCGGTTTCGGGGCAGGGAGGAGGCGAAATCGAACACCGGCTTTACGCTGGTCGCGTCGCCGCGCATGCCCTTCAGCGCGCCCAGCTCGTGCGTGAGCGCGCGCGCGGTATGCGGCCCGATGGCGCAGCCCAGCTTCTCGCGCACGGCGCTCATCAGGCGCGCCTCCGCGCGCCCCATGCCGAAGGGCAGGGTTTCCGAGCGCGCGACGCGTCCGCCCGCGATCAGGGACGCCGTCATATGTCCGTCGCCCACGTCCACGAGCATCGTGCACCGGGGCCGCATCACGTCCGCGCCCGCGCCGATGGCGCAGGCAATGTCGCTGCGAACCAGCCCCACGCCGGGCACGCCCTCCTCAATCACGCGCCCCTCGAGCGCGTCGCGCACGTCCGGCCGCGCCGCGGGCGAAAGCGCCAGCAGCACGCCGGTTTTGCGGAGGGATCTTTTGTCCGCTTCGCCGTACAGCCTTTTGACCCATCGAGCCAGAAGGCCAATGTCCGCGGGCACGCCGTCCTTCACGGCGCGGAGGATGTGCACACCCTCCGGCTCGCGCCCATAAATACCCAGCGCCTTATCGCCCCACGCGATGGGCGCGCTCTGTTCGCCGCGCGCGGCCACAAGGGACGATTCCCGAAACGCATCCGGCTGACCCGCGGCCGCGCCGCGCAGCATGCTGCCGCCTGCGTCAATGGCGTATACCCACTGCATCTGTATGCTCTTCCTCCGTCCGCAGCCGAAAATATTTCTCCCGCGTGGCCATGCCGCCGCGCAGGTGCCTTTCGGCGCGGTTTTTGTCCAGCACCTCGCCCACCTCATGGGCAAGGCCGGGATGAATGAGCCTGAGCTTTTCGCGCATGTCCTTATGAATCGTCGTTTTGCTCACGCCCATAACCCGCGCGCATTCGCGCACGGTTGCTCCGGTGGCCAGTATGTACCTGGCCGCGGCTTCCACCCGTTCAATGATGTCCTCTCGCACAGAAACACCGCCTCCGGCACAGCCCGTTTTTCAAGGCTATGCCGGAGGGACGCGGGGTTATGCGATGACTATGGAATGGATCTCCGCGCGCACGGCGCCGGGTGCGGCGTTCATGCGCTTGAAATGCTCGATGACGCTCTCGGCGAGACCGGCCTTCACGAGGCTCACGCCGAAGAGGCTTTCGTCCTCCAGAATGGGCAGAAGCACACGTTCGGCGTTCTCGTTTTTGCCGAAGGCGACGCCCGCGAGGCGGCTCTTCATTTCGTCCAGACGCGGGTCGGGCGAAATGGCCATTTCGTTTCCGTTGTCGTCCACGCCCATCAGATAGCGCAGCCAGCCGGCCTCGACTAGCGCGATGCCCTTGAGGACGGACACGTCCATGCCCTTTTCCAGATACGCCTTAATCGTTTCGCCGAAGCGGATGGACAGCTTCTGGGAGGTGTCGGTGGCGATACGCTGGGGCGTGTCGGGCAGGAAGCAGTTGGGCAGGCGCACGGTGAGCACCTCGCCCAAGAACGTCTTGGGGGACATGATGCCCGGGTCGGTCACGACCGGCATGCCCTCGACGTAGCCGATGCGGTTGACCAGCGCCTTCAGATCCTCGTCGTTCATCTCCTGCCAGATGGTCTCAAAGCCCAGCAGGCAGCCGAACACGGCCAGGCAGGTGTGCAGCGGGTTCAGGCAGGTGGTAACCTTCATGCGCTCCACGCGCTCAACGGTCTCGCGGGAGGCGTAGTATACGCCCGCCTTGTCCAGCGGAAGCCTTCCGTTCGGGAATTTGTCCTCGATGACCAGATATTCCTTCTCCTCGGCGTTTACGAAGGCGGAGGTGAACGTGTTTTTGGAGGTGCCGATCAGGCCGCCGTCCTCAAAGCCGTCGTCCGCGAGCACCTTCATCACGTTTGCGTCCGGGCGGGGGGTAATCTTGTCGATCATCGTCCACGGGAAGGTGACCTTCGTGTTCAGATAATCGATGAAGCCCGCGTCCACGTGTCCGTTTTTATGCCACGTCTCGGCGACCATTTTCACAACCGTTTCCAGCTTTTCGCCGTTGTGGGAGCAGTTGTCCATGCTCACCAGCGCGATGGGCTGCGCGTTCTTAAGATAGCGCTTATAGACCAGCTTGGTCAGATAGCCCATCAGTCCCTTTGCGTCCTCGGGCTTGCCGTCTGCGTCGCGCTTGGCGAAGGCGGGGGTGTAGCCCTTTTCGGTGATGGTGAAGGACGCCATCTTCAGCGACGGATTTTCGAAGATTTCGACCGCGCGCGCGTCATCCTGAATGGTGAGGGACTCGACCACGGAGGCGAGAACCTCCTTTTTGACGCTGCCGGTGGAAACGAGCGTCACGTTTACGCTCAGGTTGTCGAACGGGCGGTAGGCCTTTTCCACGATTTCGGAATCGAAGCCCTCGAACACGACGATGCCCGTGTGCATTTCACCCGCGTTCAGCAGGCGCTGCGCCGCGCCGCCGAGAAAAGCGCGGAAAATGTTGCCCGCGCCGAAGTGAATCCACTCGGGGCTTTCGTGCGTGGTCTTGGTTACCTTTTCAATGTCGAACTCAGGCAGCTTATAGCCCTTTTCGAGCCACGCGGCCTTATTTTCCAGGGACTTGAGATTAAGCTTCATGATGAACCGCTTCCTCCCCTATAAAAATACATACTAATGATACCACGTTCCTGAAAAGGAAGCAATCATTCGGGGCGAGTTTTTACACTTTTCCCGGCGGCAGGATTTTGCGCACGCGGCGGCGAAATACGTTTGCATGAAATACCGAAGAAGGGGCGGTGCGATTGCATGCCGTGGACGAAGGATCAGACGAGCGCGATAGAGGCGCGCGGAACCAATCTGCTGGTGGCGGCGGCGGCAGGCTCGGGCAAGACGAGCGTGCTGGTGGAGCGCGTGAGCCGGCTGGTGGAGGAGGGCGCGAACGTGGACGAGATGCTGATCGTTACCTTCACCCGCGCCGCCAGCGCCGACATGCGCGAAAAGCTGCGCAGGCGGTTTTCCGAGCGCGCCGCGCAGGGCGACGCCCGCGCCCGCGAGCAGGCGGAGCGGCTGGAGAGCGCGTCGATTTCCACGCTGCACTCGTTCTGCACGTCGGTTTTAAGGCAGAATTTCGAGGCGGCGGGCGTTGACCCGCAGTTTCGCGTGCTGGATGACGCGGAGGACGCGCAGTGGACGGATCGCGCCGTCGACGAAGCGCTGGAGGACGCGTATAAGGCGGGCGGCGCGGACATGGACGCGCTGGACTATGCCCGCGGACCCGCGAGAGTACGCGCGCTGACGCTGGAGATGTATCGCTTTCTGCGCGAGCGTCCGGACGCGGAGGGCTGGATGAACGAGGCGTTTACGCGCATGGAGGGCGACGGGGAGGCGTGGCTGCGCGTGCTGGAGCGCGCCGCCCGCGCGAATATCCGCGAGGCGCTGGCCTACAACCGCTATGGCCGGGAGCGCGCGTCCCTTCCGGAGGGGCCGACGAACTACATGCTTGCCATGGAGGCGGACGAGGAAGCGATTGAGGCGATGCTGACCCTGCCCTACCGCGGCCTGCACGAGAAGCTGGCTCAGTTTACGCAGACGCGCCCCAAAAGCGGCGGGCGGCGCGGCGAGGCACCGTCGCCGGAGGCAGCCGCGCTTCGGGATGAGGTGGTGGCTGTACGCAAGCGCGTGAAGAGCCGGCTGGACGCGGCTCGAAGGGCCGCGGCGCTCGACCCTGACCAGTCGCTTTCCGACATTCGCGCCGGGATTCCCGCCATGCGGCGGCTGTATGCGCTGGCGCTTGACCTTGACCGCCGTCTTCGCGAGAAAAAGCTTGCCCGCGCGGCGCTGACGTTTTCCGATCTGGAGCGGTACACGCTTGCGGCGCTGTCCGACGACCGCGTGGCCGAGAGCGTGCGCGCGAAATATGCCTATGTGTTCGTGGACGAATATCAGGATACGTCGGACGTGCAGGAGGCCATCCTGAACCGCATCGTGCGGGGCGGAAATCTTTTCATGGTGGGCGACGTGAAGCAGTCGATTTATCGCTTCCGCGCCGCGGAGCCGAGCCTGTTCCTCGAAAAATACGCGCGCTATCGCGCGGGCGACGGCGGACGGCTGATCGTGCTCAAGCAGAATTTCCGTTCGCGCGGCGGCGTGATCGATTTTGTGAACCACGTGTTCGCGCGCGTCATGACCGGCGGGGACAGCGAGATTTTGTATGACGACGACGCAAGGCTGTATCAGGGCGCGGCGTTTGAGGGCGAGGACGCGGCGACGGAGCTTTTGCTCGTGGACAAGGGCGCGCGCGGCGAGGAAACGGAGGACGCGGAGGAGGACGAGGACGAGCTGAACGACGCGGAGCGCGAGGGACTGGTGATTGCCCGGCGCATTCATGAGCTGCGGGCGGAAAACCCGCGCCTGCGCTATCGCGATATCTGCGTGCTCACGCGCGTGCGCGTCGGCGCGCTGAATCATCTCGCGTCCGTGCTGGCTGCGGACGGCATTCCCGCCTACGCCGACGCGTCCGAAAGCTATTTCGACGCGCTGGAGGTGATGGAGGTCATGTCCGCGCTGAAGCTGATTGCCAACCGGCGGCGCGATGTTGACCTGATTTCCGTGCTGCGCTCGCCGCTTGTGGGGCTGACCACGACGAAGCTGGCGGAGATTCGCGCCGCATGCCCGGAGGGCAGCTTCTACGACGCGGTGCTGGCGGCGCGCGAAAGTCAGCCGGCGGCGGACGAATTTCTGCGCCGTCTGGATGACTGGCGCGTGCTTTCAAGAGCCATGAGCCTGCCCGCGCTGATTCGGCGCATCCTATCCGACACCGGGTTCTACGCCTATGTGGGCGCGCTGCCCGGCGGCTCACAGCGGCAGGCAAATCTGGACGTGCTGTGCGCCCGCGCGGCGGCCTACGAGCACTCCGTGGGCGGGTCGCTGGCGGAATTCATCGAATACGCGCAGGATATGCGCGCCCGCGGCGACGGCGACGCGGCGCATGTGCTCGGCGAAAACGACGACGTCGTGCGCCTGATGACGGCGCACAAGAGCAAGGGTCTGGAGTTTCCGGTGGTGTTCTGCGCCCTTCTGGGGCGGCGGCTGCATGCGGTTCGCGCGAGCGACAGCCTGCTTTCTCACCGCGACCTTGGCCCGGCGCTCAAATATATGGATGAAACGCTGGAAACCTGCCGCGACACCGTTGCCCGGCAGGCCATCACGGCGCAGGAGACGTTCGAATCCCGCGCCGAGGAGCTGCGCATCCTGTACGTAATGCTCACGCGCGCCAAATCTCGCCTGATTCTTACCGGCACGGTTTCGGATCTGAACGCAAAGTGTACCGCGTGGCGCATCGCCGCGAGGGAAACCGGCATATATTCCAGCTTTCTGGATATCGTCGCCGCGGCGGCCTACGGCTGTCCCGGCGCGCAGGCGCTGGGCGGCGGAGAGGCCGGAGGCGGGCCGCGCGTGAACGTGCGCGTGTTCGCGCCGGGCGCGTCCGCGAAGGCCGAAGGCGAGGACGACGAGACCGCGCGCACGCCGCTGGACGCGCTGGAGGCGGCGCTGGATGCGAAATACGAAAACCCACGCGTTTCCGAGGCGCTGTTCTGGCGGTATCCGCACGCGAACGACGCACATGCGCCGGTGAAGCTGACGGCTTCCGGACTGGCGCGCGAGGTGGAGGGTGCGGAGGCCGTGCCGGACATTGTGGCGCGCCCGGTCTTCCTGCAGGAAAGGAGCCTGACCGCGACCGAGCGCGGCACTGCCGTGCACGCGGCGCTTCGGGCGCTGGACTACGCGCCGTTCCGCGCGCTCCCGGCGAACGAATACCTGAACGAGGCTCGGCGGCAGCTGGATGGCATGCGCGCAGGCGGACGCCTGTCCGGCGCGGAGGCGGACGCCGTGCGCCCGGCGGTGCTGGCGGCGTTTCTGGCCTCTCCGCTCGGACATCGCCTGCTTGCCGCCGACGTGGTGGAGCGCGAATGGCGGTTTAACCTGCGCATGCCCGCGCGCGAGGCCGTGCCGGATGCGCCGGAAACCAGCGAGATCATGGTGCAGGGCTCGGTTGACCTTTGCTTCCTTGAGGATGAAAAATGGGTGCTGATCGACTATAAGACCGACCGCACGGACGACGAGCAGGCGCTGCTGGAGCGCTATCGTCCGCAGCTGACGCTGTATGCGAAGGCGCTTGAGCGCATTACCGGACGGGCGGCCGCGGAGAGCTATGTGTGCCTTCTGAACGCCGGGCGGACGCTCCGAGTGTAAGCGGGGCGCGGGAGGCGGGGGAGCGTCGCTCCCCCGGCACCCCCTCAAGGAACGGCTCACATCCCTTGCGCGCTTTGCCGCCCGGCAGGAAGGACTTTTTCATTCTTATGCATTCCGTATTCGTAATTATGCATCGAAATGCGAAATTAACAGAATAAATATGCGCAAAACCCCTTGACAAGCGCATAAAATTGCATTATAATGCGTCCATCAACCAAAGGGAGGACGCAA
>CAZMGO010000133.1:0-6690 GCA_964565845.1 uncultured Oscillospiraceae bacterium | reverse complement strand
GCCATCATCTCTACGTCCAAGGGTGTCATGGCCGACAAGGAAGCTCGCAAGGCCGGCGTCGGCGGCGAAGTTCTGGCATACATCTGGTAATAAGTGGAGGTGCAATCAATGTCTCGAATTGGTAAGCTCCCGATCCAGATACCGTCCGGAGTCACTGTTACGGTTTCCGACGATCATGTCGTGACCGTCAAGGGACCCAAGGGTACGCTGGCGCAGAGTGTAAATAATCAGATGGGTCTTGAGATCAAGGATGGCGTCATGCACGTGACCCGCCCCAACGATCAGAAGCAGTTCCGTGCGATGCATGGCCTGTATCGCGCCCTGATCTATAACATGGTCGTTGGCGTATCCACCGGCTTCTCCAAGAATCTGGAGCTGGTTGGCGTCGGTTACCGTGCGCAGGCGGACAATCCTTCTCAGCTCACGATCAACATCGGCTTCAGCCATCCCGTGGTTGTAAAGGCGCCCGAGAACGTAACGTTCGCAACGCCCACGCCGAACAAGATTACCGTCAGCGGCATCGATAAGCAGGTTGTCGGCGAAATCGCCGCCGAGATCCGCGCGATCCGCAAGCCTGAGCCGTATCACGGCAAGGGCATCCGCTATGAGAATGAGGTCGTGCGCCATAAGGAAGGCAAGGCCGGCAAGAAATAAGTAAAGGGAGGGTATCGCAATGTTCAATAAGCGGGATAGAAATGAAGTCCGCGTGATCCGCCATGAGCGTGTTCGCAAAAAGATCAGCGGTACGCCCGAGCGTCCGCGCCTGTGCGTCTACCGTTCCAACGCGCACATCTACGCCCAGATCATCGATGATACGAAGGGCAATACGCTTTTCGCCGCGTCCACGGTGGAGAAGGAAATCGCTTCTCAGATCGCGGAAATGGACAAGAAGGCTCAGGCGAAGCTCGTCGGCATGACCGTTGCTCAGCGCGCGGTTGCCGGTGGCGTCAAGGAAGTCGTATTTGACCGTGGCGGATACATCTACACCGGTCGTGTAGCCCAGCTCGCTGCTGGCGCTCGCGAAGGCGGTCTGGACTTCTAATTGAGGGAGGAGCACGCAATGCAGCGCAGAGAACAAGTCAGCGAGTTCAAAGAGAAGCTTGTCTATATCAACCGCGTTGCCAAGGTCGTTAAGGGCGGCAAGAACTTCCGTTTCACCACCCTGATGGTCATCGGCGACGAAAAGGGCCGCGTAGGCTGCGGTATGGGCAAGGCTGTTGAAATTCCCGAAGCGGTTCGCAAGGGAATCGAAGACGCCAAGAAGCAGATGATCACCGTCGCCATGGATGGCACCACCATCCCGCACCAGGTTACCGGCGTGTTCGGAACCGGCCGCGTGCTGCTGATGCCGGCCCCCGAAGGAACCGGCGTTATCGCGGGCGGCCCTGTCCGCGCGGTCATCGAAGCCTGCGGCATCAAGAACATCCGCACCAAGTCGATCGGCTCCAACAACGCGGTCAACGTGGTCAAGGCCACGCTGGAAGGCCTGAAGCAGCTTCAGAGCGCCGAAGAGGTCGCCAAGCTTCGCGGCAAGACCGTTGAAGAGCTGCTGGGTTGAGGAGGGCGAAGACTATGAAGCTTAAGATCACACAGACGAAGTCCACCATCGCCTGCCTGAAGGATCAGATCGCCACGATTAAGGCGCTCGGTCTCCATCACATCGGTCACACCGTTGTGAAGGAGGACAATGCGGCTATGCGCGGCATGATCTTCAAGGTAAAGCACATGGTGAAGGTCGAGGAAATCAACGACTAAGGAGGTCCGACATGAAACTTCATGAACTGAAACCCGCATTCGGATCGACTACCGCTCCCAAGCGCCTTGGCCGCGGTATTGGTTCTGGTCTCGGTAAGACCTCTGGTAAAGGTCACAAAGGCGCGAAGGCTCGTTCCGGCGGCGGCAAGCGGCCCGGATTCGAAGGCGGACAGATGCCCCTCACCATGCGTCTTCCGAAGCGCGGCTTCACCAACAAGTGGGCGACGGAATACGTAGCCATCAACGTGAGCTCCCTCAACATCTTTGAGGACGGCGACGTGGTGGGCCCGGTTGAACTGATCCAGGCCGGCATCATCAAGAAGATTGAAGACGGCATCAAGATCATGGGCAATGGCGAACTCACGAAAAAGCTCACGGTACAGGCGATGAAGTTTACTGCTACCGCGAAGGAAAAGATCGAGGCGGCGGGCGGAAGCTGTGAGGTGATCTGACATGTTTGAGACGCTCAAGAATGCATGGAAGATCATCGACCTGAGAAAGAAGATTCTGTATACCCTCGGTATGCTGCTTCTCTACAGGTTCCTGTGCTTTGTCCCGACTCCGGGCGTCGACACTGCAAACATCGCCAGTACCATAAACAACTACTCCCTTCTGAGCTACATGAACTCCATGACGGGCTCAGACCTCGCGAACTACACCATCATGGCCATGGGCATCACCCCGTACATCAACTCCAGCATTATCATGCAGCTTTTGTGCGTGGCGATTCCCTCTCTGGAGGAGCTTAGCAAATCCGGCGAAGACGGACAGAAGAAGATCGCGCAGATCACTCGTTACGTCACCGTCGGCCTGGGCTTCCTCCAGGCCATCGCTCTGACGGTCGGCCTGAAGGCCAACGCCACCGGCGGCTTCTTCGGTCTGATTACCATCGGCTTCTGCCTCGCAGCCGGCACGGCTCTTGCCATGTGGATCGGCGAGCGTATCACGCAGAACGGCATCGGCAACGGCGTGTCCCTGCTGATCTTCGCGGGCATCATTTCCCGCTTCGCGATTTCGGTTGCGGGCTCCGTGCAGAACCTCTACGTCACCATCTCCAACGGCAGCTTCGGCTCCCTGATTTCCACGCTGGCCGTGCTGATTGTCAGCCTCGTGCTGATTGTCGGCGTCGTCCTCGTAGAGCTCTCCGAGCGCCGCATCCCGATTCAGTACGCCAAGCGTATGGTCGGTCGGAAGATGTATGGCGGCCAGAGCACGCACATCCCGCTGCGCCTGAATGCCTCCGGCGTTATGCCGCTGATCTTCGCCAGCGCCATTATGCAGTTCCCCGGAACGATTCTCGCGTTCTGGCCGAACAGCGCGGCATACAACTGGTGGAGCACCAACGTCACGTCCGTCAGCGTACTTTACAATGTAATCTTCGCGGCGATGATTCTTGCCTTCACGTTCTTCTATTCCAGCATCTCGTTCAACCCCGTTGAAATGAGCAAGAACATTCAGCAGAACGGCGGCATGATTCCCGGCATTCGTCAGGGCAAGCCGACCACTGACTTCATCACGAAGATCAACCATCGCATCACTCTCTTCGGCGCGTTCTTCCTTGCGGTTCTGGCACTTCTGCCGTCCATCGTGTACGGCATTGCCAAGGTAAGCCTGCCCTTCGCGGCGTCTTCCATTCTGATCGCAGTCAGCGTTGCCGTTGAAACGATGCGTCAGCTCGAATCCCAGATGCTTATGCGTCACTACAAGGGATTCCTGAAGTAAGAAATGAGGGTGGACCGAATGAAGCTTGTATTCTTAGGCCCTCCCGGAGCAGGTAAGGGGACGCAAGCCTCTATGGTATGCCAGAGGTTTGCGATTCCCCATATCTCCACCGGAGACATGCTCCGCGCCGCGATTGCGAACGGAACCGAAACCGGCATGAAGGCGAAGGTTTTCATGGACAAGGGTCAGCTGGTTCCTGACGAGGTTCTGATTGAGATGGTGCGCGAGCGCCTGAGCGAGAAGGACTGCGAAAAGGGATTCCTGCTGGACGGCTTTCCGCGCACCGTTGATCAGGCTGAGGCACTTCAGTCGATTGCCGCGCCCGACGTTGTAGTGAACGTGGACGTTGCCGACGAGAAGCTGCTCGACCGTCTCACGGGGCGAAGAGTATGCGAAAAATGCGGTGAATCATTCCACGTGGCAAAGATCGGCGACGCGAAGCTGTGCAGCCATTGCGGCGGCACGCTGATTCAGCGCGACGACGATAAGCCCGCTACGATCCGGAATCGTCTGGACGTATACCACAGGCAGACCGCACCGTTGATTGACTACTATCGCGGGAAGGGCACGCTTCGAACGGTAGACGGCGATCAGACACCGGAAAAGGTGTTCGAGGCGATTCTGGTCGTCCTCGGAGGCTGAAATGATTTACACCAAAAATCCCGCGCAGATTCAGAAAATGCGCGATGCTGGAAAGCTTCTCCACCAGGTGCTTGAGCATTTGAAAACGATGGTCAAGCCCGGCATGACGACGCTTGAAATCGACCGCGAGGCAGAGCGGATGATCCGCGCGGCGGGCGCGACGCCTTCCTTCAAGGGATTCGAAGGCTTCCCGTTCACCATCTGCGCAAGCGTGGATGAAGAGGTTGTTCATGGCTTTCCCAGCGATAAACCCCTGAGGGAAGGACAGCTCCTCAGCGTAGACTGCGGACTGATTCTGCACGGCTGGCAAGCGGACAGTGCATTTTCCGCCCCCGTAGGCAAGGCCTCTGACGAGGTCATGAAGCTTATGAAGGTTACGGAGGAATGCTTCTGGTTGGGTGCCAGGCAGGCCCGGGCAGGCAATCGTTTGGGTGATATTGGCTGGGCGGTTCAGCAGCACGCCGAGGCAAACGGCTACGGCGTTATCCGCGACCTGACGGGTCACGGAATCGGCAGGGAAATGCACGAGGATCCAAGCGTACCCAACTACGGGAAACCGGGACGGGGCGTGCGGCTTGTGGCAGGCATGACCATCGCCATCGAGCCGATGATTTCGATGGGTGACTGGCGCGTGTACGTGGCGGACAACGAGTGGAGCATTATCACCCGCGACCACAGCGTATGCTCGCACTATGAGCACACCATCGCAATCACCGACGGCGATCCGGAAATCCTGACGCTGCCCGGAGCCGTGCTTTCGGAGGATGCATGATGAAGAAAGCGCCCATACTGACGGGATCCATAGTGATCTCTACGGCCGGACGTGACGAGGGAAGAACCTTTCTGGTGGTGGATTCGCTCGATGAGCTGTATGTGCTCATTTCCGACGGAGACACACATAAGATGGAGAAGCCCAAGAAGAAGAAGCGCAGGCATCTGAAGCTTGTAACCGAGCCAAGCAATGATATCGTAACCAGACTATCCAGCGGCCAGCCGGTATTCGATCATGAAGTGCGCCGATGGCTCTCGCGCGAGGAGGGGTAACAGATTGTCCAAGTCCGATGTAATCGAAGTTGAAGGCGTTGTCACCGAGTCTTATCCCAATGCCATGTTCGAAGTACAGCTGCCCAACGGTCATAAGATTCTGGCACATGTATCGGGCAAGATGCGCATGAATTACATTCGCATCTATCCCGGCGACAAGGTCACCATCGAGTTGTCACCGTACGACCTCACCCGGGGCCGTATCACCTGGCGCAGCAAGTCGTAATTCCGAAAGGAGGAAACAACGATGAAGGTAAGACCGTCCGTGAAACTGATCTGCGAAAAGTGCAAGATCATCAAGCGCAAGGGCCATGTAATGGTGATTTGCGAAAATCCCAAGCATAAGCAGAAGCAGGGCTGAGAAGGCCATAGGGAGCCGCCGCGAATTTCGCTGGCGGCTCCATTCCATATGCCCCCTGCGTCAAAGCCGGCGTTTTCCATCAAGAGCATGCTCAACCGCTCGAAGCAGCTCACTGCAGCGCATACCCAGCGCCTCCGAGATTTTCCAAAGCGTTTCCACGTTCGCGTTCGTTCGTCCCGTCTCAATTTCCGCCAGATGACTGCGGGAAATGGCCGCAAGCCCGGACAGCACCTCCTGCGTGATTCCCCTTTGTTCCCGAAGCCTGCGAATGATTTGGCCTGTAACCCTGTGGTCGTATGTCATATGTATCGCTCCTTATATGGTAGTAGGCGTTTGCCTCCATATAAGGGCTTGTTTTCGCAGAGTTTTTTGCGATTATCGGCATTCACCGACATGGTTTTAGTCGATTCGCTGGATGATGAATGCAGACAGAAGAGGAGGAAATTTGGATGAGGTGCTATTCAATAACGCGAAAAACAAATAGTGAATCTGTTATACGTTCTGTTTTGCAACAGATTTTTTTTGCCAGAAATGGCAAATACACTTGACAAATTGGCAATGATGGTTTATAATGGAGATGCATGTTGGGAGAGGGAATTTGAAAGGAGCACTACTATGGGGAAGGATTTAGGTTTGCGAATAGCCAATGCTTTGCAGAAGCGGGGAATGACACAAAGAGACCTCGCTACATGTTTAGGTGTTACTGAAGGGGTAATATCAAGGTATATTTCCGGAGACCGTGATCCAAAGCCAGATATGCTTGCAAATATCGCGACAGCAACCCATACTACATCGGATTACCTGCTTGGTATTGAGCGAGATGAATTTGATCAGCCGCGAATTTGCCGTCTGATTGCCCGCAACGCTTCTATGATGACTGAACAGGAAAAAAGAATGCTGATTGATGCATTATTTGGAGGAGGATGATCATTTTGGCTATCATAATCCCGAATGCACGCTATGAGGAGATTAAACGGATTATCGTCCGCCTCTTTGTGAAGCACAATGTGTCGTGTATTCCTGTTAACGGGTTTGAATTGGCATCTAAGATGGGAATCCACGTGATTCCTTACTCAGCCTATCCACCCGAAACGAGGAGATTAATGCTTATGATGAGCATTGATGGATTTTTTGTGGAAAAAGAACCGGGAGAATGGTACATCTTT
>CAZMGO010000132.1:0-6757 GCA_964565845.1 uncultured Oscillospiraceae bacterium | reverse complement strand
TATATCGGTGACGGCAATGTGTTGAATACTTACAGCTATCTTACTTCAGATAGACTCCTGCGTTTGCATTCGACGGAAAAGGATAAAATGCTGATCCTGTCCAAGCAGCACTTTTATGTATGCAATTTATGTGGCTATGCAGTAGGTATACAGGAAATTGGAAGCTTTATCAAAAACAAAAAGGATCGGGAAAAGGCTGAAAAGGGGATGCCGTACATCGAGGAAATCAAACATAATTCCTCGTGGGGAAATACCTGTAAAGAGAAGAAGCTCTCCAAAACCTATCTGCACCATATTTTTGAAACAGACGTAGTTAAAATGGAATTTGACTGGGGCGCTGCAACGGATGCAGAGCAGCTCTCCGTTATGCATGCTCTTTTGAACGCGATGGCTAACGTTCTTGAGATTGAACTTTCAGACATTGACGCATGTATAGTGAAGCGCAGCGGAGATTTTTCCATCATATTCTATGATACCTGTGCGGGCGGCGCCGGCCATGTTCACAGAATGCTTGAGGAAAATGGAAAGACTTTGGAAAGGATCCTGAGGTATGCATACCAGCTTGTAAGCAAATGCACCTGTGACACTTCCTGCTATAGTTGCTTACGTGATTACAGCAATCAACGTGATCATGAAAAGCTGGATCGCATGCTGGCGGCAAGGATTTTGGCGGTATATCAGGGAAATTGCCAAGGTTGGGTAGAAGGGTAAGCCGAAGCTTTTATTTTATGTAGGAGATTGCGCATATCTCGAAGTACCCAGCAGCTTCCTAATTCGCGCGGAAATTCAACCGTCCCTCAATTTCGCATTTTCGTGGAGATGGACAGAAACACTTCAAGTAACCATAACACTACCCCCCCCAAAAAAACATAGAATATCCGTTGTATACCATGGCGGAATACGGTATGATTGTGGCGAATCTAAAGTATAAAGGAGAGACATACAATGAAGAAGCTTCTGTCCGTTCTGCTGACACTGGCGCTCATGCTGGGCTGCGCGTTCGCCGAGGATTCTGCCGCAGAATCCAATCTGGTTGACTATGACTTCGGCGATTTCACCATGACCTTCGCCGAGGACATGGCTGGCGAGGTGTATGAGATGGCCGACAATCAGGTGTACTTCATTCTCTACCCCAACTACGATGAAAATGCCGAGATCGCATCGAGCATCAACTGCGTGTGGACTGCCGCGTCGGAGGATCTGACCCAAACCACCTCGGAGGACTTCGCCAACCTCGTTCTCGGCAGCATGGAAACGGCCTACAAGGCGCAGGGTCTGAGCTTCGCAAACCCGCAGCTTCTGGCGGCATGGGATGACGCGCTGGATGGACAGCACGCGCTGAACTATCTGGCGCAGTACGAGCTTGAGGGCTACGTCCTGTATATCATGCAGATTGCCGTGTCCAACACGTCGTTCGGAACCTATACCTTCACCGTAACCACTGCGGATTTGACGGAGATGGATTCGCTCTCCGAAATCATCGGCACCGTCAAGTGGACGGTATAAAGTTTGCGCGCATACCCATCCTAAAAACGCCTGCCTAATCGCACAACGCGAAAAGGCAGGCGTTCTCTCTTTATCAGTCCGCAAGAAGGCTTTCGCAGAATATCTTCCGTTCGGGAATGCTCTTGGCAGATGCAAACCAGACAATTTCAAGGGCAATCGAGCCGTATTCATGGGCAACGTAATTTCGCATCTTCGAGGAGATGGATGTACACGCCGCAAATAACCATACCATGCGTTCTAAAAAAACATGGAATATCCGTTGCATTCCGCATCGAAATATGGTATGATTGTGTCGAATATCAAGCATAAGGAGAACGAAACGATGAAAAAGCTTCTGTCCATCCTGCTGACGCTGGCACTTCTGCTGGGCTGCGCGAGCGCGTTTGCCGAGGATTCCGCCACGGCATCCAATCTGGTTGACTTTGATTTCGGTGATTTCACCATGACCTTCGACGCAGACATGACTGGCGAGGTTTACGAGAAGGCCGACAACGAGGTCTATTTCCAGATTTTCCCCTTCTACGATGAGAACGCAGCGTTCACCACGAACATCAACTGCGTGTGGGCATCCGGCACGGAAGATCTGACGCAGATCGACGCATCCGAGTTTGCCAATTCCATTCTCAGCGCCATGATCACGCAGCTTCAGGATATGGAGCTGAACGCCGGAAATGCGCAGGTTCTGCTGGCAGAGCCTGACGAGCTGGGCGGCAAGTATGCGCTGTGCTATCTTGCGCAGTACGAGATTGAAGGAACTACCGCATTCCTGATGCAGATGGTCGTGTCCGATGCCGCCTTCGGCACCTACACCTTCTCCGTAACCTTTGCCGACCCGACGCACCTTGAAGCGCTCGTCGAAATCGTCACCTCCATCAAGTGGACGGTATAAGCGCTTTATCCCTTTTTCCGCAGGACTCCTCCGAGTCCTGCGGATTTTTCTTTTGGGAGCCGTCCCGAACTGCACCCCGCGGCAGGAAAGCAATGCGCCGGAGGTGCGCGGCCTCCTATCGTTTTCAGGCAGCCAAGAAACGAAGGTGCTGCCGCGCGAGGACAAATTCATGGGGCTATGCAAAAATGCAGGCGCATTCACGCATAGCCCCTTTTCCAACGCCTGTTCGGCGAACAGCGAAAGGCTTCCCCAACGCGGAAGCCTTCCGCATCGGGGAAGCCGATGGTTTATCAGTATGCCTCGTGCACGTCCACGTCGGAATACCGCTTCATGCCGGTACCGGCGGGGATGAGCTTGCCGAGAATGACGTTTTCCTTCAGGCCGAGCAGCGGGTCGGTCTTGCCCTTGATCGCGGCCTCGGTCAGCACGCGCGTCGTTTCCTGGAAGGACGCGGCGGACAGGAAGGATTCGGTGGCCAGCGCGGCCTTAGTGATGCCCAGCAGGATGCGCTTTGCGGTGGCGGGGCGTCCGCCCTCCTCCATCACGCGGCGGTTCTCCTGCTCGAAGGTGAAGATGTCCACCAGAGAGCCGGGCAGAAGGTTGGTATCGTTGGCATCCTCCACCTTGACCTTGCGGAGCATCTGACGCACGATAACCTCGATGTGCTTATCGGAAATTTCAACGCCCTGACGGCGATATACCGACTGCACCTCGCGAACCTGATAATCCTGCACGGCGCGAATGCCGAGAATGCGGAGCAGGTCATGCGGGTTGATGGAGCCCTCGATCAGCTCGTCGCCGGCGTTCACGTGGTCGCCCTCGGAAACCCTGACCTTGCTGCCGTAGTTGATCGGATACTTCTTGGTTTCGCCCTCGCCGTCGTCGGAGGTGATAATCAGCTCGCGGCGCTTCTTGCTGTCCTGCGACATACGCACGATACCGCTGATCTCCGCCAGCGTGGCTTCCCTCTTGGGCTTTCTGGCCTCGAAGAGCTCCTCGACGCGGGGAAGACCCTGCGTGATGTCCTCGCCGGTGGCGACGCCGCCGGTGTGGAAGGTACGCATGGTAAGCTGCGTGCCGGGCTCGCCGATGGACTGCGCGGCGATGATGCCGACCGCCTCGCCCACATCGACCAAACGGCCATGCGCCATGTTCGCGCCGTAGCAGCGGGCGCAGATGCCGTTTTCGCACTGGCAGGTCAGAACCGAACGAATCATGACCTCTTCGATGCCGGCCGCGGTAATCTGCTTTGCCTGCTCGTGGGTAATCAGCTCGTTCTGCGCCACGATCAGCTTGCCGGTCGCCGGATTGTACACGTCCTCGGCGGCCACGCGGCCACGGACGCGCTCCTCAAGCTTCTCGATGCTCTCGCCGTCCGCCGTAATGTCGCGCACTCTCTGTCCGCGGATGTTTTCGCCGCGGCGCTCGAAGCAGTCGATCTCGCGGATGATAATCTCCTGAGACACGTCCACCAGACGGCGGGTCATGTAACCGGAGTCGGCGGTACGCAGAGCCGTATCGGCCAGCGACTTACGGGAGCCGTGGGAGGACAGGAAGAATTCCAGTACGCCCAGACCCTCGCGGAAGTTTGCCTTGATGGGCAGCTCGATGATCTTACCGGACGGAGACGCCATCAGGCCGCGCATACCGGCCAGCTGACGAATCTGGTTGGTGGAACCACGGGCGCCGGAATCCGCCATCATGTTGATGGGGTTGAACTTGTCGAGGCTCTTCATAACCTCGGCGGTAACCTCGTTGGTGGCCTTCTCCCACAGCTCGGTCACGTTGGTATAGCGCTCGTTCTCGCTCAGACGGCCGCGGCGGAACTGGCGCTCGATTTCGTGCACCTTCTGCTCGGTCTCGGCGAGAATCGTCTTCTTCGCGGCAGGCACCTTGATGTCCGCCACGGAAACGGTGACGGCGCCCACGGTGGAATACTTAAAGCCCATGGCCTTCACGCGGTCAAGCATCTGGCTGGTGACGGTTACGCCGTGCACGCGGTAGCAGTCGTCAACGATCTTGCCCAGCTGCTTCTTGCCGACGACCTCGTCAATCTCCAGACGGAACATATCGTCGATGGTCTCGCGCGGCTGGCGGCCGAGATCCTGCGGAATGGCCTCGTTGAAGATGACGCGGCCCATGGTGGTCTTGACCATGCGGCTGTAGGTTACGCCGTCGATCTCGCGGGTCATGCGGATGTTGCACATTGCCTGCAGATCAAGCTCCTTGCAGTCGTAGGCCATTTTGGCTTCGTTTACGTCGGTGAAGTACTTGCCCTCGCCCTTCGCGCCCTCACGGATGATGGTCAGGTAGTAGCAGCCCATAACCATATCCTGCGTCGGGCAGACGACGGGCTTGCCGTCAGCGGGCTTGAGGATGTTGTTGGCAGCCAGCATCAGAAAGCGAGCCTCGGCCTGCGCCTCCATGCTCAGCGGCACGTGGATAGCCATCTGGTCGCCGTCGAAGTCCGCGTTGAAGGCGGTGCAGCACAGCGGGTGCAGCTTCAGCGCCTTGCCCTCGACCAGCACCGGCTCGAACGCCTGAATGCCCAGACGGTGCAGCGTAGGCGCGCGGTTCAGCATGACCGGATGATCCTTGATGACACCCTCGAGCACGTCCCACACCTCGGGACGCAGACGCTCGACGTACTTCTTGGCGGTCTTTACGTTCGCGGCCAGACCCTGATTGACCAGACGCTCAATGACGAAGGGCTTGAACAGCTCCAGCGCCATCTCCTTGGGCAGACCGCACTGATACATCTTGAGGTTCGGGCCGACGACGATAACGCTTCGGCCGGAATAGTCGACGCGCTTGCCCAGCAGGTTCTGACGGAAGCGTCCCTGCTTGCCGCGCAGCAGATCGGACAGGCTCTTCAGCTGCCGTCCGCCCGCGCCGGTCACGGCGCGTCCGCGGCGGCCGTTGTCGATCAGCGCGTCCACGGCCTCCTGAAGCATGCGCTTTTCGTTTCGCACGATGATGTCCGGCGCGCCCATCTCAAGCATTCTCTTGAGGCGGTTGTTGCGGTTGATGACGCGGCGATACAAATCGTTCAAATCGGCGGTGGCAAAGCGACCGCCGTCCAGCTGCACCATGGGGCGCAGCTCCGGCGGAATAACCGGCACCACGTCCAGAATCATCCACTCGGGCTTGTTGCCGCTCTTGCGGAACGCCTCCACAACCTCCAGCCGCTTCACCAGCTGCTGGCGCTTCTGACCCTCGGTCTCGCGGGAGGTTTCCTTCTTGGACAGCGCGGCAAACTCGGCTCTAAGCTCTATGGCCAGCTGATCCAGATCGATCTCGCGCAGCATTTCGCGCACGGCCTCTGCGCCGATGCCCACGCGGAACGCGGTCTCGCCGGTTTCCCTGTCCTTGGGATATTCCTGCAGCTTGCGCTGATACTCGGCCTCGGTAAGCAGCTGATGCTTTTCAAGCGTCGTCTCGCCGGGATCAAGCACGATGTAGGCCGCAAAGTACAGCACCTGCTCCAGCGCGCGGGGGCTGATCTTCAGAAGGGTGCCCATGCGGGACGGGATGCCCTTGAAATACCAGATGTGGCTGACCGGCGCGGCCAGCTCGATGTGACCCATGCGCTCGCGGCGAACCTTAGCCTTCGTGACCTCGACGCCGCACTTGTCGCACACAACGCCCTTATAGCGTGTGCGCTTGTATTTTCCGCAGTTGCACTCCCAGTCCTTGGTGGGCCCGAAAATGCGTTCGCAGAACAGACCGTCGCGCTCCGGCTTGAGCGTGCGGTAATTGATGGTTTCGGCCTTTTCTACCTCTCCGTGCGACCATTCGCGGATCTTTTCGGGAGACGCGAGATGGATCTGAATGGAATCGAGATTCGTCAGTTCAAACAAGAGATGTCCTCTCCCTTCTCAAAGGCGCGCGCGGTATCCGTGGAGTGACCGCGCGCAATCGGCACTCGTCATGCGTGGGGCGCTGATGCCGCCCTTATTCGTCGCCCAGATCGTCAATATCGTCCAGTCCGTCGTCCAGATCCAGCGTTTCAAAGTCGAATTCGTCGGCGGTGGCATCCTCCTCGCCCTCGTCGAAGGAGGCGATGGCGGCGGTGAGCTCGTCCTTGAACTCGCTTTCCGGCGCAAGATCCTCGTCCTCCAGCTCGCGGATGATGATCTCCTGCTTGTCGGCGGAGAGCACCTTGATGTCCAGCGCCAGCGACTGAAGCTCCTTAATCAGCACCTTGAACGATTCCGGCACGCCCGGATCGGGAATGTTCTCGCCCTTCACGATGGCTTCATAGGTCTTCACGCGACCGACCACATCGTCGGACTTGACGGTGAGGATTTCCTGAAGCACGTGGCTCGCGCCGTAGGCCTCCAGCGCCCAGACCTCCATTTC
>CAZMGO010000131.1:0-6816 GCA_964565845.1 uncultured Oscillospiraceae bacterium | reverse complement strand
TCGGCGCTTTCAACGTGAACAACATGGAAATCATCCAGGGCATTACCGAGGCCGCCATCGAAGAGAAGGCTCCCCTGATTCTTCAGGTTTCCTCCGGTGCCCGCAAGTATGCCAAGCATGTGTATCTGATGAAGCTCATCGAGGCCGCCATTGAGGACGCCGAGCAGACCGCGGGCTTTGATCTGCCCATCTGCGTGCACCTTGACCACGGCGATACCTTCGAGCTGTGCAAGAGCTGCATCGACGGCGGCTTCTCCTCCGTCATGATCGACGGCTCCTCCAAGTCCTTCAAGGACAACATCGAGCTTACCCGCAAGGTTGTCGAGTACGCGCACGATCACGGCGTCGTGGTCGAGGGCGAGCTGGGCACGCTGGCCGGCGTTGAGGACGACGTGAAGGTCAGCGCCGAGGATTCCTCCTACACCCGTCCCGAGGAGGTCGAGGAATTCGTCTCCAAGACCGGCGTAGACTCCCTGGCCATCGCCATCGGCACCAGCCACGGCGCGTATAAGTTCACCGCCGCGCAGTGCACCCGCAACGAAAAGGGCATCCTCGTGCCCCCGCCGCTGCGCTTCGACATTCTGGACGAGGTCTCCAAGCGCCTGCCCGGCTTCCCGATCGTTCTGCACGGCTCCTCCTCCGTTCCGCAGGAATACGTGAAGATGATCAACGAAAACGGCGGTCAGATGCCCGACGCCGTCGGCATCCCCGAGGAGCAGCTGCGCCAGGCCGCGCGCGGCGCCGTCTGCAAGATCAACATCGACTCCGACCTGCGTCTTGCCATGACCGGCACCATCCGCAAGTACTATCACGACAATCCCTCTCACTTCGACCCGCGCCAGTACCTCAAGCCCGCCCGCGCCAACATCAAGGAGCTCGTCAAGCATAAGCTCGTCGACGTTCTCGGCTGCGCCGGAAAGGCCTAATCGGCATAACCCCCACGGCGGAGGAGCAAGCTCCTCCGCCGGTTTTCATCGAACCAGCAGCGAAAATCACCCTTCGGCTTGATATGCTTCGTCATAACTGCTATACTATACCCAGAGGAGAACGCCCATGTACATCGTAAACGGAATCGCATATGCCGGTACAGAAAAAAAGGAAATCGCCGTTCAGGCTGTCCGACCGCTGAATGACGGCATGCTGCTCGTCACCTTTTCCTCCGGCGAAAAACGCCTGTACGATACGACACAGCTTCTGGCGTTCCCGGCATTTCAGCCGCTGAGAGAGGAAGCCGTCTTCAAAAATCCGACAGTGGAATACGGTGTCGTAACATGGAAAAACGGCGAAATCGATCTTGCGCCCGAAACCATGTACGAAAACAGCTTTGAATATCCGGAGCCGATGGCCTGATTTTTTCTCGTCAGGTCATCCTTTTTATCCGCAGTCTTTCCCGCCGCGCGGAAACAAAGCCCGGATTTTCCCTCTGAATCCGCCTTCATTGACCGATTTCCCGGCGAGAGCCTCCAAAAACTTGAACGAAAATCTCGGGTTTGCAGAAAAATGTTCGTATTTTTTACGTCGGCTGCTCTGCAATATTAACCTTGAGCCTGTATGATTGGAGATGTTCCCGGAAGCAATCAAAACACGGAGGAGAAGTTCAATGAAAAAGATCTTTGCGGTGGTTCTGACTCTGGTTCTGTGCCTGAGCGTCTTTGCCTGCACTGCCAACGCCGACGTAGCCGACGTCAAGCTGGGTGTCATCCTGCTTCACGACGAGGATTCCACCTATGACAAGAACTTCATCAACGGCGTTTACGAGGCCGTCGAAGCACTGGGCATGACCGAAGATCAGCTGATTATCAAGCGCAACATCCCCGAGTCCAACGAGTGCTATGAGGCCGCGCTGGATCTGATTGACGAGGGCTGCAACATCATCTTCGCCGACAGCTTCGGTCACGAGACCTTCATGCTGCAGGCCGCCAAGGAAAACCCGAACGTTGAGTTCTGCCACGCCACCGGCACCATGGCGCACACCGAGGGACTGGCGAACTTCCACAACGCCTTCGCCGCCATCTATCAGGGCCGCTATCTGGCGGGCGTCGCCGCCGGCATGAAGCTCAACGAGCTGAAGGAGAACGGCAAGCTGAAGGGCGAGGTTCCCCTGATGGGCTATGTCGGCGCCTTCACCTATGCCGAGGTTATTTCCGGCTACACCAGCTTCTATCTGGGCGCGAAGTCCGTTTGCCCCGACGTTCAGATGAAGGTTCAGTTCACCGGCTCCTGGTACGACGAGAAGGAAGAAAAGACCGCCGCCGAGGCGCTGATCAACGCGGGCTGCGACCTGATCTCCCAGCACGCCGACTCCATGGGCGCCCCCACTGCCTGTGAAAACGCCGGCATCCCCAACGTTTCCTACAACGGCTCCACCGTCGAAAGCTGCCCCAACACCTTCATCGTTTCCTCCCGCATCAACTGGGCTCCCTATTTCGAGTACATTGTGAACCAGAAGGCCAATGGTGAAGCCATTGACACCGACTGGACCGGCACCATCGCCACCGGCTCCGTCGTGCTGACCGACGTCAACACCGCCGCTGCCGCCGCCGGCACCGTCGAGGCCATCGAGACCGTCAAGGCCGCGCTGCAGAGCGGCGAGACCAAGGTGTTCGACACCGCCGCCGACAGCTTCATGCTCAAGGACGGCGCCAAGATCGAGTCCTATCTGGCCGACGTCAACACCGACGAAGCCTACACGCCCGATACCGAGGTCGTTTTCGACGGCTACTTCCACGAGAGCGAGTTCCGTTCCGCGCCGTACTTCGATCTCCAGCTGGATGGCATTGAGCTGGTAAACAGCAAGTTCTAATTTACGGCAAGAGCCAACGGAGTCTGCTCCCCGAAAAGGGAGCAGACTGCCGTTTTCAGTATGGCGGCCTCCGGAAATCGCCGTGCGCAGGCAGGTGGTTTCCAGAGGGCGCTATATTCAACGACAACGATTCGGAGGCAAACCGTGCAGAAGAAGATCGCTGTGAGCATGCGTGGCATTACGAAGAGATTCGGCAGTGTCATCGCGAATCATTCGGTGGATTTGGACGTGTATCAGGGAGAAATTCTGGCCGTTTTGGGCGAAAACGGCTGCGGCAAAACGACCCTGATGAATATGCTCGCCGGCATTTACTATCCCGACGAGGGTCACGTTTTCGTGGACGGGCGGGAGGTCGTCATCCGCTCTCCCAAGGACGCGTACGCGCTGAAAATCGGCATGGTTCATCAGCATTTTAAGCTGGTGGATCTGTTTACCGCGTCGGAAAACATCGTGCTCGGCCTGAACGAGGACGAGCGCTACAGCCTGAAGCGGGTAAACGAGCAGGTGGCGGAAATCGCCGAACGATACGGCTTTCACATCGAGCCGCAGAAGCGGATTTACGATATGTCCGTATCCGAAAAGCAGACGGTCGAAATCATCAAAATGCTCTATCGCGGCGCGGACATCCTGATTCTGGACGAGCCCACCGCGGTGCTTACGCCGCAGGAAATTACCCGGCTGTTCGAGGTGCTGAAGCGGATGAAGGCGGACGGCAAGTCCATCATCATCATCACGCATAAGCTGCACGAGGTGCTTTCCGTGTCCGACCGGGTGGCGATTCTCCGAAAGGGCGAGCACGTGGGCACGGTCGAAACCGCCGAAACCAGCGAAAACGAGCTTACCGAGCTGATGGTCGGCAAAAAGGTCAGCCTGAATATCGAGCGCAGGGAGCCTGTAAACGCGGTTCCGCGCCTGCTCGTCAAAAACCTTACCTGCAAAAACGACGAGGGACGCAGCGTGGTTGACAACGTAAGCTTCACGGTCAACGGCGGCGAAATTTTCGGCATTGCCGGAATCGCGGGCAGCGGACAGAAGGAGCTGCTTGAGGCCATCACCGGCCTGCAGCCCGTGGAAAGCGGCGAAATCATATTCATCAATCCCAAAAAGGATCGCCCCGTGACCTTCTTCCACAAGTCCCTGAAGCGCGTGGTCGAGCTGGCGGAGAAGGACGCGTTCCACGACGGCGAGGGCAAGCCTGTTTCCTTTAAGGGCATGCGGCGCGCGGACATTCGCCGGCGCGTAAACGGCGGAGACGTGCTTTTCCGCGAGGACGAGGTCATGTCCCTGCGCGACAAAACGCCGCTTCAGATTCGCTCTCTTGGCATTCACCTTTCGTTCGTGCCGGAGGATCGGCTGGGCATGGGGCTGGTGGGCGGCATGGGCATCACGGACAACATGATGCTGCGCAGCTACCGCAAGGGTCATGCCGGCTTTGTGGACAGGAAAAAGCCCCGCAGGCAGGCGGAGGAAATCATTAAGCGTTTGGAGGTCGTAACCCCCGGCGTCAACGTGCCCGTGCGCAGGCTTTCGGGCGGCAACATTCAAAAGGTGCTTCTGGGCCGCGAAATCGCGTTCACGCCCAAGGTGCTGATGGCGGCCTATCCCGTGCGCGGACTGGACATCAACTCCTCCTATATCATTTACGACCTGCTGAACCAGCAGAAGGAAAAGGGCGTGGCCGTCATTTTCGTCGGCGAGGATCTGGACGTGCTTCTGGAGCTGTGCGACCGCATCATGGTCATCAATTCCGGCGCGGTAACCGGCATCGTGGACGCGCGCACGGCGACGAAGGAGGAGCTTGGCCTCCTTATGACGAAGACCGATCACACGGCAAAGGAGAATGCATGATGAACGAAAAGAAGCGGGCGACCGCAAACGAGCCGCTGATTCATCTTTCCAAGCGTGAAAGCATATCCATCGTAAAATCATGGCTGATCCGAATCGCCGCGGTTCTGATGGGGCTTGTGGTGTGCGGAATCGTCGCATACATTCTCAGCGACAAGCTGCGTTCCGGCAAAAAGACGATTTTTGACTTCTATTACAGCTTTCTCGTGAAGGGCTCCTTCGGCTCGTCCCGAAAGATATGGAAGTTTTTCAAAAACATGGCCATTCTGCAGTGCATCTCGCTGGCGGTTACGCCCGCGTTCCGCATGCAGTTCTGGAACACGGGCGCGGAGGGACAGACGCTCATGGGCGTTTGGGGCGCGATTGCCGCTGCCTTCTACCTGGGCGGACGCGTGCCCGAGTGGCTGCTGCTGACTGTGATGCTTGCCGCCGCGCTGCTCTGCGGCGCAGTCTGGGCGCTGCTTCCCGCCATCTTCAAGGCAAAGTGGAACACCAACGAAACGCTCTTCACCCTGATGATGAACTACGTCGCCACCAACGTCGTAAGCTATTTTCTGGTGATCTGGGTTCCGAGCGGCTCCTCCTCGCTGGGCAAACTGAATTTCGGCAAGCTGCCGAGCGTCATGCACGATTATTTCCTGATTATCCTGATTGCCTTCCTGCTCACAATTGCCGTGCACGTGTATCTGAATTACAGCAAGCACGGCTACGAAATCTCCGTCGTCGGCACCAGCGTTCGAACCGCGCAGTACAGCGGAATGAACGTGAAGAAAATCATCATCCGCACGATGATCGTAAGCGGCCTTCTGTGCGGCCTGACCGGCTATCTGATTGCGGCGGGTCTCGACCAGAGCATCACCACCGAATCCGTCGGCGGGCAGGGCTTTACCGCCATCATGGTTTCGTGGCTTGCGCACTTCAATTCACTGGCCATGCTTTTGACCTCCGGTCTGATTACGCTTTTGAATCAGGGCGCGGCGCAGATTTCGCAGGACTTCAACGTCAGCGGCGCCATTCCGGACGTGATTGTGGGCATCATCCTGTTCTTTATCATCGGCTCGGAGTTTTTCATCAACTTCAAGGTGAAGCTGCGGCGCAGCACGCGCCCCATTCGTGAGGAGGGCATCAAATGAGCATCTGGCTGAACTTTCTGGTCGATTCCCTCGCCTTTGGCGCAACCTTCATGTACGGCTCCACCGGCGAGATTCTCTCGGAAAAGGCCGGGCAGCTGAACTTGGGCATTCCCGGCGTCATGTGCATGGGCGGCGCGGGCGGCTGCTTGGTGCTGAACCTGATTGGCAAGTCCTCCCTTCCCGGCTTCGTGATTGTGCTTCTTGGCATTCTGGGCTCGTTCGTCATGGGAACGCTGATGGGGCTGATTTACAGCTTTCTGACGGTTTCGCTGCGCGCGAACCAGAACGTGACCGGCCTTGCCATGACCACGTTCGGCGTCGGCCTGATGAAGGTGATTATGGCCGACATGGACGAAACCGTGTACCTCGTCGGCCCGAAGCATCTGTACCGCTGGCCGTTTGCGGGACGAACCGACGCGCTTCAGTATCTCGGCGTCATGTTCTTCCTTGCCGTGATTATCGCCGTTCTCGCCTCCTTTGTGCTCTATCGCACGCGGGTCGGCCTGCATCTGCGCGCGGTGGGCGAAAGCCCCGCCACGGCGGACGCCATGGGCGTCAACGTGAGCCGATACAAATACTGCGCCTGCTGCGTCGGCTGCGGCATTGCCGGGCTGGGCGGCTTCTACTACATCATCGACTACATGGCCTCCACCGAGGCCTACAAGAGCCTTGAGGGATTGGGCTGGCTCTCCGTCGCGCTGGTCATCTTCGCGCTGTGGCGTCCGCACAGAACCATCCTCGGCTCGACGGTGTTCGGCTTCCTGTTCAGCTGCAGCAGCTATATTTCCAATCTCAGCTGGGTCAACGTTACCATGGCGACCAAGCCGCTTTTGAAAATGCTGCCGTATCTATTCACGATTCTGGTGCTCATTTTCACCAGCATCCGCAAAAAGCGCGAGGATCAGCCGCCGCAAAGTCTGGGTCTGCCCTATTTCCGCGAGGATCGATAGCCCGGCTCCCCCGTCGCCTGCATGAAGCCCATGCAGGCGGCTTTTTTCATTGACAAGCATAAGAAAAACGGGTATCATACAAAAA
>CAZMGO010000130.1:0-6920 GCA_964565845.1 uncultured Oscillospiraceae bacterium | reverse complement strand
AAGAGCACCGCGCCGCGGTCGGTGGGCGTGCGAATCACGCGCCCGGCGGCCTGCAGGCATTTGCCGAAGCCGGGATAGACATAGGCGGTTTCGAAGCCGCCCTCCCCCTCCGCGTCGTTATACAGATTGGAGAGCGAATTGCGCTCGAAGCACAGCTGCGGAAGCCCCACGCCCACGATTGCCGCGCCGATCAGCCGGTCGCCGGGCAGGTCGACGCCCTCGGAGAACACGCCGCCCATGGCGATAAACGCCACCATGGACGTTTCCGGGTTTTCCCGAAATTGGGCAAGATACGCGCTTCGCGCCTCCTCGTTCATCTCGCGCGCCTGCAGAAGCACGCGCACGTCCGGATACCGCGCGCGAAACAGCTCCGCCACCTGATTAAGGTACGCGTGGCTGGGAAAGCACGCCACGTAATTTCCCCTTTTCGACCTTGCCAAGAGCGCAATCGCGCGGGCGACGCGCGGCGCGCTTTCCTCGCGGGCGGAATAGCGCGTGGGAATGTCCAATGAAAGGCTTAAAAGGTTCTCCCTCGGAAACGGCGACGGCAGCGCCAGCGTGCGGTCGCCGTCGTTTTCGCTGATGCCGAACAGCCGCGCGTAGTGCTCGATGGGCGTGAGCGTGGCGGAAAACAGCGCCGTGCCGCGCATGCGCTTCATCGTGCGCGCGAGCCGCGCCGTGGGGCTCCAGCACCACAGGCGCACCCGGCAGCGCTTGCCCTCCGGCTCGATCAGGGTTTTATAGGTTTCCTCGTCAAACTCACCCGACACGCGCAGAAACGTGGACACGGCAAAGTATTCGTCCAGCAGAAGCGAATGAAACGGCGCCGGGGAATCCAGCCGGTCGCGCAGCGCGTCCAGAAACGGCTTGGCCTCGTCAATCAGCCGGATGGGCAGCTCGCTTCGAAGCTCGGGCTCCTCGGCATGCTCAAAGCCCTTCAGAAAGCGCGTGCACGCGGCGTACAGCGGCGAAAGCTTGCCCTCGCTCTTCCCCACCTCGCGCCGAAGCGTCCGCACGTCCTTCGCGCTCAGCTCCGCCGAATACATCTCCCGCGCGCGCGGAATCAGGTTGTGCGCCTCGTCGATCAAAAGCGTGTAGCTTCCCTTGTGGTCGAAGAACCGCTTCAGCCGCACGACGGGATCGAACACATAGTTGTAGTCGCACACCACGACCTCCGCCGTCTCCGCCAGCGAAAGCGAAAGCTCAAACGGGCACAGGCGGTGCCTTGCCGCCAGCGTCTGAATGGCCTCCCTGTCCAGCCCCGGCGTGCGCCATGCCTCCTCCATCGCCTTTTTCTGCCGGTCAAAGTAGCCGCGCGCATAGGGACACGCCTCTGGGTCGCAGCGCGTGCCGGGCACCGGGCAGATTTTCGATTTTGCCGTAATCGTCACCGACCGAATCATCAGCCCGCTCTCGCGCATGCGGTTCAGCGCGTCCTCGGCGGCGCGGCGGCCGGTCGTGCGCGCGGTCAGGTAAAACACCGTCTGCACGCGCCCCTCGCCCAGCGCCTTGACCGCGGGAAACAGCGCCCCGGCGGTTTTTCCGATGCCGGTGGGCGCCTCGACGAGGATTTTCTTTTTGTCTCGAATGGTTCTGTAGATCTGCGCCGCCATCGTGCGCTGTCCCTCGCGGAAGCCCGAAAACGGAAAGCCGAGCGCGCGCATCGACGGAAGCGACGTTTCCTTCCATTCATCAAAAAGGCGAAGCCGCCGGGCATACGCCTCGGCGTACAGAAAAAACAGCGCCGTGAGCCTCTCTCTCGCATACGGGCGGGTAAACGACGCGCGCGCGCCGGACAAATCGGCATACGTCAGCCGCACGGTCACCTCGGGCAGGCCTTCGTTTTCCGCAACGATATACGCGTAAATCTCCGCCTGCGCCCAGTGCACGGGATACTCGCGCTCCGAAACACACGAGGGCGGGCGGCGCGTGGTTTTGATTTCCTCCACCAGCGCCCGCCCGTCCGCAAGCAGAAGCCCGTCGACGCGCCCCTGCACAATCAGCGGGATGCCCGCCACCTCGCGCTCAATGCGCACCGGCACCTCGCTTTTATAGCCCACGGGATACGCCCTCTGAAGCAGAAGGTGCCCCTTCAGCCCCTCCTGCATGCGCTCCACGCCGCCGTCCGCGCCCAAATCGCCGCCCTCAAAATAGATTTCCGCAAGCGTGCGCACGTTTACGGAGCGAATCGCCTCGTCCATCAGTCAAAAATCTGCATGATGGCGCACTTCAGATACCGGGTCTCCGGGCTGGCGGGAAGCACCGGGTGATCGTGCCCCTGCGAGCGCAGCTCCACCAGACGCACGCGCTTTTTCGCGTCGCGCGCGGCGGTGTTGATCATGTCCACAAACTGCTGCGTGGACACATGCTGCGAGCACGAGCAGCTTACCAGATACCCTCCGTCGCGCACCAGCTTCAGCCCGCGCAGGTTGATCTCCTTGTAGCCGCGCAGCGCGCTTTCCACCGCCGCGCGCGTCTTGGCGAACGCGGGCGGATCGAGCACCACCACGTCAAACTTTTCCTTCGCGTCGGTCAGCTCGCGCAGATGGTCAAAGCAGTTGTGCACCTCAAACGTCACGTTGGCAAGCCCGTTGTTTTCGGCGTTTTTACGCGCCACCTCAATGGCGTCCTCCGAAATGTCCACGCCCAGCACGCTCGCTGCGCCGCCCTTGGCGGCGTTCAGCGCAAACGAGCCGTTGTGGCAGAAGCAGTCCAGCACGCGCGCGCCCGCGCACAGCTTCATAACCTCCCGGCGGTTTTCCTTCTGATCCAAGAAAAAGCCGGTCTTCTGCCCGTTCTTCACGTCCACCATATACAAAATGCCGTTCTCCGTCATGGGCACAAGGTCAGGCACCTCGCCCCACAGAAGGCCTGTGGTCTGCTCCATGCCCTCCAGCCGGCGCACGGGCACGTCGTTGCGCTCATAAATGCCGCGCGGCTTCACCACGTCCGCCAGAATCTCCACAATGTCCTTCTTCCACTGTTCAATGCCCAGCGACATGGACTGAATCACCAGCACGTCCGAGAACTTGTCCACGATCAGCCCGGGCAGAAAATCGCTCTCGGAATAGATCAGCCGGCAGCTGTTCACGTCGCAGAAGTCCTGCCGATATTTCCACGCCGTCTCCACGCGCCTGCGGATAAACGCGCGGTCAATGCTTTCGTCCTTATAGGTCAGCATGCGCAGGGCAATCTGCGAATGCGGATTGTAAAACGCCTTGCCCAGAAGCGTGCCCTTGGAGCTTTCCACGTTCACGACGTCGCCGGGCGTATACGCGCCCTCCACCCTGTCCACGTCGGACGCGAACACCCACGGATGCCCGCTGCGCACGCGCGTTTCGCGCGTGGGACGAAGAACCGCCTTTGCCATATCTCTCAACCCCTCCGAATCCTCACAAAAGTCCAAAATCCCCGTTTCCGCGCGCCCGCCGCGCATACGCCTCACGCCGGAATCCCGCGCGCCGAGGCTCAAAGCCACGTTCCAGCCGCGCCCGACGCGCGAATTCCTCACGCCAAAGCGCCGCGCGCCGTATCCGAATTCCGCCGCGCGGTATCCCCTCGCGTCCTCACAAAATCTGAATTTCCATTTCCAGCGCGTATTCCCCCGCGCCCACCTTCACGCCGTCCTCCAGCACGGTCGACCACGCCATGCCTCCGCCGATGCCGGCATGCGCCGCGTCGGTGTGCACAATGGTCTCCGGCCGCACGGGAATTTCGTCGTCGTGCGCCGCGTCGCGCAAATCGCTCACGGTATAATGATGCGCGTCAAAGTGGAACGGCGTGGACGCGCGCATCACAACCCTCGCGCCGTCCTCCGTTTCAAAGACCACGCGGCGCGTGTCCTCGCGCCCGCCGTTCTCCGCCGGAGGCGTAAACGGGAAGTGCATTTCGGTCACCGTGGTCTGGTATATGCCCAGAAGCGCGGCCTCCCTGCGGTCGGGATAGCTTTCGCCCGGCCCGCGCCCGAACCATTCCACCCTTTCGAAGCCCTCGGGCAGCGTCCACGTGAAGCCCAGCCGCTCCACGCTGTCGATGCCGGACAGCCGGAACCGCGACGAAAGCGCCATCGTGCCGTCGCCGGAAATGACCAGCCGCAGATATACGTCAATCGCCGCGCCCTGCGCCGTGCGCGACGTAAGCCGCGTCACGCGCTCCAACTGCACGCGCCCGTCGCTCAGCGCCGAGGCGTTCAGAAGAATCAGCCGCCGGTTGCAGTTTTCCTGCGTAAACGCCGACCAGTCCTCATAGGTTCCCCAGCCCGGCTGCGCGTTCACGCCCGAAAGCCCGCGCACGGCGCACTCGCTCAGCGCGTTCAAAACATACTCGCGCCCAAACTTCGTAAGGCTCACGATGCAGCCGGTGCTCTTGGAAACCACGATCGAAAGCCCCGGCGCCTGCACGGTAATCATGCCGTGCGAATCGTCGAAGGAGGCGGGCTGATGGCGCACGCGGCGCGGCGGCGGCGCCACGCTGCCCAGCAAAAACTGCTGCCGATACGTGCGCCCCTCGGGACACGCAATGTCCACGTCCAAATACGCGTCCTCGCCCGCCGCGCGCTCGGGGCCGAACGAAAGCGTGGTCTCCGTCATCGGCGCAAGCGCCGGAAGCGGCATTTCTCCGCTGCCCGTCGGCTCGCCCGCGGCATAGCTCGTCCATAAAAGCGTGAACCCCGCCATGGACGTGGCAAGGAAGCGATTCTTGAGCCGATAGCGATTGCCCCCGACGCGCTCCAAAAACACCGGCGCATACACCGCCTGCATCTCCAGCCCCACCGGCTTCACGGTCAGATCATGCGTCACCACGCCGCTTAAGCACATGAATTTCGGCTCATACGGCTCCGTGACCGGCTCAAAAAAGTCGCCGCCGTAGCCCGCCGTGTGATTCTCGCGCCACAGCGCCTTGTCCTGAAAATCCCACACGAAGCCGCCCTGAAAGCGCGGATATTTCTCCGTCAGCGCCCGGAAAAGCGAAAGCCCGCCGCCGCTGTTCAAAATCTGATACGCATACTCGCACAGAATCACCGGCCGGTCGTCCTTTGTATCGGAAAGCAGCTCCAAAATCGCCTCCCGCGTGGGATACATCGGGCAGCGAATGTCCGAAATCTCCCGCCCGGGATTTCCGGATTCATACTGCACCGGCCGCGTCGGGTCGTAATACCTAAGCCACGCCGCCATCGCCGCGTGATGCGGCCCCAGCCCGCTCTCGTTTCCGAGCGACCAAATGAGAATGCTCGCGTGATTTTTGTGCGTCTGCGCCATTCGCCGCGCGCGCTGAAGATACGCCTCCGCCCAGTCCGGATCGTTGGACAGCATGCCCATCACGCCGTGCGTTTCGAGGTTCGTCTCGCACACGACCATCAGCCCGTGCTCGTCGCACAAATCGTAAAACGCCGGGTCGTCCGGATAATGGCACGTGCGCACGGCGTTCACGCCCAGCTCCTTCATGAGCAGAATTTCCTTCTTCATCCGCTCGCGCGAAACCACGCGCCCGCCGTCCACTGAATGCTCGTGCCGGTTCACGCCGCGCACAATCACGCGCTGCCCGTTGAGCTTTAAAACGCCGTCCTCAATCGACACCGTGCGGAAGCCGAAGCGCACCTTCTCGCGGTCGGCCGCGTCGCCCGAGCCGGGATCCAGAAGCGCCAGATGCACGCGGTACAGCGTGGGCGTCTCCGGCGTCCAAAGCCGCGGATTGTCGATTTTCACGTGAAACCGCGCATGCCCCGGCATCGGCGAAGCATGGTCGCCAAACGACGGCGGCTCCGCCGCGGGCGCGCGCTTTTCCTTGTATATGATTTTCCCGTCCGGGTCGTATATGTGCAGCCGAACCAGCGTGTCGGCAAACCCGGAAACCCGCGTCACCTGACAGTCCAGAAGAAAATTCCCGTCCTGATCCGCGCGCACCAGCACATCCTCAATGTACATGCGCGGCTTCGAATACAGCGTCACCGGACGGAACACGCCGGAAAGATGCCAGTAATCCTGATCCTCCAGCCACGTCGCGTCCGTAAACCGCATCACCTGCAGCGTGATCTGGTTTTCGCCCGCGTATACATACCGCGTCACGTCAAACTCGCACGCCAGCTTCGAATCCTGCGAATACCCCACGGGATTTCCGTTCACCCACACGTAAAACCCGGACTCCACCCCGCCGAAATGCAGAATCAGCTTGCGCCCCACAAAATACTCCGGCAGCTCAAACGTCCGCCGGTAAAGCCCGGTCGGAATCATGTCCGGCAAATGCGGCGGATTCATCCGCGACGCATACCCCGTCTCCCGCTCATAGCTCGGCGTAATCTGATGCGCGCCCGGCTCGTCCGTAAACGGATATACCCAGTTCGTGTAAATCGGCTTCGACGCGCCCTGCAGCTCCCAGTTCCCCGGCACCTGAATCTCGCGCCAGTCCTCGTCATTAAAATCCGGCACATAAAACGCCGCCGGAAGCATGCTCGGATGCTCGCACAAAAGAAACTTCCACGTGCCGTCCAGAGACAGCGACAGCGTGTTCTCCCACGGACTGTGCGCACTCAGGCGATTGATCGACTGCACCTCGATGTTCTGCCACTCCGGCCTCGTATGGAAATTCATCGCCGCGTCTCCCTTCCGACACCAAAAAAAATTAGAATTTGTTCTATTCTATCACGCCGCGCCCGATTTGTCATTAAAAACCGACGTAGCTCGCCGCAAATGCAGAAAAAATCTCCAATTCCCACCAAACCCAAACCGAGGAGAGCCGCGAGAGGGCGCGCAGAGTGATCCACGCTCATTCCGTCGGAAACCAAAATCTCCACCAGAAAACCCAGAGGAGAGCGCGAGAGGGCGCGCAGCCCTCTCGCCCCCGTCACCCGAGGGGGTGTAGGGGAGCAGAGCGCCCCACGCCCGTTCCGTCGGAAACCAAAATCCCCACCAGAACAGCCCCCG
>CAZMGO010000129.1:0-6930 GCA_964565845.1 uncultured Oscillospiraceae bacterium | reverse complement strand
CTATCGAGGTGACAGGATTTGAACCTGCGACCTTTTGGTCCCGAACCAAACGCGCTACCAAACTGCGCTACACCTCGGCCAAACGGCAAGCCAATGAAGGGACTCGAACCCTTGACCTGCGGTTTACGAAACCGCTGCTCTACCGACTGAGCTACATTGGCACACCCGCTGACAGATATAGATTATAGCACGAGTGAGGGGTGTTTGTCTATATGAAAAACAACATTTAACAAAGCTGCCGTCGTTCCGGGTGGAGCGGCGGCAGCGAGTACAGTCAGTGGTTAATGGAAGTCGGTCAGGGTGACGGTCATGTCGATATATTCGCCGGTCATGGCATCAACATCCTGAATGCGGTAGACCTTCACGCTCAGTGTGTCTCCGGCCTTTTTGCCGGTTAGCTGCGCGGAAAGCTCGCGGGTCGAGGTGATTACGCTGCCGTCGACCTCTACGATGACATCGTCCGCCTTCAGCCCTGCGGCTTCTGCGGGACTGCCGCTTTCAACTTCGCTGATCTGCGCGCCAACGGGAAGCTGGCCGGCATAAACGGCCTCGCTGTTATAGGCGTTTATGGTCGTGACCGTTACGCCCAGCCTCGGTTGGTCGTTTGCGGATGCGGAATCGCTTGCGCTGGTTTCGCCGGAGTCGGTCGACGTATGACCCTCGGTAAGCTCCTTTGTCAGAACCTCCTCAATCAGCGGCTTGGCACTGTTGATCGGGATGCACATGCCGATTCCCTCAATGGTAGCGTTGGAGGAGCTGCTTCCGGAGTATTTCAGCGAGGGAATGCCCATCAGCTGGCCGAGCACGTTGAACATGCCGCCGCCGGAGTTGCCGGAATTGATGGCTGCATCGATTTGAATCATGTTGTTGGTGACGTTGGTTTTCAGACCGTATTTGTCGGTAGTCGTGGTCGAGCTGATCTCGCGGTTCAGTGCCGACACGATACCAACGGTTGCGGTGCCGCGAAGCTCTGTCGCCAGCGGGTTACCGATGCAGATGGCCCACTCTCCCACCTGCAGCTGGTCGCTGTCGCCCAGCGGGACGGCCGGAAGGGTCAGGTCGGGAACGTACACGATGGCAATGTCGATGGATTCATCCTGCCCGACAAGCTCACAGGACAGCTCATCCTCACTGCCCAGTGTGGAGACGGTCAGGCGGCTGGCGTCCTCAACCACGTGGTAGTTGGTAAGTACGTATTTGTCATAAATGACGACGCCGGAGCCGGTGCCCGCCAGCTGCTCGACGCTTTTGCGCTCACCGCGCGCGCCGAAGCTTCGGCTGGATGAGTAGGAGAACTGCTGGTAGTTGTTGAGTCCCACCACGCTTTCCTGCACGGTGGAAATCACGCTGGTGAAGGGGCTGGTAACCTGCGTCTGATCCGTGGTCGTGTTTACAACCTGCTTTGCCTCGACGGACGTGACATCCTCCGCAACCGTGAAGGAGAACACCATGGCTGCAGCCAGCACAATGGCGATGAGGGAAAGCGAAAACATTTGTCCGGTTCTTCGTGTCATATCGAAAACCTCCTTTAAATAAGCATGCCGGGAAAGCAGAGCCTTTATTCATTCGTTTTTTCCCTTTGACGCATATAATTATAGCCTGCGAAGCTTAAAATCGGCACTGAGAAAATCTTAGGCTTTCTTAATTGTTTCTGATTGACGATAAACCGCGCTTTCAAACTGCATCTTTTTCGGGTATAATAGAATCGTGAACAGCAAGGGGGATGAAGCATGAGCGAACGCACCTACGTGGCCATTGATCTCAAGTCCTTTTTCGCGTCGGTCGAATGCGTACTGCGCGGGCTGGATCCCATGAACGTCCATCTGGTCGTCGCGGATGAAAGCCGCACCGAAAAGACCATTTGTCTGGCGGTTTCCCCGGCGCTGAAGGCGTGGGGTGTGCCGGGACGCCCGCGGCTGTTCGAGGTGATTCAGCGCGTGAACGCAATCAATGCTGGTCGTTTGTCTGCCGCGCCCGGTCATGCCTTTACCGGAGAATCCTGCCTTTCCTCTGAGGTAAAGGCCGACCCGACGCGAAAGCTTTCCTATCTGGTTGCGCCGCCGCAAATGGCGCGCTATGTGGAATACAGCACGCGCATCTATGGCATCTACATCCAATATGTGGAGCCAAAGGATATTCATGTGTATTCCATCGACGAGGTGTTCATCGATGCCACGGAATACCTCGCGGCCTCCGGGCTGTCCGCGCGCGATTTCGCCATGCAGCTGATTCTGGACGTGCTTCGTTCGACCGGCATCACGGCCACAGCGGGGATTGGCCCGAACCTATATCTCAGCAAAATCGCGCTGGACATCGGCGCGAAGCACATTGCGCCGGATGAAAACGGCGTGCGCATTTCCGAGCTGGACGAAATGAGTTACCGGCGGCTTTTGTGGGATCACCGACCGCTCACGGATTTCTGGCGTGTGGGCGCAGGCTATGCCCGACGGCTGGAGGCACGCGGTCTCTATACAATGGGCGATATTGCGCGCCAGTCCCTTCTGAATGAGGACGTGCTTTACGAGCTGTTCGGCGTGAATGCCGAGCTTCTCATCGATCATGCGTGGGGCTGGGAGCCCTGCTCCATTGCCGACATCAAGGCCTATAAGCCGGAAAGCAGCAGCGTCGGCTCCGGACAGGTACTCGCCTGTCCGTATACCTTCGAGCAGACGCTTGTGGTTGTGAAGGAAATGGCTGATGCACTGGCCTTGCAGCTGGTGGATAAGCATATGGTGACCGACATGATCGTGCTGGACGTAGGCTTCGACGTTTCAAACGTTCCGACCGCCGATGCGCGCAGCGCCTATGGCGGAGAGGTCAAAAACGACCGCTATGGCCGCCGCGCGCCCAAGCCGGCGCACGGCTCCGCGCGTCTGCCCCGAAAAACGTCGTCCTCGCGGTTGATTACCGATGCGGCGGCAAGGCTGTTCGCTTCCGTTGCCGACCCGCGTCTGACGGTGCGCAGGCTTTCCATCGCCGCCGTAAACATGGTGGATGAAGCGGACGCCGTGCGTCCTGTGCAGGAAGCGGAGCAGCTGGACATGTTCACCGATTACGAAGCGCGCGACCGAAAGCGTGCGGAGGAGGATCGCGTGCTGGCACGGGAAACAAAGCGGCAGCGCGCCGTTTTGGAAATCAAAAAACGATACGGCAAGAACGCCATTTTGAAGGGACTGGATTTGATGGACGGCGCAACCGCCCGGGAACGCAACGGACAGCTTGGAGGGCATAAGGCATGAGCGGCAGATACGACGACATCATCAATCATCCGCATCCCGTTTCCCATCGTCATCCGCAGATGACGATGGCCGGGCGCGCGGCGCAGTTTTCCTCCTTCGCAGCGCTGAGCGGCTATGAGGATGCGGTTCGCGAAACCGCGCGCAAAACCGACCGACGAATGGAGCTGAGTGAGGACGCCAAGGCTCGTCTGAACGAAAAGCTGCGCTTTCTGGCCGACCTGCGCGAGGCGCGGCCATTGGCGGCGTTCACCTGCTTTGTGCCGGACGAACGCAAGGACGGCGGCGCGTATGTGGTGCGCACCGGATGCATTCGCCGCATCGACGAATTCAACCGTACCGTGCAGCTGACCGACGGGACGTTCTTTTCCATCGACGATATTTACGAGATAGACAGCGAGAGCTTCCGGGATTTGTTCTCCTATTCCAGCTCGAATGCACCGGTATAGAGCTGATAATACGTTCCTTTTTCCACAATCAGCTTGTCGTGGCTGCCTCGCTCAAGGATGCGCCCGTGGTCAAGCACCATAATGACGTCGGAATTTTGAACGGTGGACAGCCGGTGTGCAATTACAAACACGGTTCTGCCCTTCATCAGCTTATCCATGCCGTCCTGTACCAGAGCCTCGGTGCGGGTATCGATGGAGGAGGTCGCTTCGTCCAGAATCATTACCGGAGGGTCGGATACGGCGGCGCGGGCAATGGAAAGAAGCTGCCGCTGCCCCTGAGAAAGCCCGCTGCCGTCCCCCTTCAGCAGGGTATCATAGCCCTGCGGCAGCATACGGATAAATCCGTCGGCGTTGGCAAGCCTTACGGCGGCTATGCAATCCTCATCGGATGCATGGGGATTTCCGTAGCGAAGGTTTTCCATGACTGTTCCCGTGAACAGATTAACGTCCTGCAAAACAACGCCCAAGCTGCGGCGAAGATCAGCCTTTTTGATCTTATTGACATTGATTCCGAGCGGATTTTCCCGTCCGCAATGTCATAGAAGCGGTTAATGAGGTTGGTAAGGGTGGTCTTTCCGGCACCGGTAGCGCCCACAAAGGCAATCTTCTGCCCCGGCTCGGCGTAGAGGGAAATATCGTGCAGAATTGGCTTTCCGGGAAGATAGCCGAAATCCACATGATCAAAAACCACTCGACCCTCCAGCTTCGTATAGGTCAGGGTTCCGTCCCCGTGAGGATGCTTCCATGCCCATAGCCCCGTGCGGTGGTCGGCTTCTCGAATTTGCCCGTTTACCTTCTCTGCATTTACGAGCGTTACATAGCCGTCATCGGTCTCGGGCGGTTCATCCATAAAGGCGAAGATGCGGGAGGCACCTGCCAGAGCGGTAACGATGGAATTGAACTGGTTGGAAATCTGCGAAACCGGGTTGGTGAAATTTCGGGAGAGGGTCAAAAACGAAGCAATCGCACCAAGGGTTAGGACGCCTGTTCGGTCAGCCCCAGATTGGTCGTGCCGTGAATTGCCATGCATGCTCCGAGCACGGCAACAATCACGTACTGCACATACCGAGGTCTTTGCGGCAATATGTGCCGACAGAATTCCTGCTGCGAACTGCAAAACGGCAAAAATCAAAAGCACGATTCCGAATTTCCAAACCGCTCGCATCTCGCCGAGGTCAATCCCCTTGTCGATCAGCTCTGCCATACAGAGAGGAATCAGAATTTCAAAGGCCGCTTCCATGATGGAAAGGCCAATTGCGACGATGGAGCCCGTCTTATTCCGGCGCAGGCTCCTTGCCAATGTCTGAAGCATGGTTCCTCCATACTTGTGTAGCACGCTACATATAATATCTAAGTAAGAGCCGATGAGGCATCGGCCTTGCTTATTCCAGATTGGTGTAAATTCGCAGAAGCATTTGCTTCAGTTGTTCCGTCTCCGCTGGGCTGAGCGGCGCAAGCAGATGCTTTTCGTTTTCCAGCATGCGCTGCTCCATGTCCATGCCAAGCGACTGCGCCTTCTGCGTCAGCTTCACATTTTTGTTCCGCTTATCCTCATCCGGCCAGAAGGTGACGTAGCCGTTCTGCTCCATGCGGGAGACAATTCCAACCACTGTCGGATGGGATACGTCCAGAAACACTTCAATTTCCTTTTGCGTTGCCCGACCGCCCCTTTCCTGCAAATAGGCAAAGACACGGCTTTGGACAAAGGTCAAGTTGTAGCGCTTCAAATCCGCATCGGCTTTTACTCGCAATTTGTCATTGATGCTCTTGATCAAATAGCCGACGTCCTTCTTTGGCATGCAAGCATCTCCTTCCTTTTCCAAATGTAGCGTGCTACACATGGCAGCACAAAAGCATAGAGCCGTCAATAGGCTGCTTGGGGAATTTACATGCAGGATGCAAAAATTCAGAAATCATGTCGCCGCGGCCTGTCCGCGGGTTCAGCGCGGCGTGTTCTGCGTGCGGCGGGGCATGCGCCGAATCACGATGCGCATATACAGGAGCAGCGCGAGGGTTACGGCAAACGCAAGCAGGGAATTGACCTGCTGCGCGTATACGGGAATCCCCCAAAGCCGGTTTTCGGCCGACTGAATGGCACCGACGATCGTGCCGCCCAGCAGGGAGGCCAGAAAGCCGATTACGCCGCTGACGGCATTGCGCGCGCCCAGCGCGTCCGAAAAGACGGATTCATCCAGATAGTCGTAATTCATGTTGTAAAGGCTCGTGTTAATGCCGGCCATTGAAATGGCATACAGCGTGTAGTACGCCAAATACAGATAGCGTCGGGCGGGCGTTGTGAAGGCGTTTACGAAATAGCCGGCGGCAACGATGACAAGCCCCAGCGTGAGCAGATGCGCCCAGCCGCGCCGGTCGCCAATGCGCCCGAACCACGGAGAAAACAACGCGCGCATGAGACTATAGGCGATGTGCAGAACGGATACGAACGTCAAAGAGAACCCCAACTCGCCGATCAGATAGGTGCCGTAATAGGGCGTGGAAATATAAAAGGCGATTTTCCAGAGAATATCGATTATGAGCAGCCTGCGCACCGTTCCGTTTTTGGCAATCAGCCGGAACGTGGCGGTGAGGGAGGCTTTTCGAACGGCGGAAGGGTCGAGCGCCGCGTCGCTGCAAAGCAGCAGGGAAACGAGATGCGCGATGGCGACGACAAACAGCGTCACTCCGCAAAGGATGAAGCCGGTCTGCTCCCTTCCGATTGCCTTGAAGTGATCCACAAGACAGCCCATGGCAAGCGTAAAGAGCATGCCGCCGATCAGCGACACAATTTCCTTGCGCGCCGTAAACCGTCCGCGTTCGCCGGGGTGCACAAAGCTGTTTAGCCATTGGTATTTGGACGGAAGCGTGGCGTTGAGAAGCAGATTGGCACCGAGAATCAAAACCACGAACATGCCAACCTTCACGCTCTGCGGAAGGGGAAGGAACGGCGTCATATATAAAAAGGCAAACATCAGCTGGTTGACAAGGTTCAGAATCAGAATGATTTTTCGCACCGGCTGACCGGGCTTGACGATGCTGCTTGAAAACAGCTGGGCAACGCACGCAAACGACAGAAACGAGGAAACCACACCGGTTACGGCATCCGACACGCCGATTTGCTTGAGAATGGCGGCCAAAAACGCATCGGCAACCAGAAGCGCGATCATGTATTCGAGAAGCGCCTCAACGATATATGCCCGGCGCGTACGGCAAGCCTTGTCCATCGGAATTCCTCCCACTCGATTTCT
>CAZMGO010000128.1:0-6954 GCA_964565845.1 uncultured Oscillospiraceae bacterium | reverse complement strand
CGCGGGCTGCCGCGTGGTATGCGCCATGGGCGCGGGCAACAAGCTCGACCCCACGGCACTCGAGGTTGCCGACATCGAAAAGACGACCGTCTGCCCGCTGGCGCGCACGGTGCGTCAGCAGCTTCGAAAGCGCGGCGTGCGCGGCGTGAAGGCCGTGTTTTCCCGCGAGCTGCCCTACCGCACGGCACCCGGCGCGCCGGGCTCCATTTCGTTCGTTCCCGGCGCGGCGGGGCTTGCGCTGGCAGGAGAAATCCTTCGGGAAATTGCGGAGGTGCAAAGCAAATGAGCGCGAAGCGAATTCTGCTCATCGGCTGCGGCGGCGCGGGAAAGAGCACGCTTGCCCGCAGGCTGGGGGAAAAATGCGGCCTGCCCGTCGTGCATCTGGACAAGCTGTACTGGACGGGCGAATGGGAGCATTTAGATAAGGACGATTTCGACCGCGTGCTGGAGGCGGAGCTGGAAAAGCCTGAATGGATTCTCGACGGCAACTTCACGCGCACGCTGCCGCGCCGCTTGAAGGCCTGCGACCTTGTGGTGTATCTGGACTATCCGACCCGCGTGTGCCTGTGGGGCGCCATACGCCGCGTCCTGCGCAACTACGGCAAAACCCGCCCCGACATGGGCGGAAACTGCCCGGAGCGGTTCGACCCGGAATTTCTCCGGTGGATTCTCACCTTTCGACGCGAAAAGCGTCCCGGGCTTCTTGAGGCCATCCGTGCCTCCGGAAAGCCCTGCCGCGTTCTCACCTCCCGCCGCGAGGCGGAGGCATTTCTGAAAACGGCAGAGGCGACGCTTTTTGAGAACTGACCACAGGCGCACACGCGATAGGAAACGGAGCCCTTGCGGCGCATTGCCGCGAAGGCTCCGTTTTCCCTTTTATTCGTTTTCAATAATCATCGGCGGCGGCGCGGCGCGCTTCACGGTAAAGCAGAATTCGCTGCCCTCGCCCGCTCTGCTCGTTACCCAGATGCGTTCGCCCATCTGCTCCAGCATCTCCCGGGCAATGGACAGGCCAAGGCCGGAGCCCATGCCGCTGTGCGCCTTGTCTACCTTATAAAAGCGCTCGAAGATGTGGTCGATATGCTCGGGCGCAATGCCAAGGCCGGTATCCTTCACGCGCAGCGTCGCGCGCTCGTCGTCCCATTCGCCGCCCAGCTCAATATGCCCGCCCGAGGGGGTATACTTAATCGCGTTATCCAGAAGAATTACCAGAAGCTGCTCCACGCGATCGGGATTCGAGAACAGCGGCGGGAATCCTTCAAAATCCGTCGTCAGCACAAGCGTAAGCCCGTGCTCCCCGCAGGTTGTGCGATACCGCTCATACAGATCATACGCGATTTCGGCAATCTCGAAATTCTCCGGCTCAATCGCCAGCGTGCCGCTTTGCAGGCGGGAAAGCTCCATCAGGTCGTTAATCAAGCGCGAAAGCCTGAGAATCTCGCGCAGGATGATGTCATAGTAGCGCCTGCGCACGTTTTCGTCCTTCACCATGCCGTCTCGCAGCGGCTCAATCAGCCCGCGCATAGCCGTCAGCGGCGTGCGCATTTCGTGGGAAACATTGGCCACATATTCGCGGCGCGTGTTTTCCAGCCGCACCTCGCTGGTGATGTCTCGAAACAGTCCCACCGCGCCCGCAATGCCGCCCTTGTCGTCGTGCACGGGCGAAACGGCACAGCTGATGCTTCGTTCGCCCTCGCTGAGCGTGAAATGCGCGCCGTCTCCGCTGTTGATCGCCTGATCGAAGGCCGCCCATACCTCCTCGCGCGGAATCACGTTCATGCGCGGGTTCTCCGGGCAGCCGCCCGTTTGGAACAAATGCTCCAGCGCCGGGTTGATGTGCGTGATGTTTCCCAAGCGGTCAACGGCCGCAATGCCCTCGGAAAGACCGTTCAGAATCTGTACCAGCCGGTTTCGCTCAAACGTCAGCTCGCTGATGTTGTGCTTCAGCGCCCGGGAAAGCCGGTTCAGCGACGAGCCCAGCTGCCCGATTTCGCCGCTTACCGTTTCGTTGGCGTGCGTGTCAAACGAGCCGTCCGCCATGCGCAGCGCCACGTCGCGCATCTGCCTGAGCGGCGCAATCATCTGATACACCAGCGCGTAAACGAGAAGGAACACAATCGGCACCACAATGCCCATGGCCAACGCCAGCGATCCGGCCAGCGCGCTGCGCGCCGCCAGCGTTTCATATTGCGGAACGTACAGAAGCAGCGCTCCGGAAACCGCCCCGCCGTCATCATACACCGGCACGCCCAGCGTCACAATATCCACGCCGCCGATGGACTTTATCACCGACACCACCGTGCGCCCGCCGAGAATTTCGGAAATCTGCTTTTCCAGCTTCTGCGGGTCGAGCGTCTGCTTTTCGTCGCTCACAAGGCAAATTTTTCCCTCGTCGTCCGCGACAATCAGATAGGCATTCATGATGCTCGCGTCGTCCTCGTTCACGTCTACCAGCCGAAGCAGCAGATCCTCGTCAAACCGCCCCTCCATATAGGCGTTCACGATGGCGGACAGGGAGCGCGCGCGCGGCATCATTTCATTTGCGCGGATGTTGACAAACAGCGAGCTGGACATCAGCATAAAAAGCAGCCATGTGCACCCCACCGTAACCACCAGCGCAAGCAGAATCACGGCGTAAATGCGGCGCAGAAGCGCACTTCGAATCATCAGGCGCGCACCTCAAAGCGATAGCCCACGCCGTATACCGTGCGCAGCGCCCACTTCACGCCCTCGGTCGGCAGCTTCTGGCGAATGCGCTTGATGTGCGCGTCCACCGTGCGCGTGTCGCCGAAATAGTCGTAGCCCCACACGCGGGACAGAATCTGCTCGCGCGAAAACACCTGCCCGGGCGCGGAGGTGAGCATGTACAGAATCTCGACCTCCTTGGGCGTGCAGGGAACCACCTGTCCCATGATCTTCACCTGATAGTTGTCCAGACTGACCTCCAGCTGCGGCAGGCGCACCACGCTCTTGTCCGGCGTCTCCGTTTTTTCCTCAAACCGGCGCAGCACTGCCTTGATGCGCGCAAGCACCTCGCGCGGGCTGAACGGCTTTACGATGTAGTCGTCCGCACCCAGCTCCAAGCCCAAAATGCGGTCGATTTCCTCGCCCTTCGCCGTGAGCATGATAATCGGCACGCGATCCGTCTGCCGAATCGTGCGGCACACGTCAATGCCGCTCATGCCGGGCATCATCAGATCGAGCACGATCAGATCGGGCTTCTCCGTCTTCTTCATCTCCAGCGCCTGCGTGCCGTCGTATGCCGAACGATGCGCATAGCCCTCGGAATCCAGATAAATACCGAGCGACTCGTGAACCACGGGATCGTCGTCGCAAATCAAAACCAGCGGGCAGTTCATCATAGCTTCCACCTCGTATGAATTCATTTTCTACTTATATTATATACGCGAAGTGCGCCGCCGTAAAGGCGATTTTCCATCAAGCCCAGATTTATTCACAATTCGAAGAAAAAACGGACGCCTCGCGGCATCCGTTTGACCGTTTTCAGAAGTGAAACAGGCGCTTCCTTTCATATGGCTCCGCCGAAACGGCGGTCAGGCTGTAGCCGGTTTTCCCGATTACCTCCCGAAGCCGCGCTTCGTCCAGCGGCTGCTCGCTGATGATCTCCGTTTGTCCCTTTTTATGAGAGGACGAGACCTTTTTCACGTAGAAATTCGCGCGAATCGCGTCGTTCATGTGCGCCTCGCACATGCCGCAGGCCATTCCCTCAATCGAAAGCACGGTTTTCGTCATGATCGTTTTCCTCCCCTTCGTTCTTCACGCGGTATCATACCACAAAATCGCGCAGGCGGCGCGGCATTTTATCAAATTTCAACGGTTTTGCCTGCGCTAGCCGCCTTTTTGCGCATTCCCTGCTTGCATGAAGGGAAAAAGAAGCGTATAATACCGCCGAAATCCGGTTTAAAGTGAAGCCGGCCGAACGCTTTCCGTATAGGAGGAACCCTCATGAATGCATCCCTTGTCCGTCCCGCGGACGCCGCCCTGCGCGACCTCGGCGGCGGCGTTTCCCGCCGCATCCTTGCCCATACCGACGATATTATGATCGTTGAGGTGCATTTTGAAGCCGACAGCGTCGGCGCGCCCCACACGCATCCCCACGCGCAGGCCACGCGCGTGCTTTCCGGCGAATTCGTCTTCACCGTGGACGGCGAGGAAGCCGTCGTTCGGGAGGGCGACACCCTTGCCTTCCCCTCGAACGTCCTCCACGGCACGCGCTGCATAAAGCCCGGCGTGCTGCTGGACATCTTTTCTCCCATGCGCGCCGATTTCCTTTGATGCGCGCCGCCTCCCTTCCTCCTGCGAAAGGGCCGAACGCCGGCATCCATCCCGTGCCGCCGGCGTTCGGCTCTTCCGACAAAAGCGAAACCACATTCGCCTCCTCATGCAAGTTCGTGGTTTAGCCATTTTGTGTATTTCACATATTTCAATATTGTGCATACTGACATATGAATTTCTGATATTCTTCAATTTCGAATAAAATCCACTTTTTTCGGCAGGGTGAATTGGAGTATACTGCTCCCATCATGACATGAGGTGGTATGAGAATGAGTGTACGCGTCCGGACTCTTTTGAAGGATTTCCGGGTTCATCGAATGCTTTGGCTTGCGGTCGGCAGCGTCAAATCCACCCGTGCCGTGCCCTGCTCGCTGCATGCCTCCCGGCTTGGGCGCGTGGCCATTCCCGCCGTTCCGGAGGTCCTCCTTCGCGTCGCCGCCATAACTGGCTCCATCGCGCTGGAAAGGCTCGAATTCACAGAGGAGCAGTAGTTCCGCTACCGTGCTGCGCGAATTGCGGGCACAAGTTTACAGAGCTGCGCTTGCTTTTGAGCCCGCAAATGGTGTATACTAATAGTATACTTTATAGAATTGGAGTATACTATGCACGAGGACAGGAAAACGGCCGTCGAAGCGCTGCACAGAGAGCGGATTATGAACGCCGCGGCAGAGCTGTTTCTGGAGAAGGGCTTTCAGGCAACGACGATTGCAGACGTTTCGGCGGCCTCGGGCTACAGTCGGCGCACGATTTACGCATACTTCGAGAGCAAGGATGAAATCCTGTGCGGCATTGTCGCGCGCGGTCTGCGCATGCTGCGGGACGAGCTGAAGGCGGCAATCGGTGCGAAAGCGGCGTTTTTTGAGACATACGAAACCGTCTGCGCGTCGATGCGAGCGTATCAAAGGTGCCATCCGCTGTCGGCTGCGCGCGTCAATACGGCGCAGGCGGAGCGGCTGACGGGGAGCGCTCTGACGGACGGGGCGCGCGCGGTTCTTGCGCTGGGAAGCGAAATCAACGACCTGCTCGAGCAATTCCTGCGCAGGGGCATTGCGGAGGGCGTCGTAAGAAAAAACGTGCCCGTGCATCTGGCCGTGCCGGTGCTTTGGGCAGGAATGACCTCGCTGCTTTCGCTCGCCGCCGCAAAGAGCGCTTATTTCGCGCAGGCGTTCGGCGTTTCGGAGGAGGAATTTCTCAAATACGGCTTTCGGCAGCTGCTGGGCGGCATACTGGAGGCGGGCACATGATGGACATGTCCTTGATGCCCGTTTCGTCCAATGCGGAGACGGACGCAATTACGGCGCTGAACCGGGAAACCGAAGCGTATGGGCTGCGGCTCACGCGGGCACAGGCCAGCCAGCTCAGGGAGGTGCGCGTCCAGTCGCTTCGCCGTACGGGGCGCGTGGAGTTTGCGCCGGGGCGAATCGAGCGACTCATCCGCGCGTTCTGCGATTCTCCCTATCTCACGCAGGAAAATTACGCCGACACGCTCGGCGCGCTGATCGAGCTGTTTGACACCGTGAAAACGGAGGTCGACGACCGAATCAGTGACGCGGCGCTGATTGACGCGCTGCGCGCGGCGTTTGACGGCGTATGCCGCGGCTCGCTGGAGCGGCTTGCCGACGAAATGCTTGCGCAGGTGGTTCGCCGGGCAAACGCGCGCGGCGACGCGGAATGGAACACGACCGATGACGCATGAGCCGCCGGTCGGAAGGAGGGAGCCGCCCATGAGCGAGAGCCTCGAACGCAGGCGCGCGATTGATCCGTCAAAGCTGAACCGCCGCGCGTATTTTCTGTCCCTGGCCAACGAGGCGCACCGCTGCGGGCTGCTGTCCGACGGGGATTTATTGCGGCTTGAGGCCGAGAGTCGGACGCTGCTTGCGCAGAAGGCGCAGGCATACGTAGGCGGGGAAAGCACGTCAATTCGGGCAGAAACGGCGCGCGCGCTGCTCGAATCCGTGCAATATACCCTTGGAATCGCGCTGAAGGCCTGTGCTCTTCCGGAGGATGCGATCGAGCGTCTGCGCCGTGAGCCGCTGAAGTCGATTGAAGCGTCGGGGCAGGCGCTGATTTCGCGAAGGCTGGACGCGGTGCGGCTTTTGCATGCGCGGCTGAAGCGGAGCCTGTTCGACTCCGAAAACGTGTTTTACCGAGGCACGATTGTGGACGGCATTGAGGGCTTCCTGCGCGTGTACCGTCCGGCGTTCTTCGCGCAGGAAACCCATATCACGGCGGATTACCCTCCGCTGAACGCCGTGGAGGGCACGGGCATTGAATTTGTCGAGGGCTATCTGCGCGCGCTGACCCATGAAAATCGTTTCCTTTTATATTTCCCGCCGGAGCGCGTGCGCAGACTGCTGACGGCACGGGACGAGGCATGGCGGCTAACGCCGATGAATCTGGTCGAGCCCGTGCTGACGGCGGCCATTCTGTGCGAGCTTTGCGGAAGACCGCCGCGCAATCTGCTCTGCATCGCGCAGGACGCGGCACGCGCCGTTGACGGGCAAACGCGCGAGGGACTTTGCGAACGATTTTCACAGGCGCTGGTGCGGCTGACGAGTGCGTTCCAATGCCCGCCGGAGCTGACGGCCTATCTGCGCCGCGCGCTTCCGTCGGTAACGGCGAATGCCGAAGCCGCCCTGCGCGAGGGCGGCGCGGAGC
>CAZMGO010000127.1:0-6964 GCA_964565845.1 uncultured Oscillospiraceae bacterium | reverse complement strand
ACGCGTCGTGCCATACTGCCCATTCGTCATCGATCCGGATTTGTCGATTACCAGCATCAGTGCCAGCGAGGGCATGTCCAGCTTGTTTTTCACGTCAATCGTCACCGGGAGCAGCTCCTCCAGCCTGCTTCCCCGGTACGCGCCCAGCGCATAGCTGCTGTCGCCGCCAAACACGCACAAGCCGCGCCCGAGCGTTCGCACAGCCGCGGTCAGCGCGTCCATCTGCGCGTCCGCAATCGCGTCAGCGTCCACATTGCACAGCAAAATCGCATCATACCGGCGATAGCTTTCCGTCTCAGCCGGCATCCGTTCAGGCGTCACACGCTCATAGCCGATTCCCGACGCATCCAGCATGGCGGCAATCTCGTCGCCCTCGCCACTGCGCCCCTCCACCAGCAGCACGCCCGGCGCGCCGCTCACCACCATAAAGCAGGCGCGGCTATTGTTGGCGCTCACGGTATCGCCGTTCACAATCAGCTGCGCCGAATAGCTGACAATGCCGGACGTCTCTGCGACGTCGGTAAACAGAAAGCGATTTTCGCCCCTGCGAAGCTCAATTTCCCGCTTCTGCACCGGCATTCCGTTTGCATACAGAATCAGCGTTCCGCTCGCTTCCATGTTGGATTCAATCGTGCCGCGCACCGTGAATTGCTGTCCAAGATAGCAGCTGGACGGCGCGCTGATTTCCGTCAGCTGCGCATCCGGCACCTCCTCGGGCGCACAGATCAGCGCATCCACCTGCACGCCGTTCACGTCTGCCGCACGAAGCGCTTCCGCCTGTCCGTCGGTCAGAATCACAATCTGACCGTTTGCATCGCCGGGAAGCAGCGCCTTCGCCAGCTCCAGCGCGCCCGCGGCGTCCGTCGCCTGCCGTTGAATCTGCGCATACTGCCCGGTATATACCGGCGTCTCCGACAGTGCCGTTTCCACCATTGCGTCGCCGCCGAAGGCAATCACACCGGCGCGGGTTTCTGCAGGCAGCTGGGAAAACGCATCCTTCAGCGCCGCTTCCGCCGTCTGAAGCCCGTCGTGCATCGAATCGGAAGCATCCAGCAGGAACCACACTGCGTGGCTGCGCGTGCTGCCCAGCACGTTGGTTCCTGCCAATGCCAACACAAGCAGCACAAGAAATACGGCGCGCACGCACGCCGTCACGCGCGCCTTTAAGCCCTTCACGCGCATGCGCCGGTCAATCAGAACGCACGCAAGCCCGACAGCCGGCAAAAGAAGAAGATACCATGGTCTCAGAATTTCAATACCCACGTCGGCTCACCCACCATTCCGCCATGCTCACGACCAGTGCCAGACAGGCAAGCAGCCGCACATAGTCGCGCGATGCCGCATGCTGTCCCTTTCCGGCATCTGCATTCGTGGACGGCGCCGTCTCGCGCACATCCAGCTCAGCCGCGTTCAGCCCGACGACGAACTGCGTTTGCTTCGCCTCGTCCCCCGTATCCTGCGAAAGCGTGTACAGGCCCGGCTTCGTCAGCACGCAGGGCAGCGTCATCGAAACGCCGTCCGCATCTATCACCTCCGCCCGACTCTCGGAGCTCGCCGAAAGGCGCAGCGTGTCCCCTGCCGTCAGCCCGTCGAGCGCCAGTGTCGTTTCCTCCAGCATCTCATTCAGCAGGTTACGCATCAAAACCGGGAAGCCAAGCCGCAGCGCGAAATTGCTGTCGTGCAAATCAAAACCGAACACGACGCTGTCATCATCCGCAGCCATCAGCGTATCCCCATTCAGGCTCAAAAGCGTTCGCCCGCCCGTCAAGGGCCGGTAGGCATAAATCGTCACGCCGTCGACGGATACGCCGTCCATCAGCGTCTCGCGGCTGGAGGCGACAGGACTGCCGTTCGCAGCCAATTTTTCCTCGCCCGCCGTGATGGACGTAGCGCCGGTTCGGGAAACCACGGTCAGGCCATTCTGAACGGACACATACATCTCCGCGTCCGCACTCGCAAGATCCTCCAAATCGGTTTTCACCAGCTCCACATCCTCGCGCAGCGCGATTGCCGTTTCCAGAAACACGTTCTTGTCCCCGGCATAGGCAACCACATGGCTGCGCGCTTCCTGCGGAACGCCCCATGCCTCGTTGTCCTCTGCAAGCGCATCCGTCTGCCGTATACGGGCATACACCGTCTGCACGTCATCGGGAAGCGTGAAGGGCACGCCCAGCGTCTGCTCCGCCTCAAGAGACACCGTGTGCACATCCCACAGCGCGCCGTCCGCTTCGATTTCCAGCGTCACGTCGCAGGCTTCCCCATAATTGGCAACGAGCACCACGGCTTCATTTTGTCCCGCACGGCGCGCGAGCTTCACGGACAAAATCGCGCGATTCTCCGCGCTCTCTCCGACATTGACCGCACGCACTTCCTCTAACGGCTCGTATGCGTCGGAAAACACGATGATGTTCAGCCCGTCGATTTCCCTTGCCATTGCCTGTGCCAGCGAAACCGCGCGATCCAGTGCTGCCCCGGCATAGCCCGCACGCACGGACGAAATCGCCTGCTTCACGCGCACGAAATCCTCGCTGCAAGACAGCGGCGTTTGCACCTCGTTTCCGGCGGTAATCACCGTGACGCTGCTGCCTTCGGCCATTTCGTCCACCATGCGCAGCGCCTGCTCCTTTGCCTGCTCCATGCGGTCGTCCGCGCGCATGCTGAGCGACGTATCGAAAATCAGCACATAATCGCCGCCCGCCAATCCCTTCGTCGACGGATGCATCAGCGCCAGCGCCAGCATGGCAACGACCGCCAGCTGCAAAAGCATTAAAAGATTTTTCCTCAATTTTTGAAAGGGACGGTTCGCGTTCTGATCGGCCTGCATTTGCCGCCATAGATACGTGGACGGCACTTCATGCTCCTCAAAGCGCCGCTTCAGCATATACAGCACCAGAATCGCGGTCAGACCCAAAAACGCCCACGCGCCGCCCATCTGCATAAATTTCATCAGAGTATACCCTCTCAAGACTCTTTATTGCACCGAGCCCGCCGCCATCAGCCTGCGCAGCATCTCCCCGGACGCGCCCTCGCCCGCGGTCAGCTCAATCAGCTCAATTCCTCGCTTATGGCAGAAGCCGCGCAGCTTCCTTTGGAACGCCTCCAATGCCCTCCGATATTCCCGCAGCATTTCGCCGCCGGCCATCAGGTCGAGATAGCGCTCGTTTTCGCTGTCCGCCAGACGCACCGCACCCTCAAAGCGCGGCTCGGCCTCCTCCTCGGCGAGCACATGCAGCACAATAACCTCCTGCCTTCGAAACAACAGCGACGAAAGCGCGCGTTCATAGCCGGAATCGCTGAACAGGTCACTGATGAGAATCGTCAGCCCGTGCGTACCCATCGAAAGCGCGGGAATTGCGCCGTCCAGCTCGGTCTCGCCCGACGGCTCAACGCCCTCCAAAAAGCGCTCCATGCGCAGAAAATCCTTCTTCCCCGCAAATCGCCCGCCATCGCCCGCTTCCCTGCCGCGCAAAAGTGCCACGCGAAGGCGGTCGCCGCCGGTCAGCGCCAGATAGCCCAGCATTTCCGCACAAAGCAGACAGGTCTCCCACTTCGCCTTCATCGAGCGGCTCGCGTCCACAAGCAGCGTAATTTCCGCCTCCTGCTCCTCCATGAAAAGCTTGAGAAACAGGCGCTCAAAGCGCGCGTAGGCATTCCAATCCACGCGGCGCACGTCATCGCCGGGCACATATTCGCGGAAATCCGAGAACTCCGCCGATCTGCCCAGTGCACTTGAACGCCGCGCGCCGCCCGCCGCGCCGCGCGTTCGATTCTTCAGCCGAAGTGCCAGCGCGTCCAAACGCGCCAATGCTTTGTCGTCCAGCATACCTTCGGCCTCACCTCGTACTCTTCATCAGTTCGCGCAGAATCCCGTCGGCTGTCATGCCCTCGGACAGCCCTTCAAAGCTGAGCGCGATTCGGTGCCTGAGGCAAGCGGGCGCAACAAAATCCATGTCGTCAAACGACACGTTATAGCGTCCCTCCATCAGCGCGCGTACGCGTGCAGCCGCAATCAGCGCCTGCGCCGCGCGGGGGCTTGCGCCGAAGCGCAGGTATTTGCGCGAAATCTCCGGGCTTTCGGGAATTTCCGGATGCGTATTCAGAAGCAGCTTCAGCGCGTACTCCTTGACTGCCTTCGCCACGGGTACCTCCCGCGCCACGGCGCGCATGCGCAGAAGCGTATCGCCGTCGGCTACCCTCTCGGCATGCTGCTCCGTTGCGCCCACGGTCATATCCACAATTCCGGACAGCTCGTCCAGCGTCGGAAAGCGCACCAGCACCTTAAACAGGAAACGATCCAGCTGCGCCTCCGGCAGCGGATACGTGCCCTCCTGCTCCACGGGGTTCTGCGTTGCCAGCACAAAATACGGCTCGCTCAGCGCGTGCGTCTCGCCTGCCACCGTCACGGAGTGCTCCTGCATCGCCTCAAGCAGTGCGGCCTGCGTCTTCGGCGTGGCTCGGTTGATTTCGTCTGCCAGCACGATGGACGCAAACAGCGGCCCCGGCTGGAAGCGGAATTCATTGCCCGCCTCGCCCTTCACGATGATATTGGTACCGGTGATGTCCGCCGGCATCAAATCGGGCGTAAACTGAATACGGGAAAACGGCAAATCAAACACGTTTGACAGCGTACGCACCAGCCGCGTCTTGCCCAGCCCGGGCACGCCCTCCAAAAGTACGTTGCCGCCGGCGATTAACGCCATCAGCATATGATCGATGACCTCCTGCTGGCCGACGATTTCCCTTGCAATCTGCGCGCGAATCTCCTCCACCCGAGAGCGGAACGCGCGAATTTCCGCTTCCTGCACATGTGCCTTTTCCATATATTCCTCCATGCGTCACTTTGTCAGCGCGCTGAAATAGTCGTTTACCCACTGTCTGGCGGAATCGGACAATTCGCTCGATTCCGCTGCGGCCGCCGCAGCCTCGGCATAGCTGCCCACCACGCGGTCATAGGGAATGTAGCCGTCGATCGTGCCCGCGCCGGGGTCCATTTCGATCACCTGATCCTCTCCCTCTCGAACCTCGCCGGTTACGCTGCTCACCTCGCCGCCGTCGCCCAGACGCGTGGGGTCGTATATTTGTTCGTATTCACCCTCGTTTATGCGGCTTCCGCCGCGATTGCCGCTGCCGCCGTTTCCGCTCTGCGTGTATCCCTGATCGAGATTTGTCGAGCCCTTCCCGGCGCCGCCTCCGGCCTGATTGCCCTGACTGCCGCCGTTACCCTGACCGGCTCCGCCGCCGGATTGTTTTCCGCCGCCCTGTCCCTGCACCGCCGCGCCGCGGCCTCCCGCCTGCGCGTTCGCCTTCATGGACGCAAGCAGCGCCTGCGCCGACATTTTTCCACTGCCGCTGAATGCGCTGCTGAGTGCGCTTGCGCTCGCCGACGCATTCTGCCCGGACGAAATCGCCGCAGCATACGCACTCAAGGCCTCGGAAAGCACATTATCGCCCGCTTCTCTTGCAGCCTCCGCCGCCTGCGACAGCGCTTCGGCAGCCTGCTCGGCATTTTCGCCCTCCGCAGCCTCCATCGCCGCGTTCTCCAGCGACTGCGCGTCGCCCGCAGAGAGCGCATCTCCCAGCGAATCCATGCCCGCCTGAGACAGCGCATCGATCGCCGCCTGCGCACCATTTCGGTTCAGCCGATTCAGCTCCGCGCGCGCATCGTCAATGGCCTGCATCGTTTCCCGCTGATTCCTCGACTCGCGCAGCCTTCGCGCAAGCTCGGTCAGCAGCCGATTCAGCTCCACCTGCGCTTCATCGTTTGCATCCTCCGGTTGAAGCGCGTCGGCAAGCTCCTCGGCGCGTTCCGCTTCCTTCTTCATTTTCTCGCTGTACGCGTTTTGTGCGCGAATCACCGCATCCTGCGGGTTGGGCAGGAGCGTCGTCACGATGCACGCCGCAGCCAATGCGGCTGCCAGAATCGGCGCAGTCCTGCCCGTTCGCATCGGAATCGCTTTTTTCAGGCGCATCTGCCGAAGCGCGTCTGTCGCATCGGCAATCTGCATTCGTTCCATGTCGCTCGCGCCGTTCAGCTCCAGTGCCGTCCGCGCACGCTCCTTCAGGCCGCTCTCGTCGGCGCGGCGCGCGCATGCCCGCGCGCTCACCGGCCACAGCGCCGCCGCCAACGGGAACAGCGCCACGCATACGCCATACACGGAAAGAACGACGCTTCCGATTTGGGAAATCGGCGCAAGAAAGGATGCAATCAGCGCCGCCAGCGACAGCGCGCCTGCCGCAGCCAGTCCCCACAAAAACGCCTTCCACGCCCGCACGGCGCGCACTCTTCGGCCCACGCGCCGCAGCTCGCGGGCAAGCTGTCGGTTCCTCATCTTCTCACCCGCACCCTGCGTCCGGAGCGAAGCGTCAGTGCGGAGGCGCTCACGAGCACCGCCGCCAGCGACGCCACAACACCCATGTTAATCCACACCAGCACGTCAAACCGCAGTGCCTCCAGAATGTAATACAGCCAGTAGCCGTTGTCCAGCATGCTGAACGTGGATTTCATAAGAAGCGTCTGGTCGGCAACCATGCACAAAAAGCCCATGCCCGGGTTGAGATACAGCGCCTTCGGAACCAGCGCCATCAGCTGCTGCGCCGTCATGCTGCCGAAGCGTGTCGTATCGTAATCATATTTCGCCGCGACCCCGTTCAGCTGGACTCCGGCCACCAGCAGCGTTCCCACGCCAATGGCAAACACAATCAGATACGCCGCTACGGTCGAGGCCACCGTGCGCCGGAAAATCGCGGAGCACAGCGTGCCGATGCTCAGCGCGCCGAACGCCGTCACCAGCATGAACAGCATGGATGTAAGAATCTGAAGCAGCGTCACGCCGCCGGGAATCAATACGATGCACAGCATCGGCAGCGTGGAGAAAATCAGCAGCGCCGCAAACGCGAAGCTTTCCAGAAACTTGCCCCACACAATGCGGAACGCGCCCGTGTTGGTAACCAGCAGAAGATCCAG
>CAZMGO010000126.1:0-7022 GCA_964565845.1 uncultured Oscillospiraceae bacterium | reverse complement strand
TATCCTCATAAATGGCCTTTTTCAGAAAGGCGTCGGCAGAGCGGCGGCGAATGCGGCCGGACAGGCGCAGTCTGTGTGCCATCAGCTGTTCGGTGAGCACGGAGCCGCTGATTCCCGCGGCAAGCGCGATGAATGCGGACGGCTGGGTGGCTACGCCGGAAAAGGACAGAACGAGCAGCACGCATAAGAACAGCGCCGAGCCAACGAACAACAAATCCAGAGTTTTGCCCATGAAATTCACCTGATTTTCATAATTTCCCTCAGTATCACCCCGAAAAAAGCTGTTTATTCAGTTTGCGCTTTTTCTTTGTTTCGTGTATAATAGAAGAGGGAAGTGAAGCGGTTGACGAATGAAGAAATGACGCGCCGATTGAGGGAGGCGCTGAGCAAGTCCCGCTGGCGGCATACCGAGGGTGTCGTTTGCGCGGCGGAGCGCATGGCGGAGAGATTCGGCGTGGATGCGGAGAAGGCGCATCTGGCGGCGCTTCTGCACGATTGCGCGAAGTGCATGCCGCTGCAGGAAATGCTTGCGGCGGCAGATGAAGCGGGCGTGCAGGCAGACACGCTGGAAAGAAGCGGCGGCGCGCTGATGCACGCGGCGGCGGGCGCGGCGCTGGCGCGCACGGTGTATGGCGTGACGGATCCGGAGATTCTGAGCGCGATTCGCTTTCACACGGTTGGACGAGCGAATATGACCCCGCTTGAAAAGGTGATATTCGTCAGCGACTTTGTTGAAGCGGGGCGCAGGCCGTTTCCCGGACTCGACGAGGCGCGCAGGCTGTCAATGGGAAGCTTGGATGAGGCGGTTTCGATATGCGCGCGGCTAAGCGTGGAATACGTGCGCGCGCGCGGCGAGACGCTGCATCCGGCAACACTACAACTGATCGATAAAACGGAGGTTTCTTATGAATCAGACGCAGGAGCTGGCACTGAAAATCGCAAAAATTCTCGACAATAAGAAGGCGGAGGATATTACCATTCTCAAGGTGGATCACCTGACCTCGATCACCGATTATTTCGTGATTGCTACCGGACGCAGCGCACAGGCCGTGCATGCGTTGTATGAGGAAGTAACCGACAAGCTGGCTGAGGAGGGGCTTATGCCCCGGCGCAACGACGGCGTGCGCGAGTCCCGCTGGATCGTGCTGGATTATCTGGGCGTAATCGTGCACATTTTCCACCCGGAGGAGCGTCAGTATTACAACATCGAGCGTCTCTGGATGGACGGAACCAATCAGGTGCCGTTCGTACAGATGGAGGACTGAGGAGAATCGGCATGAAGATATTTATTTCGTCCGATATGGAGGGCACCTGCGGCATTACCGACTGGCGGGAGACGGACAAGGGAAAGGATTTATATGAGTACTTCGCGGCGCAGATGTCGCGCGAGGTAGCCGCCGCGTGCGAGGGCGCGAACGCGGCCGGAGCGGATGACATTCTGGTGAAGGATGCGCACGATTCCGCGCGGAACATCGACGCGTCGGTTCTGCCGATGAATGCACGCATCTTCCGCGGCTGGGGACGGCATCCGTATTCGATGATGGCAGGGCTGGACGAAAGCTTTGACGGCGTGGTGTTTACCGGCTATCACTCGGCGGCGGAGATGGACACAAACCCGCTTTCCCACACGATGAATATGGGAAACAACTATGTGAAGATCAACGGCGAGCTGTGCCCGGAGCTGATGCTCAACAGCCTGACGGCTGCCTATTTGGGCGTTCCGATTTACGCGCTTACGGGAGACAAGGGGCTGTGCGACTGGATGAAGGCGCGCTGTCCCGGCACAACGGTGATTCCGGTATCGGACGGTGTGGGTGCGGGCAGCGTTTCCATTCATCCGGCGCTGGCGGTTGCGCGGATTCGCGAGGGCGTGGAAAAGGCGTTTTCCGCGAAGCGGGAGGAATGCATCTTTCCGCTGCCGAAGCACTTTGTGACGGAAATCAGCTTCAAGGAGCATTTCAAAGCCGCGGGGGCGAAATGGTATCCGGGCTGCGAGCAAACCGGCGCGCGCACGGTGCGCTTTGAGGCCGACGACTATATGGACGTGCTGCGGTTTATCTATTGGGTTCTGTGAGGATGAATAAGGCTGCATGATGAAGGCGAAGCGTTCGAACGGGAACATGGAAAAGCTGACGGTAATGACGATTGTCTTTAACGGCGTTCAGATTCTGTCGGCGCTGGTGATTGCGCTGATTTGTCTGCTGGATGCGGAGGTACTCGGCAAACCGTATCTGCGCGTTGGGCTGGTGCTTTTGACCGTGCTGGTCAGCTGGGGCGCGTTCATGGACGTTCGCGAGGCCTATATGGCGCGGCGCCTGAGTGAAGAAACCGATATGCTGGAGGAATCGCACAGAAATCTGGAAGAGCTGAACGGGGAAATGCGCAAGCAGCGGCACGACTTTATGAATCACCTGCAGGTGGTTTATTCGCTGGTGGAGCTGGGCGATACCCGTGAAACGTGCGAATACATTGAGCGTGTATACGGCGACCTGAAGCGCGTGGGGCGCAGCCTGAAAACGTCCATGCCGGCGGTAAACGCGCTCATCGCAGCAAAGGAAATTGATGCGGCTGAGCAGGGCGTGCACATGAAAACCGAGATTCGCAGTGCGCTGGAGAATTTTCCGCTGGAGGGTTGGGAAATGTGCCGCGTGCTGGGGAATTTGATCGATAATGCCTTTGACGCGCTTAAGGACAGAAAGGGCGCGTGCGTGTCGGTGGAAATCGGCGAAACGCGGGAGGGCTTTCGGGCTGCCGTGGAAAACAACGGCCCGCCGATTTCGCCGGAGCTGCAGGAAAAAATCTTCGAGGAGCGCTTTTCCACCAAGGGTGAGGAGCGCGGCATGGGGCTTGCGATTGTTCGCGAGATCGTTGAAGGCGTCGGCGGCACGATAGCCGTAAGCTCTGATGACCAGAGGACGCGGTTTGAAATCGGCATTCCCGGGCGGGTCAGGCAGGAGGAAACGATATGAAGCATAATCGATTCGGGCGAATGATTATCTGGGCGTGCGTACTGCTGTTTGCGTGCGCAGGCTCAGCCTATGCGCATACGGAGCCGAAGATTGTCGGCGGCACAACCTATCAGATCATCGATCCCAACGCCGTCGTTCTGCCGGAGCCGTTTACCGTGCAGGAGGCCGAAACGCTGCTGAATATCGGCGCGAATGCGAAGGTAGAGGATTTTGCGGACATTCTGAATGCGGAAACGTATACCTATGACAAGAAGGGTCTGGAGGGTACGCTGAAGACGAACCTGTATTTACAGGGAGAAAGCGGCACGGCAGCCCTGCTGCTTGCGCGAACGCCGTTCAGCCTTGATGAGGGCGAGGGCGTTGTGGCCGAGATGTATTATCGCGTGCGCGTTCGCGAGGCAACGATGCGGGAAATCAGCTGGAGCATTTCCGGCTTAAAGCTTCAGCCGCCGCGCGGAATCGACGTGGGCGCGTCGTTTTCGGCGTTGATGGAGGCCTACAGCCTGAGTACGCCGGACGATGACGGCCTGTTTTATGACAATCAACTGCTGTATGGAGAGGCGGCTTCCGAAAATGTATTGAGCCGGGGCGTGATTCGCGTGGACGATGACGGAAACACGTGCATTGAATTGACGGCCTGTACAAATTCGGAGGGAACGGCGGGCTATCGGCTGACCTACGTGTTTTCGCAGGAAAAGGTGCAGCGAATTCTTCTGGAGCGCATAGAAGCGTAAAAAAGGGCTTGCCTGAAGGCAAAAAATCGTGTATAATAAAAACGGAAATGAAACGCAGGAGGGATGTTTATGAAGCTTATCATCGCCATCGTACAGGATGAAGACGCAACCAAGCTTGTCAGCTCACTGATGAATGAAGGCTATGGCGTTACGAAGCTGGCTACGACCGGTGGTTTCCTGCGCGCGGGCAATACGACGCTGATGATCGGCGTTGAGGACAAGAAACTGGACGGAGCCATGGCGGTCGTTGAAAAGGTCTGCCATAGCCGCAAGCAGATTGCGACGGCACCGACGCCGATGTCGGGCGCGACCGGCGCATATGTGCCGTATCCGATCGAGGTCATGGTCGGCGGCGCGACGGTGTTTGTGATGAACGTCGATCAGTTTAAGAAGTTCTGATGTCGGAACCCAGATCGTTCTCCGAATTCCGTGCGCGGAGGTTTCTGACAGAGCAAATCATGCGTCCGGTGAACACCGGGCGCATTGTCCATGCGCAGCTGTTCGCAGGCCCTGAGGGAACGGGCAAGCGAACGGCGGCGCTGTTGGCGGCGCGTGCGATGAACTGTGAGGGGGATGGCGAAAAGCCCTGCAACAAATGCCCATCCTGCCTTCAGTTTTTGAGCGGAAATTCGACGCGGCTTTTGCTGATTCAGCCGGAGGATGGGGCAATCAAGGTTGACGTTATCCGAAGGATGATTGAACGCGTGTCGCTTCGCCCGAGCGCGGGGCATCTGTGCGTAATCATCGATCAGGCAGACCGGATGAACGAGAGCGCGCAGAATGCGCTTCTGAAAACGCTGGAGGAAGCGCCGTCCTATGCGGTGTTTTATCTGCTTACGGCGAAGCCGTCGTCGCTGCTTACCACGATTCGCTCCCGCTGCGCCATGTTCCGCTTTGCGCCGCTGGATGACGAAACGGTTGCCGACGTGCTGGTGCACAAGGGCATTCCGCAGGCGCAGGCGAGGGAAACGGCGCGCGAGGCGGCCGGCTCGATTGGACGGGCGACGGGCATGCTGGAGGATGCTTCGTTCCGTCCGATGTATGAGAGCGCCGTGCGCGCGCTTTTGTCCGTGCGCGAAAACGCAGACGTATACGCGGCCTTCCAGATGATTGTCGGCTATAAAGACTCCGCGCGGAGGATTTTGGAAATCTATGAAGCGCTGGCGTCCCGGCTGATGCGCGCGGAGCATGCGGCGGCGGAGCCGGATGAGGATGCAGTGCGCACGCTGCTTCAACGAGGCGCGCGCGGGGATCGGCTGCTTGCGTGCACGGTGGAGGCAATGAAAAAGCTTACGAGCAATGTTTCCTATCAATCAACGATGGAAATGCTGTTTTTTGATATGGCAAATCGGGAGGACTAAGAATCCATGGCAACGGTGATTGGCGTTCGCTTCAAAAAGGCGGGCAAGGTATATTATTTCAGCCCCGGCGAGGTGTGGCCGCGCCCGGGCGAGGACGTGATTGTGGAAACTACGCGCGGCATTGAGCTTGGCGAGGTTGTGACCAGCGCGCGGGAGGTGCCGGATGAGGCAATCGTGACGCCGCTGAAGAGCATTCTGCGCAAGGCAACGCAGGCTGATCTGGATACGGCAGAGCGAAACGAGCGCCGTGAGGCCGAGGCGTTTGAGCTGTGCGTGAAGAAGATTGCGCAGCACAGGCTGGAAATGAAGCTTGTGAGCGTGGAGTATACGTTTGACGATTCCAAAATCATCTTCTATTTCACGGCCAATGGGCGAGTGGATTTCCGTGATCTCGTCAAGGATCTGGCAAGCGTATTCCGTATGCGCATTGAGCTTCGGCAGATTGGCGTACGCGATGAGGCGAAAATGCTGGGCGGTCTCGGCGCATGCGGGCGGCCGATCTGCTGCGGCGCGTTTTTGGCGGACTTTCAGCCGGTATCAATCAAGATGGCGAAGGAGCAGAACCTGTCTCTGAACCCGACGAAGATCTCGGGTCAGTGTGGACGCTTGATGTGCTGCCTGAAGTATGAGCAGGACTATTACGAGGAAACGCTGAAGAAGCTGCCGCGCGTGGGCAAGGAAATCATGACGCCGGACGGCGTGGGCTATGTAACGGAAATCAACGTGCTGAAGGAGAAGGTCAAGGTGCGCGTGCGCACGGACGACAGCTTCGAGGTGCGCGAATACGGCGTGGAGGACGTGCGCAAGCTTGCGCCCGGCGAGCGTCCGGCAGAAAGCGAGCTTCCGCCGAGAACCGTGGAGAAGCCGCAGCCGGTCGAAAAGAAGGAAGAGGAAGAGGAGCCCAAGCGGAAGCGTTATCCGCGCCCCAAGGCCGTGAAGACCATGAATACCGACCAGTACATGGAGCTGCACGCCGTGGGCGACGAGCCGGAGCCGGAGGAAAAACCCGAGGCAAACGGCTCGGACGAAAAGAAGGACGGCGGAAAGCCGAGGAACGGCGGAAAGCGTCCGCCGCGCAATGACAATCGCCGCAATCGCGGCCCGCATGCCCGAAGGGATAACGCGCAGGAGGAAGCTGGCATGGACAAAAAGCCTGCGGCTCCGGCGGAGGCGCCCCAAAAAGAAGAATAGCCCGTCTCCTCTCCGTATGCGCTGCATTGCGGAGGGGAGGGTTTTCTGTTTGGAGGATGCCAATTGACAATCGTGTAAACCAATGGTAAAATCATAGGAAATGTAAAAGCGAGGAGGACACAACTGATGAGCCTGAATGCCGACAGCATCTGGAGAATGCTGCAGCACTTCCGCGACGATCAGGAAACCGTGGAGACGATTGAAAATGCGCTCTCGAATTCGAGTTTCTCTTCTTCGCAAAGTATGCGCAAAAGCTCCGGTATCGCCACAACGGGGTGAGTATCGTTTAATTGAAATATATTTTCCTCGACAAAGTGCGAAAAGTCGCTGCCGTGAATACTTTTGTACTGTCTTACAACGTCTTTGAGTGATGCCGAAGATAAAAAGTATTCCTGTCTGAGTCTCAAAAGCTTTCCGTCATCCGTATCGTCCGCGGGGTAAAGCACTCTCGAAATGTTTTCGACCGCATTCTTTTCTTTAAGCGCTTCATCATACTTCTGTCTGTTGAAATCCTCAAAGCAAAACGGCTCGCACGGATGAGCTTCCCAAAGCCTTATATATGTCGCATAGCCGTTTTTATATCCGTAAACCGGCATATCGTACGGAACGGCAACAACCTTGAGGTCGTCAAACTCCACCGTAACCGACGCCTCGGTCATCCGTATCGACCACGGATCTTCGAAAGCGGTCCAATCGTGCGGTTTTTCTTTTTGAAATCCGTTTTTGATCTCTTGCTTGAATATTCCGTATTTATACCGTATTCCGTA
>CAZMGO010000125.1:0-7030 GCA_964565845.1 uncultured Oscillospiraceae bacterium | reverse complement strand
TGGACGATAAAATGTCCGTAGCCAGACGTAGGCGTCACTGCTCGTATGATGAGGCATACTTCAAAAAAGTTATGCTTTCAATTCATGCGTAAGCCCTGAAAATGTGCGCGCGACACATTGACAGGACGCTTCCTTTCTGCTATAATGGATACTGGTTATGAAGGAGGTTTGAGCCTGGATGGATTCTGACAGCTCCGGCAGTATGGAACCGGCTTGAATAGAGGCATGGTCTGTCGACGTTATGTCGGCATGGTCATGCCTTTTTGCGTGCAAAAAAGAAACAACTCTGAAAGGAAAGCCATTCATGAACGTATTTCGGCAGCTGCTCGTACAGGCTGTGCTTATTTTCTTAAACGCTTTTTTCGCCATGACGGAGATCGCCGTGATTTCTCTGAACTCCACCAAGCTCAAACGAATGGCCGACGACGGCGACAAAACCGCTTCAAAGCTTTTGAAGCTGGTCGAGGAGCCCGCCGGATTTCTCTCCACAATCCAGATCGGCATCACGCTGGCTGGCTTCCTCGGAAGCGCCTTTGCAGCGGACAGTTTCTCGTCCGGCTTGGTCAACTGGATTTATAACGACCTCGGCTTCCGCCTGCTTTCCGAAAAGACGCTGGGAACGCTTTCGGTCATTCTGATCACAATCATTCTGTCCTACTTCACACTTGTCTTCGGCGAGCTGGTGCCCAAGCGCATCGCCATGCAGAAGCCGATGAAGATGGCTCGCCTGTCCTGCGGCGTCGTTTCAAGTCTCGCTGCCGTGATGAAGCCCGTTGTGCGGTTTCTTTCCTTCTCAACAAATGCGGTTCTGCGCCTTCTCCGCATGAAAACCGAGCCGGAAAGCGAAACCGTTACCGAGGAGGAAATTCGCATGATGGTTGATCTGGGCGAGGAACGCGGCACAATCAACCGCGACGAGGGCGAATGGATTGACAACGTGTTTGAGTTTGGCGAAACCACCGTGCGCGAGGTCATGACGCACGTGATCGAGGTCGTTGCCGTGCCCGCGGACGCCGCGCCGGATGACGTAGTAAAGACAATCCGCGAAAGCGGCTGCTCGCGCATCCCCGTTTACGGCAAAAATATTGACGACGTTCTCGGCATTCTCAACGCGCGCGAATTTCTGCTGGAGCGCCGCGACACGGACGCGCGCATTCCCGAGCACCTGATTCACCCGGCCTATTTCGTGCCGGAGACGCTGCGCGCCGCGACGCTGTTTAAGGACCTGCAGCAGAAAAAGCAGCATATCGCCATCGTGATCGACGAATACGGCCAAACCGGCGGCATTGTCACAATGGAGGATCTGCTGGAAGAAATCGTGGGCAGCATTTACGACGAGTTCGATACCGCCGAGGAGCAGCCCGTGCAGACGCTGGACGACAACCTGTGGCGTGCGCTCGGCAGCGCCCGACTGGACGAAATCTCCGATGCGACGGGTGTGCGCTTCCCCGAGGATGCCGACTTCGATACCCTGAACGGCCTGATTCTCAGCCGCCTAAACCATATCCCCCGCGACGGCACCACCCTTGACCTTGATGCCTTCGGCCTTCAAATCCACGTGGAAAAAATCGCCCATAAGTGCGTCGTAAGCGCCACTCTCTCCCTGCCTGACGAGCCTGCTTCCCTCCCGAATTCCGCAATCAAGTAGGGTGGGGTTCCCATTCCCTCACTGCGCCCTGTTCGGCATGCGGCGCGTTCCATATAAGCAAACCAAATCGACTCATACGCCGGGGCAGCTCAAAACCCCGCGCGTATGAGTCCTTCGTTTCACACTTTCCAAAGTCTGCAGCCGTCCCAAAGCCGAAACCCGGCAGGCTTCCCTTATCCAATTTCCATCGCCATCATGGCACCGCCGATGAATCCCGCGTTATTCCCCAAACCTGCCGCCACGATGCGCGGCTTGTCCTGCCTCGGAAGACACGGGCAGCACTCTGCAAGCTGCTTTCGAATTCGCGACAGCAACGCTTCTCCCGCGAGGCTAAGCCCGCCGCCAATCACCACAAGCCGTGGGCGAAACACGCTCAGGAGCCCGGCCATACCAATCACAAGCTCGTGCACGTAGTCATTCAGCACCTCGTCCATGGCTGCATCTCCCATTGCCGCCCGTTCAAAGACTTCCTTGGCAGATACGCCTCCTGCTTTTTGCTCCAAAGCCTTTGCCGAAGCATACTGCTCGAAGCAGCCGCGCCCACCACACACGCACGGCAATCCATCCGCGTGCGTAACCATATGGCCAATTTCCCCGCCGGCATTGTCCCAACCACGAAACGGCCTGCCGTCAATCAGGAATGCGCCGCCTATGCCCGTACCCAGCGCCATGTACATCACGTATCTCTCGCCTGCGCACGCACCCAGCTTCCATTCTCCCATCAAAGCTCCTGCAATATCGTTATCAATCACCGTTGGGCATCCAAGCGCGTTTTCCATAATCTCAGCAAAGGGAACCGATTCCCACTGCAGATTGCTCGCCGTCACGCGCCGCGAAATCAGATTTACGCGTCCCGCGCAGGCAATGCCTGCCGCACGCAGCGGAAGACCGCATTCGGACAACGCCTCGGCAATTGCGCGGCTCAGCCTCTCCGCGCTGCCGCGGAGTGTCGGAATCTCCTGTCTCCAAACGATCTTGCGATCTTCATTTAGGATTCCAAGCTTAACCGTCGTACCGCCCACGTCAATTCCCGCGTAATACATGCCTTTCCTCCACCATCAAACCCTCAGAGAAATGCCTTCCCCGCATATGCCCACGTGCATTTCAGGCTCGAATCCCATGCTGCCAACGAAGCCTCCATACCCTGCTCCAGATCGCCCAGCGTTTTCGAAAAGCCAAGGTAACGTGCCGGAGTCGTGGAAGCCGCCGTAAAGGCATCCTCCATCGAAATTCCCGCCTCCACCACGCGGCGAACGTCCGAATCAAGAAACACATAGCTTCCCGATATTCCGCCGCGCGCGGAATAACAGCGGTTATTCTTCACTCGAATATAGTGGCTGCTTTGCGTGTATTCTCCCTCGGGCATGCCGGAGGCCATGCCGCAGTCGGAAACCATCGCAATTCCGTCTGCTCCCTTTGCCCTAAAAAGCAGCCGAACGACCGGCGCCGCCAAATGCACGAAATCGCAGATTGCTTCCACGCAGATTCGTTCGTCCAGAATACCAAATGCAGCCGGCCCAGGCTCTCTATGCCCAATGTCTGCCATGGCATTAAACGTGTGCGTGAGACCGCTGAAGCCATGCGCCGCGGCCTGCTCCATCTCGGTATAATCCGCATCCGTATGGCCGGCCTGTACCCTGATTTTCTGACCTGCTAACCCTTTCGCCAGCTCGCAGGCACCAGGCACCTCCGGTGCAAGTGTTATGGCGCGAACGACGCTCGCATGTTCGCCGACGATTGCTTGAAAATTCTCCTCCGTCGGGGCAAGAACGTATTCGCTTGCCATGGCTCCTCCGCGCCTTGGATTGATAAACGGCCCCTCTAAATGCACGCCTCTCACCCGTGCGCCCGGCAGCTCTCCGTTTGCCTGTCTATCCATGACCTCTGCCGCAAACGCGATTGCCTTTTGCGTAGCCTCAACCGGACCGGTAGCAATCGTAAAGAGCACATCCGTTATGCCATGGGACAGCAAATACTTCAGCCACACGGCGCAGGCATCCTTTTCCGGAGCCGAACAGTCAAAGCCCACTCCCCCATGGTGATGCTTGTCAAACAGCCCGGGGGTGAGATATTCCACGTTCATGTCGCCGTCTGTCCCGCAATCGACGGATTCAATCCTGCTTCCGCATATTTCAATGACACGGTTTTCCCGCCATTCTCCATGAATCAGCGCATGCCTCGCGTGAATTTTCATACCGTTTCCCTCATATGTGCGCGCAGGTGCTCCACGCACATGCGCACCGCGTCCATCGGCGCGTATTTCCGATTGTTGGAATACTCAATCGTCAGCGTATCCGCTCCGCCCAGCTCCACGCAGGCCTTCAGCAAGCGATTCCAGTCAAAATCATCCTCGTCGATCATCGTCGCACCCTGATCCCGCAGGGAAAACGGTTTAATATGCACCCACGGCGAACGATGCGGAAATTTCTCCAGAATCGGAATCGACCACGCACCGCCGGCAAGCGCATTTCCGGTATCAAGCACCATCTTGAAGCTTTCCGGCGTATTTTCGAAAATGCGATCCCACGCCGTCTGACCATCCACAATCACAAAATCCGTTTTGTGGGTATGGTAGCCGATTTCAAATCCTCCCTTCACCGCCTCGTCATTTGCCCAGTTCAAATGCCGGATTACCTCCTCCAGCGTATCGCGGTGTTTGAGCTTATCCACCGGCGCAGACGCAATTCCGATTCTGCGATTTCCAATCGCAGCGGAATATTCAAACGTGCGCAGTAGCGTATTCCTTCCGACAAAGGGCCAGTTTGGCTGATAGCCCATGCATTTCAAGCCCGCATTGCGCAATGCGCGCAGGCATTCGCCTGCCGGCAGGTTATTCTCTTCGCTTCCATAGAACTCTACCCCATCGTATCCCATCTCTCGAATACACGCCAAGGTCTCCTCCGGTGCGTTCGCAAATTCCTCGCGCACGGAATACATTTCCAGTGCAACCGGCAACTTTTGAATCGACATATTCTACGCCTCCCTTATCCATTCATCCAGCAGATGCTTCGCCTGTGCAATATCACGCTTGCGCGCCGCAGGATCCTCAATCTCCCTTTCAATCGTAATATCGCCCTCGTATCCAAATTCCTTCAGCATACGCACGATATCGCGGAATTGTGTTTCTCCCTGTCCCAGCGGCGCCTGTGTTCCCTTTACCCTTCCATTTGCAGCATCCGGATAGAACCCGTCCTTCGCATGAACGCCATGCAGACAGGTGCGGAACATCCGCAGCGCATCCAGCGAGTTGGCTCGGCCGCTCATCATCAGATTTGCCGGATCAAAATTTACGCCAAGATTGTCAAGCCCGGTTTCACGCATCAGCTGCAGCAGCGTAACCGGCAGCTCTTCACCGGTTTCAAACAGGAAGCGCTGTCCGCGCTGCGCCAGCGTCTGCCCAATCAGGCGAACACATTGCACGATCTCCACATGATTGGCGTCAAACGGATCGTCCGGCAAATACCCGATATGCGTAATGACATCGCGCACGCCCAGCCGGTGTGCAAATTCCGCTCCCTTCAACAGCTCGCTTACCCGCTGTGCCCGCATATAGGCCGGCACAAGCCCCAGCGAATGATACATATCCGGATAACCCCAGTGCACCGGGCCCGACCAGCCGCACCAAACCGCCGTAATAGCAAAGTGCTCCCGTTCGCACAGCTCGAGAATCTCCCGCGCAGTCTCGGGCGTATACAAGCTCATATCCCACACAACAAGCTGTCCCGAGCGGAATTCCAGCTCAAGCGCTTCCCTGAAGGACTCCTTCACATTTCTTTGAAGATTCACAAGGCATCCGATTCTCATGGTGCTTTCCTCCTCAAAGGCTCACTTCTCGATTCTCACGCGCCGAACGATACACCCCATCCAGAATTCTCTGAATTGTTACGGCATCGTCCAAGCAGGAAATCGGCTTTCGTCCCGTTCGAGCGCATTCCACAAAATGGCGAATCTCATACTCATATCGATCGATATTGATCGTCACGGGCTGCTTGTCCGTCAGGTATCCTTCCTCCTCCGTATAGATGCGCAGAGGCTCCAGCTCTGCGCCGCCCTTCGTGCCGCAGAGCTGCGTATAGCTCTGATCGCGGCAATTCAGCGCCCAGCTGGTTTCAAACAGCATGCACGCACCATTGTCAAAATGCACGATGCCCGCCGCCGAATCCTCCGTATCAAATGCCGTGACATCATGATCCAGTGCGACCCAGCGGTTTACACCCTTCGTTTGAAAATTCCCTATCGCATGAGAAATCTGCGCGCTCACGCGCATCGGCTTGGGACGCCCCATCAGATACCATGTGTTATCAATGCAGTGCACGCCTATATCGAGCACTGGCCCGCCTCCGGATTTCGTCGTATCCGTAAACCAGCCGACCGGTGTGCCTCTGCGGCGAATCATCGCGCATTTGGCATAGTATATATCGCCCAATTTGCCTTCCGCAATCATATCCGCAAGCAGCCGTACATCGGTCTGATACCGCCGCGGCACGGCCAGCATAAACGTCACACCCGCTTCTTCTACCGCCTGCTTCATACGCAATGCGCCTTCAAGATCCGCCGCCATAGGCTTTTCACACAAAACATGCTTTCCTGCGCGCGCCGCCGCAATCGCAGCCGACTCATGCGAACGATTCCACACACAGATATCCACACCGTCGATATCCTCATTTTCCAGCATCTGTTCCACGTTTTCGTATGCTCTGCATCCCGGGAACTTCGCCGCAACCTCATACGCACGGTCGATTTTCCAGTCGGCAACGGCAGCAATCTCTACATCATCCATCCGCATGTATGCGGGTACGTGCGCACTCTGGCAAATATTGCCCGCCCCAACAATCGCCATTCGAAATTTTTTCATAGAAGTCTACCGCCTTTCCTTCGTCCGTTCCCGAATTACCCCTTCACCGAGCCAATCATGATTCCCTTCACGAAATAGCGCTGCAGGAACGGATACACAAACAGCACCGGCAGCACCGTGATGACCGTAACCGTCATGCGCACCCCTCTGGGTGTCAGCGACTCCATAAGGTCGGTATCCAGCTCAGAGGACATTTTCAGCTGCTGCGTAAGGATTTCGGCTTCCTTTAGATAGGTATACAGCTTGTACTGAAGCGTCGTCAGCTCTGGACGATTGAAGGTGTAAATGTGGTTGTCGAACCATGCATTCCACTGTCCGACTGCGGCATATACCGCAATCGTGGCAATAATCGGCTGCGCCATGGGAAGAATGATTTGAAGAAAAATCCGAAATGTGCCCGCTCCGTCAATCTTGGCTGCCTCCTCAATGGATGCCGGAAGCTGCTCTAAAAACGTCTTGATCAAAATCACGTAGTATGCCTGTACGATCGTCGGAAGAATATACACACTGAAGCTGTTGAGCATTCC
>CAZMGO010000124.1:0-7036 GCA_964565845.1 uncultured Oscillospiraceae bacterium | reverse complement strand
AGGTTACCGTGGAGGACTTCGGACAGAGCTTCCCCTTCACCAAGCTGCACTGATTGCGAAAGGCGCTCATCCGGTTCTCTGTGAGCCGAATGGGCGCCCTTTTGATTCAATCCTTTTCCTCAGCCTCCCCGCTCATCCTACGGCGGCGGTATTCGCCGGGCGTGCACTGGTAATAGTGCACGAACGTGCGGTTGAAATTCTGTGGGGACTGGTAGCCCAGATCACGGGCAATTTGCCCGGTTCGGCGACCGGCCAGCACCTGCCGCCCCGCCTCCTTCATCTTTTCCTCGACGATATAGCTGGAGAAGCTCTGGCCCGTCTCCTGCTTAAAGAGTTTGCTAAAGTAGCTATAGCTCAAGTCCAACTCATTCGCCACCAGAACCATGGCGATCTTCTCGCTCAGATGCTGCTGCACATACGTCTGTGCCCAGAGAATAGGCGAACGCGCCGGTGCCGCCTCTGTCTGTGCACCGGAGGCCTCCAGCTGCTGAATCGCCTTCTGCAGCATAGCCTGCATTTCCTCCTTCGCACACGGCTTGAGCAGAAATCCGATCACTCCCAGCTCAATGGCCTGCTGCGCATAGGGAAAGCTGGCGTATGCGGTTAAGATCAGGCTGCATACATGCGGATGCAGCTCCTTTACCCTGCGAATCAGCTCCAGCCCATTCATATTAACCATTTTTATATCCGTCAGCAAAATATCCACGGGATTCTCTCTCGCGAAGGTTAGCGCCTCCTCGCCAGAAAAGGCCATGTGAGTCTCCTGAATCTGCTTGAGGTTCATGTTCTGAATGCGCAGCTGGATGCCGCGGCAGGTAATTTTGTCATCATCTACAATCAGCAGACGCATGCGTTTTCATTCCTTTCCTCCGCCGTTCCCGCCTTGCAGCTCATCCATCGTGCGTGGCAGGAAGGCAAGCGCAATTCTCGTGATTTCCGGCGTGGAGCTGATCTCCATCGCCGCGTCCGGGCCGTAGAGCAGACGCAAGCGCGCTGACAGATTGCGCAGGCCGATGCCGTGCTCATCGAGCTCCGGCGGCAGCTGCAATCGAAGCTCGGCCAGCTTGTCAGGTGGAATCATCGCGCCATCGTTTTCCACAACCAGATGCACTCGTGCCTCCACCTGCCAGCCGCGAATCCGAATTTGCAGCGGCCGCCCCATCTCCATGCCATGCTGAATCGCGTTTTCACACAGCGGCTGGAAAAGGAAGCGGATCACTGGCAGATTGCTCGGCAGCGCATCCAATCGCAGCTCCAGACGCACAAGATCCTGCTTGCGCATGTTCATCAGCCGCACGTAATCCTGTGCGCAGCGTGCCTCCTCCTCCAGCGTCGTCATGGCGTTACCCTGAAGGTTGTTGCGCAAAAGCTTGCCCAACAGAAGAATCGCCTCGGAAATCTGCTCGCGTTCCACGCCCAGCTCCGTGCTCATCTGAATCCAGTTAAGCGAATTGAACAGGAAATGCGGATTCATCTGGTATTGCAGTGCCAGACGCATGGCATAGTTTTGACTTCGCTCCTGCGCGAGCATGCGGCAACTGTTTTCCTGCAGGCGGCTGAGCAGTGCGTTGAACGCGTCGATCAGTTGACCCACCTCGTCCCTACCCGGGTTCGGGAAGGCAATTTCCATGCTGCCTTCCTTGGCACGCTGGGCAAAATCGACAGCCTGGTTCAGTCGTTTCTGAATTGATCGCAGGAAGGTACAGGTTGCCACCAGCAGAAGAACACCGCTGCCGATGGCCGTCAGAAAGGGAACCAGCCCACTCGCCAGTGCCTGCTGGTGCAGCTGGCTGTAGTCCAGCCGCATCACTATCGACATACCCATATCCTCCATCGTCTGGCTGAGATACAGCTGCCGCTGAAGAAGCTGCCGGTTAACCGATGAATCATAATCCCTTGGCAGCGACTGCTGCACATCTGACTGATAAATAACCTCTCCGTTTTGCAGCACGTAATAGTACACGTCGGGATTTCCCTCAAGCTGAAGGGACGAAAAAATCTTCTGCGGCGACACGCCGCACTGAATCACACCCACGCATTCCCCAAACCCGGCGAGCAGCTTCTGGTAATAGCACAGCATCTGTGGGTTCCCCGCAGGGCGCAGCACCGTCTCTGCGGGATATACCGGCCCAATGCCGCCCCATCCCCGAGTTTCGCCTGAAAGAAGAAAACGCTCGTACTGCTCAAGTGTGTCCAGACGCTTCATGCGCAGAAAATTCCAGTAGGTTTCAGGAATTCGGTCATCCTCGAAAAACAGCGTCACGCGCGCGTCCAGTCCGGACAGCATCAGCTGCGCCTGCGCCACGGTATCGCCCACGTCAAATAGAATCTTCACCACGCGCTGGTAGGGCGTCTGCTTGCTGTCGGTGAGCAGCTTATTCAGCTCCGCGTCCAGCGACAGCATTTCCACCATGTTCTCCACACTGGCGGCGCTGCGGCTGATGCTTTCCCGCGCAATGCCCAGCACAGCGTAATGATCCTCCACCAGAATATCATACGCTCGGTCGGTCAGCGCGCGGCAAAGCACCACGGAAAGCACGCAGGAGGGCAGAAGGATAATCAGAATAAACCAGAGTGTCATCTTTTGCATGAGGGAAAGGCTTCGCTTCTTTTCCATTCATATCCATCCTTCCATGCTGTTGCGTTTCAGAAAAAGAGCCGGAACGGCTCGAATGCCGCCCCGGCCGTCCCTGCGGCTTACGAAATATCATACCACAGGTTTTTTATCTTTGGATGAAATTATTCGGCAAAGGTGCAGTTGGTGCCGAAGGCCTTGTTGTACTCAGCCAGCTGGGACTGACGGATCTCTTCGCCGCCCATGCTCAGGTAGGTCTCAACATAGTTGTCCCACTCGGCGTCTATGTCCTTCTCGCCCATGACGAAGGCCAGCATGCTGGTGCGGAAGTAGGTGTCCACTTCGCCGAACAGCTCGGTGTACGCCTCGGTCTTGAACATCACAAATACGTTGGGCTTCACGTTCTCTTCAAAGCGCATCGCGGAACCAGCCTTCCACATCTGGCCGTGCGGGGCTTCGATCAGGCCGTCGCCCTGAGCTTCCCAACCAGCATGGTTGAAGAGCTTGTAAACCTGCATGTCCGTCACTTCGTACTTGCCAGACTTGGAAACGCCGTTGTTCAGGTCGCTGGTCCAAAGGGTCTGCTCGGTAGCCTCGTCATAATCGAAGAACTCGCCGGGGATGCCATACATGGTCACTCGCCAACCGAAGGGACTGGAAGCAAAGTTGAACAGCTTCATCGCGGCTTCGATCTTCTCGGGGGACGCCTGATAGCTCACAGCCAGCATAGCACTCATCGGAGAGTTGGAGATGCTGTTGCTCTCGCCGTCCGGTCCAGTGGGGGGCAGGATGATCTTAACTTCCGCATCGGGCTGAAGCGTCGCGAAGTCATAGCGGAGATAGGCGTTGCCGGCGCGGCTCCAGGCGCCGGACATGATGCCCATCTCGCCACGGCACCACTTGTTCAGCATTTGGTCGTTGGAGCAGGTGAATACCTCGGGGTCAATCAGGCCTTCCGCGTACAGATCGCGGATGGTCTTCAGGCCCTGCTTGTAGGCTTCGCTGATGGCGTTGGTAGTGATGGTGCCGTCATCATTCAGGAAGAAGGACTCGTCCGGACTCGCGCCATAGGCGCCAAACAGCGGACTGAGGGTCGCGGTGCCGCTGCCGCCCAGGCCGTAGGTGTTCTTCTCGCCGTCGCCATCGGGATCGTCGTTCGTGAAGGCGCGCATTACGTTGATGTAATCATCCAGCGTCTGCGGAATCTCGAGGTTCAGCTTGTCCAGCCAATCCTTACGGATCGCTACGACGTGGTTGGAGGGCGTGCCGCTCAGGCTGGGAATACCCATGATGCGGCCATCCTGCTTCGCGTAGGTCCAGTATTCACCCACGTAATTGTTCAGGTCGGTATACTCGTCGGTCACGTAGTCCGTCAGATCGGCCCACGCGCCCTCCGCCGCGTATTCCTTCCAGAGATCGTAGTCCAGACGTACAACGTCAGGCATGTTGTTGTCGGCAATGTACAGCGCCAGCTGCTGCTGGAAATTGCTGCCGTCGCCTTCGGTCAGGTTGAAGTCAACGCCAATCTTTTCCTTGATGTATTCGCGGGTCAGATTGGTGGCCTCGTTCATGGGGCGGGAGGTGGCATAGAACACGTTGAGAACAACGGGCTCTTCTTCCGCCACAGCAGGCATCGCTGCAAATCCCAGCAGCATTGTCAGAGCCAAAACTAAAGACAGGATCTTTTTCATGGGTGGGTCTTCCTCCTCTATATTTTTGCACGGCATCCGCCGCGCGGACTGCAGGGTTTATCCCTTGATGGAGCCAATCATTACGCCCTTGACGAAATGCTTCTGCACGAAGGGATACACGCACAGAATCGGGATCATGGTAACGACGATCATGGCATCCTTCAGCGTTTCCGGCGCTACGCCCTTCTTTGCGTCCTCGTACATCATGTTGTTCATCTGCGCCGTCTGCAGCACCTGACGAAGCACGGTTTGCATCGGCCACAGGCGATTGTTGCGAATATAGATGATACTGCTAAAGTAGTCATTCCAGTAGCCCACCGCGTAGAACAGCGTGATCGTGGCGATGGCCGCGCCGGAAAGCGGCAGCAGAATGTGGAACACGTAGCCGGGCAACGTTTCGCCGTCGATGGAAGCAGCCTCATACAGGCTCTCAGGAACGCTCTCGAAGAAGTTGCGCATCAGAATCATGTTGTAGGTGCTGATCGCACCGGGTACTATCAGGGCAAGCAGCGTGTCGATCATGCCAAGCCTGCTCACCACAAGGAAGGTCGGAACCAAACCGCCGCCGAACATCATCGTGAACACGAAAAAGAAAGTGAAGAACACGCGGCCGGGCAGCTTCTTCAGGGAAAGCACGAAGCCGCCCAGAATGGTCAGAAGCATGCTCAGCGCCGTGCCGCCCACGGTGACGATCAGCGTGTTGCGGTAGGCAACCGGCACAAGGTCGTTGCGAAACACCTGCTCGTAGGCATCCAGGTGAAGGCCGTCCGGCCAAAGCACAAAGCCATTTTTAATCAGATGCGCCATGCTGGACACGGACCCAACCACCACATACCAGAAGGGATACAGCGTGACCACAAGCACAAACGTCATCACAAGATAGGTGATGGCATTGAAGACGTGATCCCCCATGGATTTGCGAATCTTCATTACCAGATTCCCTCCCCGTCGGTAAGCTTGCGGCTAATGTAGTTGGTAACCACGATCAGCACAAGACCGATCACCGATTTGAACATGCCCGACGCCGTAGCCAGACTCATGTTATTCGTGGAGCCCAGACCCACGCGATAGACGTAATAATCGATGGTCTCGCCCACATCCAGCGTCAGGTCGGTAATCAGCACGAAGATCTGGTTGAAGCTTACGTTCAGAATTTTGCTCACCGTGAGAATCAGCTGAATGGAGATGATGCCGCGAATGCCCGGCAGCGTGATGTGCCAGATGCGGGCGAAGCGTCCCGCGCCGTCGATCGTCGCCGCCTCATACAGCTCCTCATCCACCGCAGTGATGGCAGCGATGTAAATGATGGCACTCCAGCCGATGTTCTTCCAAATGTCCGAAACCACGACGATCGGACGGAAATACCGGCTAATGCCAATGTAATTCTGCGGCGTGCCGCCCATGCTGCGAACCAGCGAGGCAATGGCGCCGGTGCTGGGCGAAAGCAGCATGTACACCAGACCGCCTGCCACCGACCACGAAATGAAGTGTGGCAGATAGCTCACCGTCTGCACGACCTTTTTATATTTCGCACCCGGCATTTCATTGAGCAGGATGGCGAAGACAATGGGAAGCGGAAAACCAAACACAAAATTCAGACCGCTGAGAATCAGCGTATTCTTGACGGCCTGATAGAAGGCCTGCGAGGTAAACAGCTTTTCAAAATTCTTAAGACCAATCCACGGGCTTCCATCGATACCGGAAAGCACGCTGTACTTTTTAAAGGCAATTACCAGACCACCCATCGGCGCATAGCAGAAAATGATATACCACGCCACCACCGGCAGCAGCAGAATATACGCGGGCCAATACTGCCTGAACCGATACCCCAGGCTCTCCCGGCTTGGAAGCTTCACCTGCGCAACCATCCCATCATTCCTTCCGTTTCGCAATCTGCATCCCTTGCAGCTTGCTGCATAGAATTCCCTACTCTTTTTTGAACACTTGCAGAGGAATTTTACCACGTTCGATATATAAAAACAATCGTCTCATTTGTGATTATGTATCATCATTTGTCCTCCTCCAAATTTTCCATGCGCCACGCAATCCCATCGTCACCTTTGAAATGGAAAACGGACACACCTTTAAGGCAGAGCTTTACCCCGAGCTTGCCCCCGAAAGCGTCGGCAACTTCGTGGAGCTGGCGAAAAGCGGCTTCTACGACGATCTGATCTTCCACCGCGTCATTCCCGGCTTCATGATTCAGGGCGGCGACCCCACCGGCACCGGCATGGGCGGCCCCGGCTGGCACATCAAGGGCGAGTTTAAGCAGAACGGCTTCGTGAACAACATCCGTCACGAGCGCGGCGTGCTCTCCATGGCGCGCAGCATGATGCCGGACTCCGCCGGCAGCCAGTTCTTCGTGATGCACGAAAACGCGCCGCATCTGGACGGCGGCTACGCCGCGTTCGGCCGCGTGATCGAGGGCATGGAAACCGTGGACGAAATCGCCCAGACTCCCACCGACTTCAGCGATCGCCCCCGCAAGACGCAGAAGCTGAAAAAGGTTACCGTGGAGGACTTCGGACAGAGCTTCCCCTTCACCAAGCTGCACTGATTATGTCAAACGCCCAGCCGACTCCATCGAGCCGACTGGGCGTTTTTTTGAAATTCGAGTGAAGCCATACGCATGCCCGACGCAAGGCCGGAAGTTCATAAACGCTTCTCCGGCAGGTTCGCGCCGGGCACCTTCATATATATAAAAGCGGCGAGGGATCGCTCCCTCGCCGCCGAGTGACAATTAATTGTCGAGAATCTTGATAACAACGCC
>CAZMGO010000123.1:3818-7044 GCA_964565845.1 uncultured Oscillospiraceae bacterium | reverse complement strand
GCGGCAAGGCTCGTTCCCTTCTCAGTATACCACGTTTGCCCGCGCACGGCAAGGATTCCGCCGAAATCCGTTTCGCGTCGGCGGGACGAAAAAGCCGGCGCAGACAAGCGCATGTCCGCGTCGGCTTTGGGAGGGCTTACACGATTTCGTCCAGCGCCAGAACGGCGTTCAGAAGAATCATCGTGCCCTTCATCCAGTGGGGGAGATAGAGGAATTCATCGGGCGCATGGACGCCGCCGTGTCCCTGCGGCAGTCCCTCCGGGCGCACGCCCTCAAGGAAGCTAAGGCCGTAGGTGATGGCGTTTTCCATGCAGCGGGAATAGGTTCCGCCGCCCATCGTGTAGGGCTCGGCCTTGTCGCCGGTGAGTTCGAAATAGGCCTTCTGCAGCGCCTGCACGCGCGGGTCGGCCTTATCGATGTACACGGGGCTTGTGGTTTTCGTTTCCAGCACCGCAAAGCCCGCGGCCTTTGCCGCCTCGGCGAAGCGCTCGGCAGCTTCTTCGGGGTTCGCCGCGACGGACAGACGGCAGTCGGCGTGAAGCTCGATTTCGTCCGCGTGCGTGCGGGCGATGCCGACGGTCATCGTGGTTTTTCCGGTATCGGGATCCTCGCAGGCAATGCCCATGTGCGCGCCATGGCAGCCCTGCGCAAGGAAGCGAATGGCCTGAACCGCCCTGAGCGACGCGCCCTCGACAAGCCCGGCCTCCTCCAGCGCGCAGGCCAGCATGAGAATCGCGCTTTTGCCGTGCTCGGGCGAGGCGGCATGCGAAGCGACGCCGTGCGCGACGATTTTCGCGCCCGCGGCATCGAAGGAAACCTCGTATTCCGGCGCGTGGAAGCCCGCGGCGTTCAGCGCCTCCCGCGCCTCCTCCGCGCTCACGCGCACGACGCATTCCGCCTGCGGTGGAACCATGTTGTCGACCTCGCCGCCCTCGAAGCGCGCAAGCGACTCGCCGCGCGCAATCTTCACGCGGGCGCTGAGTGAACCCTTCTGCGCATAGCAGACCGGGAAGCAGGCGTCGGGCACCAGCGTGACCCGGCAGGGCTTCTCCGCAAGGTTGTAGGCGACCATGTCCTGCATGCCGGTTTCCTCCGACAGCCCCACAATCAGCCTCACGCCGTGGCGCACGGGAAGGTTCAGCTCCTTAATCATGCGCATCACATACAGCGCCGACACGCACGCGGACTTATTGTCGCTCACTCCGCGCCCAAACAGAAAATCGCCCTCGCGCACGGGGGCATACGGCTCGTGAATCCAGCCCTCGCCCTCGGGAACCACGTCCGCATGCGCGATGATGCCGACGGCGGCGTCGCCCTGACCCAGCGTAACCGTGCCATAATAGCCGTTTCCGTTTTTCGTTTCAAAGCCGAAGCGCGCCGCGCGCCACAGGATGCGGTTGAGCATTTCGGCGTTTTCCGGGCCGAACGGTGCGCCCGGCACAGCCAAATCGGCTCGGCTTACGGAGCGGCAGGCCACGAAGGCCTTCAAATCCTCAAGCATCTCGTTTTCGTGCGCATTCAGCCATGCGCGGCATTTTTCCAGTGCTTCCGTTCGATACGACATTTTATAATCGTCCGCCTTTCTTACTCCATACAAACAGGGCCTTCGCCCAAGCGGAATCGCCGCTTTTTTCCCCTGACATCTACGCACATTATATCTCTTTTTTCCCCGAAAGGATAGGAAAAACCAGCGTTTTAACGCGTCACAGGGAAAATTGATTGATTTTCACCGACAAATACGCCGCTCTTTTTTCGCCGCCTGCCGATTTTATCAAGCATTGAATTTCGGTTTTTAAGCAAAAAAAACGCGCGCGGAGTCTCTCCCTGCGCACGTCTCGGAAAATTCGTCCCTCCGAATCCCTTCACGGGAGAGTCTCGAAGACCTCCTCCGCCTCCCACACGTCATCCGGATCGCGTTGCCACACCTCGTTGATTACGTGCCCGTCGGGCACGGGATGCGGATGCGCGGGCGGAGCCTCGATCAGGCTTTTCAGGCTCACGACGCGATCCGGGCACACGACGAGATAATCCATCACGCACACGCCGATGGAAGCAAGGTAGGCGGCCAGCTCGGAAATCATCTTCCGATCGGTATGCGAAATGCCGTTGGTTCGAAAGCCGCGGCGCGCCAAAAGCATAACGTAGTGCGCGCCGCAGCGCAGCGCACGCTCGGCAATAAAGAGGCGGGATTGGTCGTTGAGCCACAGCGCGCCCGCCAGCATGCGCCCGGAAAACAGCACCTCGCCGCCGGCGTTGGAGAGCACCAGCCACGTCTGCGCGCGCGTATCGTTTGCAAACAGCGACCTTGCGTAGTCGGCGGCCTGTCCGCGGGCGCGAATGACGACGCGCTTCTTCGCCGGCATCATGCGATAAGCATTTGCGGCGCGAAAGAACGCGGTGAGCGTCTCGGCGACGTGAAGACCCACGCCCGGCACGTTCATCAGCTCCGCCTCTCCGGCGGAAAGCACGCCCGTGACCGTGCCGAAGCGCTTAATCAGCACATGCGCCAGCTCGTTTACATCCTGCCGGGGCACCGCATAAAACAGCAGAAGCTCAATCACCTCGTGCGGCGGCAGCGCGGTAAGCCCCGCCTCAAACGCGCGCGTTTTCAGACGCTCGCGGTGACCGGCGTGGATATCCGATGTCAGACATGCGTTTTCGTCGTTCATGCTTCCCTCCGTAGGTCGTTCCGCATAAATGCGGCGGGATGGATTTTTTAGGAGAAGGACGCGGCGCGGGGGAATACCGCCTCCGTGAGTTCCGCCGGGAGCCGCGTCAGGCAAAATGAGAAAATCACCGTGGTTCGCGCGTACGTGAAGCGCGGCGTGGGGATAGAGTTCTCCGCTGCTTCCACGTTCTCCGTTCCCCATGTCGGACGTTCGGAGTTATTTGCCTACGCAGAAGTCCGAGAACACGCGGTCGATTACATGTTCGTTCATGGTTTCGCCGGTGATGTCTCCGAGAAAATCGAGTGCCTCGCGAAGGTCGACGGCGCAGAGATCCAGCGGCAGACCGGCACGAATCGAATCGGCGGCTCGGTCGAGTGCCTGAACGGCACTTCGGGCACATTCGATATGGCGGGGGAGCGTCATTGTATCCTCCGACGCGCCACCCTCGCCGCACACGCGCTCAATCGCGCGCAGGATTGCGTCCACGCCCTCGCCGGTCTTCGCGCTCGCGCAAAGCGCATCGCGGGGGATAGAGTTCTCCGCCGCTTCCGCGTTTC
>CAZMGO010000123.1:0-3718 GCA_964565845.1 uncultured Oscillospiraceae bacterium | reverse complement strand
GCGAGGTCGCATTTATTTTGAACGATGACATAGCGCTCGTCGCGGGCGGCGAGCATGGCGCGGTCGGATGGGGTGAGAGGGGAGGAGGCGTCCAAAACAAGGAGGACGCAGTCGGCGTCGCGCAGGGCGTCGCGGGCGCGGCTCACGCCGATTTGCTCGATGGCGTCGGAGGTTTCGCGAATGCCGGCGGTATCGGAAAGCTGATAGCGCACGCCGCCGATTTCGAAGCTCTCGGTGAGCACGTCGCGGGTGGTGCCGGGGATGTCGGTCACGATGGCGCGGTCCGCGGAGAGCAGCGCGTTCATGAGGCTGGATTTTCCCACGTTGGGTCTTCCGCACAGCACCACCGACGCGCCGTCGCGCACGATGCGCGCGCGCCTTGCGTCCGCCGCGCGGGAAAGCTCGTCTCGGATGCGCAATGCGCCGGTGAGCACGTCGCGCGCGGTCACGTCCTCGTCGATTTCGTCCGGGAAGTCGGCGGCGGCCTCGATTTTCGCAAGAAGCCCCGTCAGCTCCTCGCGCATGCGGCCGATGGGGGCGGACACGCCGCCGCGAAGCTGCCTGACGGACGCGCGGCGGGCGGCCTGTGAGCGCGCGCCGATCAGACCCATGATCGCCTCGGCCTCGCTCAGGTCAACGCGGCCGTTCATGAACGCGCGATAGGTGAACTCGCCCGGCTCCGCCGCGCGCACACCCAGCGAAAGCAGGCGCTCCATGGCGGCGCGGGCGCACATCGTTCCGCCGTGCAGGTGAATTTCCGCCACGTCCTCGCGCGTGTACGAGCGGGGCGCGCGGAAGAAAACCGCCATCACCTCGTCAATCGGCGCGCCGGCTTGGTCGGTCAGGGTGCCGTAGCGCATCTGCCCGTGCTTCATGGAACCCTTGTGGGCGGGTTGGAACGCGGCGCGCAAGGCAGCCCCCGCACGCGCGCCGCTGATCCTTACAATGGCGATGCCGCCCTCGCCGGGCGGAGTGGCGATGGCGGCAATCGTGTCGTTGGCTCTTTCGTTATGCATTGAGACGCACCGGGAGCACCAGATAGGTATAGTCGTCACCGCTGACGGGCGCAATGACGCAGGGGCTGACGGGCGTTCCAAATTTTACGGTCATTTCGTCGCCGTTGACTACGCGAATCAATTCCATCATATACTTGACGTTGAAGGCGATGACAATGTCGCCGCCGCTGTTTTTGACGCTCATTTCCTCAAACACGTCGCCGATTTCGGAATTGGAGGTGATGAACAGCTTATCGCCCTCCACGGTGAGCTTGATGCGGTTGTTCTTGCCCTCGCGCGCCATCAGCGACGCGCGGTCAACGCAGCGGGCGAATTCCTCGCGGTTGACGGTCAGCTCCGTATTGAAGGAGCGGGGAATCACGCGACGGTAGTCGATGTATTCGCCCTCCTTGAGGCTGGTAATCAGACGGGTGCTGCCCAGCTTCACGTAAAGCTGGTTGCCGCCGAAGCGCAGCTCGACGCGACTTTCCTCGTCATCAGCCATCAGCTTGGCGATTTCCTCCAGCGCCTTGAGCGGGATGATTGCCTTGACCGTGTGCTCGGTGTCGGATACGCGCGCGGTGCGCATCGCCATGCGGAAGCCGTCCAGACCCACCATGTCAATCTGGCCGTTCTGCATGTTGAAGAAGCCGCCGGTGAGCACCTCTCGCTGATCCTCCATCGGCACGGCGAAGGAGGTGCGGGTAATCATGTCCTTTACAAGGCTCTGCGGAAGCTCGACGCACGCGTCGTTCGCGGAGATTTCCATGCGCGGATAGGCCTCGGCGCTCTGCCCTGAAATGTTGGTGCGTGAACCTACGCAGCGCAGGGAAAGCACGTAGGAGGGAGAAAGGTTTGCCAAAACCTCGCCCGAGGGCATCTTGCGCACGACCTCATTGAACAGGCGGCCGGGCATGACCGCGTCGCCCGCGTCCTCGACGGAGGCGGGCAGGGTGGTGATGATGGAGAAGTTGCCGTCCGAGGCGGTCAGGCGAACCTCGTCGTCCAGCGCCTCGATCAGCACGCCCTCAAGGATGGGCTGGGTCGAACGGACGGACAGCGCGCGGATGGTGACCTGCAGCGCGGAAAGCAAATCGTTGGAAGAACATCTGAATTTCATGTGGGCCCCCTCGATTCATCGTATTCTATAGAATAAATTTAGTAGTTGCAGTAGAGACGTGGATAATGTGGATAACTCCATATTTTCCAGCATTCGCCTGCCAATTTTGGGGTGGATTGTTTTGGGGATAAGCATGGATGACATAGGGATAACCCCAAAGCCCCAGCCAAAACTCCGGACGGAGAAGCGCTATTTCTCCATGATTGCGCAGGTGATTTCGTCCACGATGCGCGCGAATTCCTTGTCGGCGGCGATGGTTTCCGCCGTTTTGCGGCAGGCGTGCATGATGGTGGAGTGATCCCGCCCGAAGGCGATGCCGATGCGCGTGGTGGAAAGCTTCGCCAGCTCGCGCGTGAGGTAGATGGCCAGCTGCCGGGGTACGGCTATGTCGCGGTTGCGGCGTTGGGAGAGGATGTCGTCGCGCCGAATGCTGTAGCGCGCGGCGACCTCGTCCATGATCTTCTCGGGCGAGATGGCGGTCTTTTCCTTTTTAATGATGGTCTTCAGCGCCCGCTGCGCCAGCTCCTCGGTGATCGGCGCGCCCTCCAGCTGCGCCAGCGCGTTCACGCGGATCAGGCTGCCCTCCAGCTCGCGGATGTTCGAATCAATCTGCTCCGCAATGTAGGAAATCGCGCCCGCGCCGATGTTGATATGGTTGGCCTCCGTCATGCGCTTCAGAATGGCGACGCGGGTCTCGTAGTCCGGCTTCTGCACGTCCACCACAAGGCCGCTCATGAAGCGGGAGCTCATGCGCTCCTCCAGCGTGGCGATTTCGCGCGGCGGACGGTCGGAGGACAGGACAATCTGCTTGCCGTTTTCAAACAGCGCGTTGAACGTGTGAAAAAATTCCTCCTGCGTGGCCTGCTTGTTGGAGAGGAACTGAACGTCGTCAATCAGAAGCACGTCCACCGAGCGCATGCGGGAGCGCAGCTCCAGCGTCTTCTTGCGCGAGATGGCCTCGACCACCTCGTTGGTGAAGTTTTCGCTGGTGGTGAACAGAATCTTGCTGTTCGGCTTGTCCTCCACGATGTAATGCGCGATGGCGTTCATCAGGTGCGTTTTGCCCAGACCCACGCCGCCGTAGATGAACAGCGGGTTATAGGCGTGCCCCGGATCCTCGGCGACCGCCACGCTGGCCGAATACGCCAGCTGGTTGCCGGAGCCGACGACGAAGGTTTCGAAGATGTATTTGGGGTTCAGGGGGGAGGAGGTCATTTCCTTTTCGAAGCGGGGAAGCTCGTCCGTCGTGACGACCTCCAAATCGTACGCCTCGCCGAACGCCTGCCCGATGACCATGGAAAGCTGAGTTTTATAGCGCTCCCGGATGTTGCGCACGATAAACGCATCGTCACAGTAGATTACGATACGCCCGTCCTCCGCCGAATGTAGCTTTAAATTCTCGAACCATGTGCGGTATCGGGTCTCGTTCATACTGTCGCGCAGGAGATTGAGCGCCTTTTGCCATAGCGGGAATGCGTCCGCGTAATTCATGAAATGGCTCCTTTCGAAATGATTATCCACAATCGGCGGTGCAAAAAAGACCGGCTTGTGGATAAGTGTCTATATCTTAGCAGATTATTCGCGATTATGCAAGGGTAAAACG
>CAZMGO010000122.1:0-7051 GCA_964565845.1 uncultured Oscillospiraceae bacterium | reverse complement strand
CGCACTGGTTCGCTTTTTCCTTGAGGGGTGTCCTATTTCATTTTACAGTCATCCCAGGACTATTTTACACCATCAGCGTAAAAGACCGCCCGCAGACAAAATGGACCGGCCCCTGCACAACGGACAGGAAAAGAAAAGCCCTCTCGTAGAACAAGTATATTCGCAGCTTCCACATTGACGCTCAAGCATAAGCAAAGTCCTGCCAGCGGGATGACCGCCAGCAGCAAGGTGTTCAGCTTTGGGAAAACCCAGATTTCGCGTAGTTTTACGGCACAAACATTGCATATGGCATGGAGTTTATGGTATACTGTATAGGGAATTGCAGCCAAGAGGAACCGGAAATAATGGAATTTCTATCTCGACGAGCATCTGCCGCTTCGACGTGAATCGGAAGGATGCAGGGCATCGAACGGATTTCTGCAAGGCTTGTGCACGGAGAATAAGGAGGGGAACGGACTATGAAGCTGCGTCAATTTCCGGGAACGGATGTAAAGGTGTCGCCGCTTGGCATGGGCTGCATGCGGCTTCCTACGCTGGAAACGGAAAATCATCCCATCAATCGTCCGGAGGCGATACGCATGATTCGCGCCGCGATTGACAAGGGACTCAATTATGTGGATACCGCCTATGTCTACCATGGCGGTGACAGCGAGGTGCTCCTCGGCGAAGTGCTTGCCGACGGCTATCGCGAGCGCGTCACGCTTACAAGCAAGCTCCCCCTCTGGAAGGTGGAACGGTATGAGGACATGGAGGCGCTTCTGGACGAGCAGCTTTCGAGACTGAAAACCGATTATCTGGACTTTTATCTGGCGCATGCCGTGGACGGCGAGCGCTTTGATAAGCTTGTGCCGATGGGTTTGCTCAAATTCTTTGATGAAATGAAGAAAAAGGGCAAGATTCTGCATGTTGGCTTCTCCTTCCACGATGATTTTGACGTGTTCAAGCGCGTGGTCGATAGCTACCCGTGGGAGCTTGCGCAGGTTCAGATGAATATTCTGGATGAATTCCAGCAGGCGACGATGAAGGGCGTTGAGTATGCTGCGTCGAAGGGGATTGGCGTGGTAATCATGGAGCCGCTTCGCGGCGGTTCGCTGGCGCGCAACATTCCCGAGGATGTGCAGGCGCTGTATGCCGTGCAGCCGGTCAAACGCAGCCCGGCTGAATGGGCGTTCCGCTATCTGTACAACCGTCCGGAAATCATCACGATTCTTTCCGGCATGTCCACTATGGAGCAAATTGAAGACAACCTGCGCATCTTTGACAATGCGGATGCAAACTGCGTAAACGCAGAGGAGGCCGCGATGTTTGCGCGCGTGCGCGAGGCCTATGAGGCTCGCATTCGCGTCGGCTGCACCGGGTGCGAATACTGCCAGCCGTGCCCGCAGGAGGTAAAGATTCCGCAGATTTTCCGTCGATATGACAGCTGCGCCATGTTCGGCGGCTTTGATGCCTTCTATGAAAAGTATGCCGAGAATCCGGGCGCGCAAAACTGCGTAGGCTGCGGCGCCTGTGAGGCGGCCTGTCCGCAGCACATTCAGATTCGTGAATGGCTGCAGAGGATCGACTGTGAATGCCTTGAACATGGAAAGTAAATTGGGAAGGGAGAAGATGAAATGTCGATTTGTGTTTGCCGTGTGAAAAGCCCCCTGAGTCAGGTTACCGAGGAGCGCGTGAAGGATTATCTGTCCTGCGTGCAGGAGGAGCTGGGGGAAGAGCTGCATTTAGTTGAAATGGACGAGCTGGACAAGGTGCCCTTTGGGCTTGTTTACGTGGCCTCCGGCGGAAGCGAGGGTATCTTCCTTGAAAAATACCTGAAGTTGGCCGAGCGTCCGCTCTACATTCTCACCAGCGGCGAGAGCAATTCGCTGGCTGCGTCGATGGAAATCCTGTCCTATTTGCAGGCACACGGACATTATGGCGAAATCATTCACGGCAGCGTGAAGGACGTTGCCGCCCGCATTCGCGCGCTGAAGAGCGCGTATCAGGCCAAGGCCAACCTGCAGGGAAAGAAGCTGGGTTTGATTGGCAAACCCTCCGATTGGCTCATCGCAAGTCCCGATGATGACGCGGCCTATCGCGCCAAGCTGGGCATGTCGCTGGAAAAGATTCCGATGAGCGAATTGCTGGACGAGATTAAAAAGGGCGGCTATCCGGAGAACCGCTGGACGCTTGACCTGAAGAGCAAGGGCTACGACGAGGCGGAAATGGAAAAGGCATTGAACGTGTACGGCGCATTCCGGCGCATCGTCGACCGTCATGGTCTGTTTGGCCTGACCGTTCGCTGCTTTGACCTGTTGGATACGGTGTACACCACTGGTTGTCTCGGCCTTGCAATTCTGAATGCCGAGGGCATTTATGGCGGCTGCGAGGGAGATGTTCCGTCGCTGATGTCTATGGCCATACTGGGCGAGGTGTCCGGGAACCCCGTCTTCCTGTGCAATCCCAGCCGCATCAACACGGAGAAGGGCGAAATGGTGCTGGCGCACTGCACGCTTCCGATGAATATGCCGGAAAGCTACCACCTGATGACCCACTATGAGAGCGGAATCGGCGTGGCCGTCGCCGGTCATGTGCCGGAGGTTCCGTGCACGATTTTCAAGACCAACGCGGCGCTTGATCGTTACTTTGCCAAGAACGGCGAAATCGTCGGAAATCTTCAGGAGGCGACACTCTGCCGCACGCAGATTCGCCTGAAGCTGGACGACTTCAGCTATTTCCTGACTCATCCCATTTACAACCACCACCTTGTGACGATCGGTCAGCATGAAAAGGCTCTCACGGAGTTCTTCCATCTGATCGGGTAAGAATCACGGTCAAGCGGTCGGCTGCCCACCGGTTGAGCAGCCGACCGCTTATCCGCGTAAAAAACTCGCAGCGGCTTTGACCTTCAGAAAAGCAAGCGCTGCGAGTTTTGCAATATAGGGGATTAGAGGTTCTCGAAGTCGTAGATCAGCCATGAGCCGTCTACAAGCCTGAAATACAGGCGATAGGAGGTCGGATAGGTGTTGCTTACGCCGCGAGACACCGTGTTGTAGTCAAAGTGCACATCGCAGCAGAACACGCTGTCGCCGAACATGGCATAGTTCTCGGTGCGCTCGTTTTCGAAGCTGCTCTTATCTGCCTTTGTGAGCCATTTCGCATCGATATTCTTGATGGCGTCGGCGGCCTTTGAGCCGGTCTCCATGCGTTTGAGAACCTTTGCCTGAGAAAGATTGTTCGTCGTATAGCGGCAAATATCCTTTGCGCAGTCCAAGACGTTTTCTTCATACTGCGGCTTCATGGCTTCGTCGGCGTATTGGAATTGGTAGGAATAGGTGTATTCCGTTTCCTTCGTCAGCTCGTATTCGTTCCCGGCTTCATCAACCGCGCGAATTTCCGGCTCGCCCAGTGCGCAGGTGAAGCGATAGGTCGTCAGCGTGGGGGAGGCATAGCCCTCCGGCAGGTGTCCATCGTAGAAAAGCGTTTCGCCGGTTGAAACCGTCTGCTCATCCGTGAGAGCCTTCCCGTTCACGTAAACGGTATCGCTGTCGCGCGCCGTGACCTCATAGGCCGCCAGCTGAAGGATCGACGTCTGAATCGATTTGAGCTCGTATTCCTCCGCGCGAAGCGTGAAGCCGAACATCGGCAGAATCTCAAATTCGGATTCGCCGGATTTCTTCAGCACAAAGGAAGCGAAGCTTTTGCCGTCCGCCGTGACCGAATAGGTTTGCTCGTCCGGCTGCTCGGAGCGCACCAGCGTGCATTCAATCTCGGCGTTTTCTGTCAGCCGGTTCAAATACGCAACATACTCCTCCTGTGTTTCCATATAGTCGAGGGAGGAGTCCTCATATGTGTACAGCAGGTCAAACTGCTTTTCCGTAAAAATGGAGCTGACCTCTTCAACAAGCTTCTGCGACTTGGATGCCGCTTCTTCGTATGCCGTGAGCGACGTATCGAAATAGCGATACACGCGCGTTCCGGCGAAGACAATCAATGCCACAAGGGCGAGATAGATTACCCAGAAGCGAAGGTTGCGAAGGCGAAGCTTGCCCTCGGTGTATCGGGTGTATTTCCTTTTGCGCTTACTCATCACTTTCACCCCGTTTGACAATCCATGCAGTCGGCATGCGGCGTGAGGCAGAAATCGCCATGCCGTCATTTTTCTGTTCGCCCTCGTAGTACATGACGGTGGAGGAGCCGCCGTCAAGGTTGCATGCGTTCACGGCTCCGTAATCCTGCATCACCTTGATTAGATCGGCATACGAGGCGCCGAAGGAGTTTGCCTGCCGACCGTCGATGGCCAGCAGAAGCACCGCGCCATCGCTGCGCTGACCAATGGCGGAGCGCGGGTTCAAGCCGGAGCTGTTTCCCTTGATCGTGGCGGCCTTTCCATTGACAATCAGCGCCGGGCCAAACGCGACGGCATCGCGCAGGCCAATTTCCTCTGCGTCATCGGAGGTATAGGTTCCGACGCGCAGGATGTTGTCCTTATCGAAGCCGACTACCGTTTTATATGAGCCATTATCGGCACGGTGCAGTCGCTGTCCTTCGGAATAAACCAGTCCCAGCGGCTCGCCGCCGTCTCCAGTGCCGTTGGCATCGTAGAATGCGCCCGCATTGATGCCGCCTACCGCATCGTACAGATCGATGATTTCGTTCACCTTTTTGCCTGCGTGCGCCTTGGAGAAGGGATTATGGCTCACGCCGACAATGACCTGTGCAGGATCGCGCACGATCATCATGTAGCCGCGATACGTCGGGCCGATAACCTCCTCAATGCGAACGCCGTTTTCGTCAAACACCTCGTCGGTTTCCAAACCGTTTGCTTCGTCGGAAAACGAATGTGCGCGAACGGTAATAAGGCTGGCATCCGTTGCTTCGTCCGGCACGACAAGGGTGTTTCGCTGGATTGCCTCATCCGTCTTCTCAAACAGGAAGAGATAGGGGACGAACTTCAGTGCGCTGGATTCCATAAGCGTCTGCACCACAAGATCGCTCGCCGTCGGCGACGGGCCAAGCAAAAACTGCCCCACAACCATAACGACGATGGTAGCAATCGTCAAAATGAGCGTGAGCAAAACCAGCAGCACGTGGCGGAAGGTGCCCCAATGCCACGCGCGGCGAACGCGCTTTCTTTCGCGCTTTTCCATTTCAACCAAGGCTTTGTGATCGCGCAGAAGCTGCGCCTCATCCAGACGCACGCGCGATTTTTTCTCCGAATTGCGAGATGCCATCGTTTAATAAACCCTCCGTACGGATATAGATACCGGTCTGCGCGCAGGAACGCAGCGCAGACCTTCGTATCTTTCTTTATTATAAGCGATATTGGCTTTGTATGCAACCGTTGTATGTGTTATTTCGATTTAATATATGGCTTGCCGTTCGCAGCCGGGCCGCGCGCGCGTCCCACGAACAAAACGAGCGTGATGATGGTAACCACGTAGGGGATCATCGAAATGATGTTGACGGGAATCGGGATGTTGACCGCCTTTTCAAACAGCGTGAACGAAATCTTCGCGTCGGAACCAAGTACTACGCGCAGACCGTTGCAGAAGCCGAAAAGAATGCAGCCGAGCATGGCCCCCTGAGGCTTGAAGTTGCCGAAGATGACGGCCGCAATGGCGATAAAGCCCTGACCGACAACGATTGTGGGTCGGAACGCGGAAACGGTTGCCAACGTAATGGATGCGCCGCCGAAGCCCGCCAGAACGCCGGACAGGATGACGCAGATATAGCGCACCAGCGTAACGTTCACGCCCAGCGTATCCGCGGCGCGCGGATGCTCGCCGACGGCGCGCAGACGCAGCCCGAAGCGCGTGCGGTAAAACACGTACCATACTACGATCACCAGCAGGAAGGCGATATAGGTGGATGCGTAGGTATTGAATACCAGATCCATAAAGCCGTTCTGTCTGAACAGCTTTGCAGCGCCCTCCGGAAGGTTTTCACCCAGCCAAACAAACAGATCATTAAACAGGCGAGGAAGCTTGCTGATGACAGGCTTCGTTTCGCTCGTTCGGAACAGCAGGAAACAGATATAGACCGAAAGACCGGAGGCGAGGAAGTTAATTGCGGTTCCGGAAATGGTCTGATCTGCCTGACAGGTGACGGTGGCAAATGCGTGCAGCAGTGCGAGCAATCCGCCCGCAAGGCCCGCGCAGAGGAAGGCCAGCCATGGTGCGTCCACAAAGTGACCGACTGCCGCGCCGGTAAACGCGCCGATGACAATCATGCCCTCAAGACCGATGTTGACGACGCCGCTCTTTTCCGAGAAGCAGCTTCCCAGCGCCGCAAACAGAAGCGGAGGCGTATACATCAAGGTTGCATTCAGAATCACGCCGATGGTAATCAGAACCTGATCCATTAGAACATGTCACCTCCCTTGATCCTGCGAACAAAGAACGCGCGGAACAGACCAGAAATGGCGATAAAGAACACGATGCAGCCCATGATAATGTCGATGACTTCCTTGGGCACGCGGTCGCTGCCGACCTTCATGCGCGTACCTGCGTACTTCATCGCGCCGAAAAACCAGCCTGCGAGCAGGGTTCCAAACGCGTTGCAGCCGCCGATCAGCGCCACGGTAATGCCGTTGAAGCCGTAGCTTTCCTGCGCGGCAAACTGGTTGATTTTGTAGTTCACGCCCAGCACCTGCAGGCCGCCCGCCAGTGAGGCCAGCGCGCCGGAAATCGCCAGTGAGACAATCACGCAGCGATTGGCGTTGATGCCTGCATATTCCGCAGCGTCACGATTCAGACCCACGGACTTCAGGCGATAGCCCAGCGTCGTGCGAGAGATGATGTACCAGATGACGAGAACGCAGACGAGCGTCAGAACGATGCCGAAGTGCGTGTTTGACGAAACCACATTTGCGGGAAACCATTTGGAAATCGTGATTTTCGCTTCATCCGGGATAATCTTTGTCCATGTTTTTCCGCCGCCGACGTTCACGCTTTCCAAATTCACGATGAAGTTGGAAAGATAGAACGCAATCCAGTTGAACATAATCATGCAGAGCACCTCGTGGGAACCGAAGCGAACCTTCAGATAGCCCACGATGCCGCCCCACAAA
>CAZMGO010000121.1:0-7105 GCA_964565845.1 uncultured Oscillospiraceae bacterium | reverse complement strand
ATCCAAACCACTCCTGCACCTTCTCAGATACCGTCCGCCCTGCGTTCATCGCCGCCCGTCCCAGCTTGCGCTCGGTCTGCCAGTTCATCATGCCGTATACCGTCGCCGCCGACGCACCCAGAACCGCGCCCGCGATCATGCCCTTAATCCATCCACGCTTCATCGCTTTCATCCCCTTCCTCCATCAGAACCACGTCCGCATCGCGTACGTGCGCTTGAAAATGACGGACAAGCTGCCGACCGCTCTTCAAGTCCTCCCAGAAGCCGCGCGTCAGCTCCACGGCGACGATGGCGAGGGTTTCCTCGTCCACATATACGCCGGTAATCGCGCCGACCATTTCCCCGGCGGCGTTTCGCGCGCGCCGCAACGCGAGCGGGTTTCCGCAGACGGTCTTCTGCCGCGTGCGCGGAAGCTCGCCGTCGATTAGGATGGAAACGTCGCCGATAAAGCGAATCTGCGCCGCGGGACAATAGCGCGCCCGCCGCCAGCCGTTTGCCACCCACACGCCGCACAGCGCCGTCAGCTCGTCGTTTACGCAGGCGCGCGCCACGCGTCCGATGCGTCGTCCGCTGTCCGTGCGCACGGTCGGCATTCCCGTAAGCTCCTTCAGGCTCTTCACAAAGCAACGCACCTCCGCCGCGGCTGCCTGTCCGTCGATGAACAGTGTGTCCCGCGCGGGGGTGCGTTATGGGTTGAAAGAATTACCGCCGCTCATGCGGAGGCTTCGAGATTCCCTTCGGAATCGCCGCATCAGACCATGCGAAGCCTTTGCTGCCATTGCGTAAATCGCGGCTCCGGCTCCGCTTCGAATTTCATGAATTTGCCGGTCGCGGGATGAATGAAGCCCAGCCGGAACGCGTGAAGCAGCTGCCCGCCCTCCACCGGATAGGGGGATTTTTTCGGGCCGTATACCGGGTCGCCCAGCACGGGATGACCGAGGGAGGCCATATGTACGCGAATCTGATGCGTGCGCCCGGTCGAGAGCACGCATTCCACCAGCGTCGCGCCCCTGAGCGGCTCCAGCACGCGCCAATGCGTCTGCGCCTCGCGTCCGCCGGACACGATGGCCATTTTCTTCCGGTCGGTCGGATGCCGCCCGATCGGCGCGTTCACGTCGCCCTCCTCGGCCTTCATGTGCCCGATGACGATGGCGCGATACGCGCGCTCAATCGAATGCGCGGCAATCTGCTCGGCCAGCTTCACGTGCGCGCGGTTGTTCTTCGCCACCAGAAGCAGCCCGGAGGTGTCCTTGTCGATTCGGTGCACGATGCCGGGACGAATTTCCCCGCCGATTCCCGAAAGACCGTCCAGATGCATAAGAAGCGCGTTGACCATCGTTCCGTCCGGATTGCCCGCCGCCGGATGCACCACCATGCCGGACGGCTTGTATACCACGGCCAAATCGTCGTCCTGATACACGATTTCCAGCGGAAGATCCTGCGCCTCCACGTGTGCGGGCGCAGGCGCGGGAATTTCAAGGGAAACCACGTCGCCCTCCCGAAGCGCGTAGCCGGGTTTCGAGGGCACGCAGCCGTTTACCAGCGCCGCGCCCTCGCGAATCAGCGCCCCGATGCGCGAACGGGTGGCGTCCGTGCGGCAGGCAAGAAATAAATCCAGCCGCGCGCCGGCGGCGGCAGCGTCAATGGTGAAAATCATGCCTTCGCTTCTCCCTTCCCCGGCAGCAGCGTGAACAGCGCAAACAGCGCCGCGCCCGCCGTCACGCATATGTCGGCGAAATTGAATACCGGGAAGTCGACGAACGTCAGCTCGATATAGTCGATCACCGCGCCATACAGCGCCCGGTCAATCAGATTGCCCAGCCCTCCCGCCAGCACCAGAGACAGGCTCAGCCGCACGCGCAGCGAAAGCCCGCGGCTTAAAAACACCGCGCCCGCCACAAGCAAAAGCACCGCCGCGCTCACAACAACCACCAGCCACGGCCGCGTGCGCAGCATGGAAAACGCCGCGCCCTCGTTCCATGCGAACGAGAAGCGGAAAATCCGCGCGATGCCCTCCCGCGAGATGCCCGCCTCCAGCGTCAGCGCCCAGCGCTTAATCAGCCGGTCGACGCCTGCCAAAAGCGCGGCCAGCGCCGCACAGAGCACCCTATCGCGTGCGCGATTCCATCTCATTGACTACCTCCGCAAGAAAGCTTCCGATGCCCGGAAGATTGTCCAGCACCACCGAGCGCAGAATGGTTACCACGACTGCGCCGATGATGGAAAACCCAAACATGAACCCCACGCCGCGCAGCACGCCGCCCAGAAGCGCGGTCAGCACCATGCGCCGCCGGTCGGACACGAAATCGAGGTATTCGTCCAGCCGCATGCGCTCCAGCGTGTTTGCCAGATATTCGATTTTGCGAAACAGCCCGTCGTCGGACATTGGCGTCACCCCCGGTTGCCAGTATTTCCGAATCGGGCGGAATCATGTGGCCGGAGGAAAATTCCGGCCGTCGGTCATGCAAAATAGAGCCATCCCCCACGCAGAGGGACGGCTCCATGCCGGCGCGTGCGTCAGAGCCGCGCCGCGCGCCGCGAATCAGTTGAAGATCGGGCTTTCCTTCAGAAGACGGGTCTGCTCCTCGACCAGGGACGTGAAGCCGCGGCGATATTCCTCGGATGCGTTCTTGAGCGCATCGTAATCGGCGCGCGCCTCCGCCATCTTCTGCGCGGACTGCTCCTGAAGCGTGTTCGCGTGCTCCTCGGCCTCGGCGACGATCTTGCGCGCCTTCTTGCGGGCGTCGTCAATGGTTTCGTCGGCGATGCGCTGGGCGCTGATCAGCGTCTCGCGCAGCGTGGTTTCGAGGTTCTTGAAGTAGCTGGGCTCGTTGAACGTCGGCTGCTGCACGGCGGGCGTCTGAACGGCCTCCAGCGCGGTCTTTTCGGCGGCCTTTGCCGCCTCGGCCTGCTCCTTCGCGGCGGCAAGCTCGTTTTTCAGACTCGTGTTCTCGCGAATGAGCTTCTCGGTCTGCTCGGCAAGCTCGTCGAGAAAATCGTCCACCTCGTCGCAGTTGTAGCCGCGGCCTTCCATCTTGAACTGCTTGTTGCGAATATCATTCACCGTAATCGCCATATCATTCATCCTTTCCTTGGTAGCCCGGCGTCGCCGCCCGGAGTGTAAGGCGCAATCCCGTGCGCATAGCTGATAGAGAAATTCGACGCGTGCATGCGGAATCCTGCCGCGGGCGCGCATTTCACAAAAATTTCCGTCAGAAGAAGACCACGCTCACCAGACGCTGCAATACGATGAGCACCAGCATCGTCATCAGCATCGACAGGTCGAGCATCATGGGCCGGCCGCCCGACATCCGATTCAAAAGCCTTCGGCACGGCGCGACGAACGGCTCCGTGAGCGCTACAAAAAACTGCATGATGCGGCTGTACGGCGAAACGAACCAGCTCAGCAGGCACCGAATCACCAGTGAGGTGTCGATCAGCCGCAGAAAATACAGAAGTCCCTTTCCAATCATTTGAGATACAACGCTGCCCATTTGTCCCCTCTCAATAGCGTCGGTTGACGCTGGCGGTTTCGAATACGTTCTCGCTTTCCGGAGAAATCAGGTACATCTTCAGCGACACCTTGCGAATCTTCGCGCCAAGCGCAAACGCCGCGCCTGCCAGCGTGTCCACCACGCGCTGCTGAAGCTGCATGTCGGTCTCCTCTAAGTTCAGAAGCACGGAATTTCCGGCGACCAGATCCATGATTACGTTGGAGCATTCCGGAAACGTATGCAGATAGTATACGATCGTCGTCGGCTTCGGCTGCAGCTTCGCGCCGCGCGGCGCGCGGCTGACGCCGTATGCGTCGCCCTCGTCGCCCACGCCTGCGCGCGAACGCGGGTTCTCCATGCGCGGACGCTGCGCGCCGGACGGACGCGCCGTGCCGCCAAAACGGCTGCCGCGCGCGTCGGAGGCCGACTGCGCCCGCGAACGCGGCGTATAGCGAGGCTCGTCATTGACCTCCTCGTGATAGCGCGGGCCATTGCCTGCATCCGACTCGGATTCACTTGTATCGATAATGCCGATAAGCTCCAGAACCTTTTTCCAGCCAGCCATTTCCGTCTATCCCCCAATATCCCGCGTCTCAGGCGGGGTCTGTTGGTTTCTCTTTCCAAAAATCGCGTTTCCCGCGCGAACCTGCGTGGCGCCCTCCTCGGCTGCCGCTTCGCAGTCGGCGGACATGCCCATCGACAGCGTGTCCCAGTCGCCCGCGCCCAAATCCTCAAACAAACGGCGCATCCGGCGGAAGTATGGGCGCACGGTCTCCGGGTCGGGCGCAATCGGCGCCACCGTCATCAGTCCGCGCACGCGCAGCCGGTCGCAGGCCGATACGCCGCGCAGAAGCGCCCGCACGTCCTCCGGCGAAACGCCCGCCTTGGCAGGGTCGTTCCCGATGTTGACCTCAATCAGCACGTCCAGCGTGCGGTCTTCCCTGTCCAGCGCGCGCTGAAGCGCCGCCGCCAGCTCAAGCCGGTCGAGCGATTCCACCGCCCGCGCGAAGTGCGCCACATAGCGCGCCTTGTTGGTCTGAAGCCGCCCGATGATTCGAACGCCGAACGCATCCTCAAGCGCGGGCAGCTTCTCAAGCGCCTCCTGCACTCGGTTTTCGCCGATTTCGGTCACACCCTCCGCCCTCAGCGGCAGGATGCGCGACGGCTCCACCGTTTTGGTTACCGGCAGAATGCGAACGCCCTCTTTGAGCGGCGAATGCGCGTTCAGCCTTTCCCGCAGCGCGCGATACCGCAGTACCTCGTCCGTCATTTAATCAAAACGCGCGAGCCGGTGCTTATAACGCCCTCGACCAGGGGCAGGATCAGCGCGTTCTTTCCGTCGTCGTTCAAAACGTCCACCGGCACGAAGGTGCCGCCGGGCACGTCGTACAGCCAGACGCCGCTCTGCCCGTTCATCTGCGAAACGGCGCGCGACGGCACCAACAGACCGGACAGGTTTGTGCCCAGCACCACGTTTCCGCAGCGCTGATAGATCAGCGGCCCCACGGGGTCGGTCACCTCCAGCTGCGCCATGACGGTGGAGCCGGTCTTCTGCACGCGAATTACCGTGCCGGAATAGACCAGATCCTCAAAGCCCTCCAGCTGGAAGTTATACAGCGTGCCGATGACGGGATTCCACGAGCCATCCACGGACAGCACGGCGAGATACCATTTGTCCTGATCCACAATGCGGTAAATGGGCGTGACCGTGCGTCCGCTCGAGCTTTCCAGCGACTCGCCCGCCAGCACGGCGCGCATGTCGGCAACCGACAGCTCCTCCAGCCGGTCGACGGTCAGCGAGGACTCGTAGCCGTCCATGTAAAAGCTTACCACGCCGTCCCGGCTGGCACTGCTCGCCGTGCGCCAGGACTCGATGCTGTTCAGCTTCTGCGTTTCGTCGTCGTAGTATTTAATCAGCTTGGCGTCCGAGCGCATGTTGGCACTCATGTACTGCCGGCGCTGCTCCATTGCGTCCGTCAGCTGATCAATCAGCTTCAAAAGGTTGCCGTGCGTCGTGCGAAGCACCAGATTCTTCAGCTCCAGCGCCTTCTGCTTCACGTTCAGGTCGTATACCTCAAGCTGGGAATCCAGCTCCTTGCCCAGCACGACCTTGTGATACTCCTGAATGTTCTTGCGGGTCTGACTCAGCTCCTGAAGCTTTTTCTCGCTGTATTCCAGCGAGTATACGTAGGCGACAGCATCGCCCTTTTTTACCAGCGTGTGCTCGTCCGCCACGTATTCCACGCGCGTGACCTGCGTTTCCGTCGCGGGAAGCTCATCGCGAATGATGACCGCCTGCGCGCTGCGCACGTCCGAGGCCGCGCCGTCCAGCACGTTGACGACCTCGCTGCTTCCAAAAATGGAATCACGGAATAGAAACAGCACAAGTGCCGCCACCAGCATCAGAAATACATAAAACCGTCCGGTTACGCGCATTCTGGCCATTTCCATCCTCCTGCCGCATGCCACAGCCCGTCATGGGCACAATAAACCTGCATCCATAAATTATATACGAAAGCCGCCGTAATTGCAACCTTCCTTCGGAAGGCGATTGACAATTTCCCCGGTTTTCGCCTATAATTTAACGAGAAAGCGCTTCGGAGGTCTGGATAAAGCATGAAACTTACGCGCACGGCGTTGGTCGTCTTCGGGTTTTCGATTCACTGGTACGGCGTTCTGATTGCATTGGGCGTGCTTCTGGCGATCCTCCTTATGAGCCGCCGCGAAGAACGCTATGGCCTTGCGCCGGATACGTCCCTTTCGCTGGCGCTCTGGATTGTTCCCTTCGCCATCGTGTGCGCCCGCGTGTATTATGTGGCGTTCGAATGGGACGCATTCCGCGCGCATCCGCTGGAAATCTTCAACATTCGCGGCGGCGGACTGGCCATCTACGGCGGCGTGCTGGGCGGCGTGCTTGCCGGATGGCTCTTTACGCGCGCAAAGCGCATTCCCTTCCTCACCATGGCCGACGTGGCCGCGCCCGCGCTCGCCGTCGGGCAGGCCGTGGGGCGCTGGGGCAACTTCGTCAATCAGGAGGCCTACGGCGTGCCGATTGCAAGCCCCGCGCTTCAGTGGTTCCCTATCGCCGTGTATATCGAGCGCGAGGGCGGCTGGTTCGCGGCAACCTTCTTTTATGAATCCGCATGGTGCCTGCTCATCTGCGCGCTGATTCTCATTCTCGAGCGCACGCGCTTTTTTGCCCGCCCCGGCCGCGTCGCGCTGTTTTACGTGTTCATGTACGCCGCCGAGCGCACCGTGGTCGAGGGTCTGCGCATGGACAGCCTGTATCTCGGCTCCGTTCGCGTGTCGCAGGCGCTCAGCGCGCTTTTGCTGCTGGCCGCCGCCGTGCTCCTCTGCCTGCGCCTGCCCGGCCGCCGGAAGCTGCTTCTGCTTCCGACCGTTGCCGCGATTCCCCTGTTTTTCGGCTCCGCCCTTGCCTATTCCGCCGTGCTTCTGACCATCTGCCTTCTGTGCTATGCATGGCTTCCCGCGCCCATGCCCTCGCAGGAGGAACGGAGCGCATGAAAAACCCCCGGCGGCAGGCAGTCGCCGGGGATTTTTTTGAACCGCGAGGGTCAGCCCCACACGGCGCGGCGGGCGCGGTCAAGCGC
>CAZMGO010000120.1:2799-7138 GCA_964565845.1 uncultured Oscillospiraceae bacterium | reverse complement strand
GTGCGAAAGCGGCGAAAAAGCCTATAGAATCCCGCGAATCATGCCGCGCCGCGTGCCCTCGGCCAAGCACATATAGGTCATGGCGGTATCAAAGCGCGCGTCGTGGGCGGCCTCGCCGCCGCCGAACCAAAGGGCGCTGTTTTGCTCGATGTCCTCGGTTTTCAGCTCCATATATTCCGCCAGCTCAATCAGCTTGGGCGGCTTGGGGCGGCCGGTGCGGAATTTGCGGCGCAGCTGCATATCGCTGGTAAAGTAGTTCATCGTGCAGAACGGGCGGATGCGCTTCAGCTCATAGCCCGCGCGGGTCAGCTCCGTGCGCAGGAAGCGGTCGTCGAAGGCCACGTTATGCCCCACCATCCACGCGCAGGCGGAGAAATCGTCATAAATCTCCTGCGCGCGATCCTCAAACCGCGCCCCGCCGGACAGCTCCTCCAGCCTTTCCATGCTCATGCCGTGCACCTCCTCGGAGGATTCGCTCATCTCGTCCACGGTGAAGAACATGTTTTTGCCCGTCACGCGCCCGTCCTCCGCCAGCAGATAGGACAGCTGGCAAATCTGCCCGGGGCGCAGATCGGTGGTTTCGGTATCGAATACGACGACTCTCATCGCTTCGCAATCGCCTCGCCGATGCGCCACAGCGCCTCGCGGAGATTCGCGTGCGTCGTGGCGAAGTTCAGGCGCACAAAGCCGCGTCCGCGTTCGCCGAAGGCCAGACCGTCGCTGGGAATCACGCCGCAGTCATCGATGAAGAAGCGGTTCAGCTTCTCGCTGTCCATGCCCAGCTCGCGCGCGTCCACCCACATCAGATACGTGCCCTCCACGTGCGTGGGCTTCAGGCCGGGAATTTCGGAAAGCCCCGCGTAAAGCAAATCGCGTCCGTCGCTCAGGTAGCACAGAAGCGCGTCCAGCCATTCCGCGCCAGTCTCATAGGCCGCGCGGGTGGCAAGGCGGCCGAACAGGTTCGTTTCCGCCATGGAGTCCCTCAGGCTGGCGGCAATCGCTCCCCGCGCCTTCTCGTCCGGGCACAGGATGCTGGAATGCCGAAGCGCCGCCAGATTGAACGTTTTGGTGGCGGAAATCATCATCACCGCGTCCTCCGCGCCCGGTATGGACAGCATGGGCGAATGCACCGCGCCCGCCAGCTCAAAGTCGGCGTGAATTTCGTCGCAGATGATGCGGGTGTGATACTTCGCGCACAGCGAAACCAGCGTTTCAAGCTCCGCCTTCGTCCACACGCGGCCCACGGGGTTATGCGGCGAGCAGACCATGATTCCGTCCGCGCCCGCGCGCAGGCACTCCTCCAAATGCGCGTAGTCCATGTGCCAGCCGGTCTCGTCGTGCAGAAGCGGATTTTCCACGCACGTCATCTTCGCCTTCTCGATCATGCGGCGGAACGGCCCGTAGACCGGCGTCTGAATGACGATGCGCGCGCCCTCCTGAAAAAGGCCGTGCAGGATGTGATACATGCTGTCCACCACGCCGGGGCTGTACAGCACCCATTCGGGCGATACGTCCGTATGATGGCGCGTCTTCATCCAGTTCACGACGGCGGCGCGGTCGCGGTCGCTGTCCGAGCAGTAGCCGAACACGCCGTGCGCCGTGCGGGCGGTGAGCGCCTCTAAGATGCCGTCCGCCGTGCGGAAATCCATGTCCGCCACCCACATGGGCAGCGCGTCGGCGTTGCCGAAATCCTTGCGGTTGTCCCATTTCGCGCACTCGGTGTTCACGCGGTTCACCTGCTCGTCAAAGCGCTTATACAGAAGCTGATTCATCCTGCGTATCCTCCTTATAACAAAAGCAGAGCACGTACACACTCTGCTTCTCTTTCTTTTGTTTGAACTCAGCCGATTACGAACGGCTTGATTTCCTCAAGCAGATCGTCGCATTTGTCCTCGTATACCTCCAGCGTAATGGGCTTGGAAAGGTCTAAGGAGAAAATGCCCAGAATCGACTTTCCGTCCACAACGTGGCGTCCGACGCGCAGATCGATATCATAGGGATAGCGGCTGGCAATGTTTACGAACTGCTTCACGTTTTCGGCCAGACTGAGCTTGATGTTTACGGCTCTCATCGATTGAATATCCCCTTGCCACACGGCGCCTCGCGCCGCTTGATTTTCACGAATCATATTACATGGCAGAGTTTAAGGTTTCAAGCGCATGCATGGAAATTATCCACCTTTTAACGAAGTTGCCATATCCGTGCGGATGTGCTATGATATATATGAACGAAAAAACGGAGCAGCGAGGGTATTATGCAGGGCTTTTCGGAAAAAACGCGCCAATGGTTTCTTTCCTCCGTCGGAACGCCCACCGAGGCGCAGCGCATGGGCTGGCAGGCAATTTCTCAGGGGCGCGACGCGCTGATTTCCTCGCCCACCGGCTCGGGCAAAACGCTGGCGGCGTTTTTGTATTTTCTGGACGAAATGCGCCGCGAGCGGGACGCGGGCACGCTTGCGGAGGGACTGCGCCTCGTATACGTTTCGCCGCTGAAGGCGCTGGGCAACGACATTCGGCAGAATTTGGAGCGCCCGCTGGCGGGGCTTCATCTGACGGACGCCGTGCGCGTCGCCGTGCGCACCGGCGATACCGACGCAAGGGCGCGGCGCGAAATGGCGAAGCACCCGCCGCACATACTGATTACCACGCCGGAATCGCTGTATCTGCTGCTCACGAGCCTGTCCGGGCGCGAAATGCTGAAAAGCGCGCGCACGGTAATCGTGGACGAGCTGCACGCGGTATTGTCCTCCAAGCGGGGCGCGCACCTGTTTCTTTCGCTGGCGCGGCTGGACGCGCTGTGCGGACGGCACGTGCGCCGCGTGGGGCTTTCCGCCACGGTGAACCCGCCGGAGGAGGCCGCGCGGCATCTGACCGGCGGCGGGCCGTGCGCCGTAATCGTGCCGAAAATCGAAAAGCGCGCGGAGCTGACCGTGGACGTGCCCGTGCCGGACATGCGGCAGCTGCCGGAGCACAGCGTGTGGCCGGCGATTGCCGACCGCGTGCTTGAGGCGCTTAATCATGCGCGCACGGTGCTGGCGTTTGTGGACGGGCGCGCGGGCTGCGAGCGGCTGGCGCTCAAAATCAACGAGCGCGCGGGGCAGACGCTCGCGCGCACGCATCACGGCTGCGTGTCGAAGGAGCAAAGGCTCGAGGCCGAGCGCATGCTCAAAAGCGGCGAGCTGCGCGTGATGGTGGCTACGTCCTCCATGGAGCTGGGCATTGACGTGGGCGAAATCGATCTGGTCGTTCAGGTCGGCGCGCCGCCAAGCGTATCGTCGCTTCTGCAAAGGCTGGGGCGCGCGGGGCACGGCCCCGGGCGCGTGAGCCGCATGCGCATCTATCCGCGCACGGCCGCCGAGACCATCGGCTGCGCGCTGGTGTGTGAGGCGGCACGCGAGGGTCGCATCGAGCGCGTTCACGCGCCGGAGATGTGTCTGGACGTGCTTTCGCAGCATCTGGTCTCCATGGCGGCGACCGGCACGTACACGGTGGACGAGGCCGTGCGCGTGCTTTCCCGCGCCTACGGCTATCGCCGCCTTTCGTCCGAGGACGTGAAGGCGGTGCTTGGCATGCTTTCGGGCGACTACGAGCGCATGGACGACCGCCCCGTAAAGCCGCGCCTGATCTACGACCGGCTGTCCGGGCGCGTGAGCGGCGACGCGTACACGCGCATGCTGGCGCTGTCCTCCGGCGGCACGATTCCCGACCGCGGCTGGTTCGCCGTAACGCTTGCCGACGGCACGCGGCTGGGCGAGCTGGACGAGGAGTACGTGTTCGAGGCTCGGCTGGGCGACAAATTCTATCTGGGCGCGTTCCCATGGAAAATCGAGGAAATCACGCGCGACCGCGTGATCGTTTCGCACACCTCGCCGGAGGGCGCGTCCTCTCCGTTCTGGAAGGGCGACCGCGCCGCGCGCGCCTACGAAACGGGCGCGTTCTACGGCTCCCTGCTGGCGGGCTGGGAGGACGCGGCGCGCCGAAGCCCCGCCGCGCTCCGCGAGGCGCTGCAAAGGGCCGGGCTGACCCCGGACGCGGCGGAAAACGCCGCGCGCGTGCTCGAAAACCAGCTGCGCGCGGTGGGATGTCTGGCCACGAACCGCGTGCTCGTGGCGGAGCACTTCTCCGACGAGGCGGGCGAGCATCAGCTGATGCTGCATTCCCCCTTCGGGGACGCGGTCAACCGCGCGCTGGGCATGCTGCTCTCGCGCCGCGCCGCCTCCGCCGCCGGCACGGACGCCCGCGCCTACGACGATGACGACGGCGCACTGATTACCCTCCTCGGCGGCAGGGAAATCCCCGATAACCTCCTCCCCGCCCTCGCCGCCTCCGATGCGGACGCG
>CAZMGO010000120.1:1224-2699 GCA_964565845.1 uncultured Oscillospiraceae bacterium | reverse complement strand
CGACGCCGCCACCGGCGCGCGTCCCTCGTCTGCCGACCTCGACGCCGCCACCGGCGCGCGTCCCTCGTCTGCCGACCTCGACGCCGCCACCGGCGCGCGTCCCTCGTCTGCCGACCCCGACGCCGCCACCGGCGCGCGGCTCTCGTTTGCCGACCTCGACGCCGCCACCGGCGCGCGTCTCTCGTCTGCCGACCTCGACGCCGCCACCGGTGCGCGTCTCTCATTCGCGGCTCCCGATGCCGTCCCCGGCGCTCAACTCGCGTCCTCCATCCCCGTCCTCGCCCCCGGCGCGCATCCCTCGCCTGCCCATTCGGGCAGCCCGTCCGTTCCCGTCCGCGGCGCGGCGGCGGAGGTGCGGGCGATGCTGCCCGCGTCGCCGATGTTCGCCATGGCGTTCCGCTACAACGTGCAGCGCGCCCTGCTGAACGGCGTGCGCGGCGGTCGGCGGCAGCCGCTGTGGGTACAGCGTCTGCGCGGGTCGGAGGCGCTCGGCGCGGCGACCGCGCATCCGGAGCACCCGATGATGCGCGAAACGCTGAACGAATGCGCAAACGGCTATCTGGATCTGCACGCGCTCGCGCGGCTGCTCTCGGCCATCCGCGCGGGGCAGGTGCGCGTATACGAGGTGCACACGGGCACGCCGTCGCCCCTCTGCCTGAACCTGCGCCGGCAGGTGGAGGCGGAAATGATGTATGAAACCGCGATTCCCTCCGCGGCAACCACCCTTTCAAGGGACGCGCTTTTGACGCTCACGCCCACGAGGGAGGCCGTGGAATCGGCCTCGCGTCCCATGCGCGCGCCCCGAAGCGCCGACGAGCTGCACGCGCGGCTGCTGGCCGAGGGCGACCTGCTGGCGGAGGAGGCCGACGCGCCCGCGGAATGGATGGACGCGCTGGAGCTTTCCGGTCGAGCCGTCTATATCGAACCCGGGCTGTGGATCGCGCGCGAAAACGAAGCGGAATACCGGCGCGCACTGGAGGAGACCGATGCACCGGCCTTTGCGCGCATCGTGCGCCGCGCGGCGCGCTTCCACGGCGCACAGACGGCGGAAACGCTTTCCGAGCGCTACGCCGTTGACGAAGCATGCGCGCGGGAGACCCTGAACGCCCTGCTTTCCGAGGGCATCCTGCGCCGACTCGGCGACGCGTACATCCATGCCGAGCTGTACGAAAGCGCGCAGCGCATGACCGTCGCGCTGAATCGTCGGCGCGTGGAAACCCAGCCCGCGCGAGCCTTCGCGCGCATGCTGTCCCAGCGGGTGCGCGGCGCAGGCTCAAGCTCGGCGCAGCTGGCACAGGCGCTCAATCGCCTGCGCGGCTGCGAATATCCCGCCTCGGCATGGGAGGGCTGGCTTCTCCCCGCGCGCGTCCCCGGCTACCGCCCCCAGCTTCTCGACGAAGCCCTTGCCCGCGGCGAGTTCGCCTATCGCGTCCTCCCCGCCGAGCCCACCCCCGCCAAGCGCACGCCGCACTCCG
>CAZMGO010000120.1:0-1124 GCA_964565845.1 uncultured Oscillospiraceae bacterium | reverse complement strand
GAAGCCTCTTATACTCCCGGCGAAGCCTCGCAAACTTCTGCCGAAGCATGCATCCGCGGCGAAGCCGCCCACTGCGTTCTTCCCGCCGAGGCGCACATTTCCGCCGAAGCCTTCCGCCGCGTCCTCTCCGGCGACTGTCCGCGCGGCGCGGGTTCCCGTTCCGCGCTCGACGCGCAGGCGCGGGCGAACGACGTCGGCATATCCAATCGGAATGCCGCCTCCGGGAAAGCCGGAGCGCGCGCCGTTTCCGGCGAGCGGGCGCGGGTACGCTTTGATCTGCCGGACGACGAGGGCGAATATGCGCCGCTGCCGAGCGATCTGACGGATGCGGAGCGCGCCGTTTTGCAAACGCTGACCCTGCGCGGCGCGAGCTTCGCAAGCTGTCTGCCCGCCAACGCCGGAGACGCGCTGAAAACGCTGCTGGCGCGCGGGCTGGTGCGCGCCGACAGCTTCCTGCCGGTGCGGGAAATGCTGGCGGCAGAATCCGCAAGCGTGAAAAAGGCCGTGCGCCGCCGCGTGCGCGTCATGGACGCGGGACGCTGGTCGCGCGTGGGCACGCCCGTGCAGGCGGACGCCGAGACGCAGGCAGAGCGCCTGTTTGACCGCTTCGGCATCGTATGCCGTGAAACGGCGGGCGCGGATTGGACCGCCGCTCTCGGCGTGCTCAAGCACATGGAGTATGCCGGAACAGCTCGCCGCGGCTACTTCGTGAAGGGACTGAGCGGCGCGCAATTCGTGCGCGAAGCCGACTTCGCCTCCATCACCGCCCGCCTTCGACAGCCGTCGGACGAATGCATCTGGCTGCCCGCCGCCGACCCCATGCAGGCGTGGGGCGCCTGCCTCGCCCACGAGGAGGGCCGCGCGTTCCTGCGCGTGCCCGGCACCGCCGTCGCGCTTCTGGACGGCGCGGTCGTCGCAGTCTCCGAGAAGCAGGGGGAAACCCTGCGCATCCTCGACGAAACCGCAGCCCCGACCGTCCTTCGCGCCCTCGCCGACGCCTTCCGCCGCGGTACAATCTTCCCCGCGCTTTCCCGGCTGATCATCAAAAAATACCCGCCCGCCGTCACCGCGCATCTGGAGGCCGCCGGCTTCGTGCGCGAAATGCTGGACTATACGCTCATGCG
>CAZMGO010000119.1:0-7173 GCA_964565845.1 uncultured Oscillospiraceae bacterium | reverse complement strand
CGTCGTTCCCATGCACTACAAGACCGGGGTTATCGATTTCCCGATTGCCGACGAGACCAAATTTGCCAGAGCGACCGGCGCGCGCCGTGCGCATACCCGGGAGCTGACGCTTCCCGCGCGTGATTTCGCCACCATCCTTGACTATTGCTAAAAATCCTCATAAAACGCGTTGTCTGCGCATAAAAAATACCGTCACAATCGATGATTGGAGGAATTTCCCGTGCGCAGACACTCGCTGCTTCGTCTTTGGGCCGCCCTTTTGCTTACAACCGTGCTTACCTTTGCCTTCACCTCTTCCATTCGCGCGCTCGAACGTGAGCGCCAGAAGAACGAACGCATTTCCGACGCGCTTACCGAGCAGGTGACTCGCAAGCTGAGCGAATGTCAGCGTCTGGGACGGAAAATGGCCGTCACGGGCGCGGACATTCGCGGCACGCTTCTTCCGGAGCTGAACAAGCAGCTGTATGCGCTGGACGCGCTGAACGCATGCGCCGACGACGATATGATCAGCTGCCGCCTGCTCCTGCGCAAAATATCGGATACCTCCGTACGCCTTTCCGCCTGCTATGCCGCTGGAAAAGCCTCCGAGACGCTTGAGGGCACGCTGGTCAACTATCTGGCGCAGCTGGACGGCGTCCTTGCTTCACACGCCGCGGCTTCCGCGCGGAGCGCATCCGGCAGATAAGCGCGCTTTGCAACATATTAACAACAAAAATTGCAGAGAAAAAAACGGAAAACGGATTCCATTTGGACGAGCTTTGCATTATAATAGAGAGGGCGAAGTGCGTTCGGGGAGGTGGCCGTTTGAATCTGCTGTATTCTCTGTGGTCGAGTATTTCGACGCTGTATACCAATCTTTTCCATCAGCCGGATTGGCGGAATTTTCTGGACATTTTCATAATGGCCGTCGTCATCTATGAAATCATCCGTCTCCTGCTTCGCACGCGCGCCAGCGCCGTATTCAAGGGCATTGGCGTATTGCTTGTATTCTTCTGGCTGAGCGACATATTGCAGCTGAACGTTGTCAACTGGATGCTTCAGCAGTTCATCAACACCGGCGTAATCGTAATGGTGATTCTCTTTCAGCCGGAGCTGCGCAAGGCGCTGGAGCAAATTGGCCGCACGTCGCTGATCAACCCCTCGCAGCTGCGCGCCCAGCGCTCGGCGGACGACTGCGTGACGGAGCTTGTGCAGGCCATGAGCAACATGTCGCGAAAGCGCATCGGCGCGCTGATCATCATCGAGCAGAAAATCGGTCTTCGCGAATTTGCGGATACCGGCACCGCGCTGGACGCCGACATTTCCGCGCCGCTGATTGAAAACGTTTTTGAGCCCAACACGCCGCTTCACGACGGCGCAATGATTATTCGCAGCCGACGCATTCTCGCAGCCGCCTGTATCCTGCAGCTGTCCGATGACCCGACCATCAGCAAGGAGCTGGGCACGCGCCACCGCGCCGCGCTCGGCATCAGCGAAACCACGGATGCCGTTGCCCTGATTGTATCCGAGGAAACGGGCATCATCTCCATGGCACGGGAGGGCAAGCTGACGCGCTATCTGGACGCGAAGGCGCTCGCGCAGATTCTGACCGACCTGTTTCAGGCGGAAAGCGCCCGCAGTATTCCCGCGCGTTTGCAGCGCAAATATGCCGCCCGCAGGTCTGCCCTTGCACAGAAGGCAGATGACGCCGACAGTTCCGAACGGTCATAAGGAGGGATTCAGCCATGAAGGAGCTTTTAAAAAGCCTGAACTTCCGCAAAACGGGAAAGCGCCTCTGGCATGCGCTGACCAGCCACCCTTGGCTGAAGCTCTTGAGTCTTCTCATCGCCATCATTCTCTGGATCTACATCATCGACAGCACGCCCTCGCTCACGCGCAGCAAGCATATGTCCGGCTTGAGCATTTCCGTCACCGGCACATCCTCTCTGAACGTGTACGGCCTCGCGCTCGCAACCGACGTATATTCCGATTATCAGGGAGAAATTTCCGCCGTAGTCGAAGCGCCGCAGAACCAGCTTTCCCGGGTCACGCGCGGCAGCATTGATGTGTCGCTGGACGTGTCCAATATTCGCGTGGAGGGCACCTATGACGTACCTCTGCTCGCCGAGTCGCGCTTTGGAACCGTCACTAAGCTGTATCCCGACAGCGTGACGGTGCGCGTAGAAAGCCTCGACTCCCGCGACATGCCCATCGAGGTTAGCCTGAACGGCATGGACACCGAGCACTATTGGTATAATGTAGAAACGGATTCCGTCAACCCCCAGCAGATCACCGTGTCCGGCCCCATGTCCGTCGTACAGACGGTCTTTGGCATCCGCGCACAGCTGGACGTGAGCGACCAAACGTCCTCGTTCCGCCGCTCCGCGTTGGTTTCGCTGCTCGACCAGTCGCGCGAAGTCATTCCCACCTCGCGCCTTCTGAAGAAGTCTGCGTCAACCTGTGCCGTTAAGGTGGACATCTACCCCAAGAAGGATTTGAGCGTCGTGCTCGACCCGTCCCAGCTGGGTGTGGCGGAGGGCTATGTCATCGATTCCATCAGCTTCATGCCGCCCACGATTACCGTGGCCGCAGAGCCTGACCTGCTGGAGGATCTCGAGCATTTGCCGCTGAAAATTCCGGATAAGCTGAAGAATGCTTCGCCCTCCAAATCCTTCACGGAGACACTTTCCTTCTCGAACCTGTCCGAGTTCAAGTATGTCTCCTCCAAACAGGTATACATGACCGTCACCATTTCCGAGATACAGGACACGACTCTGCTTGACGACGTTCCCGTGAAGACGTTTGGCCTCGCGGATGGCCTGACCGCCGCCCTATCCGCCGACCATTTCTCCGTGCAGGTTACCGGCCCGCGTTCGCAGGTTTCCGCACTGGAGAGCGACGACGTGTATGCATACATCGATCTGACAGGGCTGAGCGCCGGAAGCCACGAGCTGCCCATCGTCATTGGGAACAATTCGGAGCTTTCATACGCCTCATTAACGCCATCCACAATCAAGGTTACGTTGGAGGAGACCGCTGAGGCGGCTCCGGGAAACCATACGGAGGAATAAAATGGGTCACAATCAGTTTGCGGCGAACGTGCTGGAAGTCATGCTTTCATGGTTTCGTGCGCTGATGAACGGCGTTTGGTCGCTGTTCACCGGCAGCAGCGGCGGCTCGCTTCTCCGCTGGCTTTCAGGCAGCTGGAAGAGCCTGCTTATCATCCTGCTGGCAATCGGTGTCGCGATGGACGTTATCGTCTACCTGCTTCGCTGGCGGCCGTTCTGGTGGTGGTTCCGCAAAAAGCGCATGGTGGTCGACGACGCGATTCTTGAACCAAGCGCGCCGCCGCCCTCCTCTCGCCGAAAGGCGCCCGCACGACGCGTGCGCCCCTCCACTCGAATTCCGCGCAGGCAGAACGCCGCTCCCAGAGAAACGGAAGAGCCAAACGACGATCCGTTCATGGAGCCGTCCCCGTTTGATGTAAAGCCCGTGCGCCGCTCCCCCGCGAAGCCGAAGGAACAGCAGAACGACGATCTGTTCATGGACGAATCCCCGTTTGACGTAAAGCCTTCAAGGCCCAGAACGCGCGGCGCTTCCTCCTCTCTCTATGCCCCGGCCGTAAATGACCGCCGCACGGCAAAGCCCTCTGCGCGCATATTTGATGACGATGACTGACCTCTTCATTGGAATCTATCCGTATGTCGTATGCGCTCTTCTGCTTTACGCGCTCATTGTCGCGCTCCTGCGCTACTTTGCAGGCGCACTGCGCCCGACACAGGCATCCACGGCCAGGCCGCCCATGCCTGCGTTTGCCGTGCTTCGAACAATCCTGATTGCCTTCATTCTATCCCGCGCACTCATCTGGGCGATTGGATACGTCGGCAACGCGCTTTCCGGCAGTCTGGATACCTATCTGAATAATCAGCTTTTTATTTGGACGCAATGGGATGCGCCGCACTATCTTGGCATCGCCGAAAACGGCTATGTTACGGAAGGCGACGCGCGCTTTCATATCGTGTTTTACCCGCTGTATCCCTATCTGGTTCGCGGCCTGCATGCGCTGTTCCCGTTTCTGTCCGTCACCGTATGGGCGTTTCTCGTTTCAAATGCCGCGCTTCTCGGCGCCGCCTTTGTGCTGTTTCGCCTTACGGAGGATACGTATGGAGCAAAAATCGCCCGGCGCGCCGTGTGGCTGTTTCTTTTCTGCCCAACCGGGATGTTCTTTTCCATTCCCTATACCGAATCAATCTTCCTACTCTGCACGCTGCTCAGCGTGCTGTCGGCGCGCAGACATCGGTTCCTCTGTGCGCTGCTGTTCGGCGCGCTCGCGTCGTTTTCCCGCCTTCCGGGCGCGGTATGCGCCGTACCCCTGTATTACGAGCTCATTCGCACTGCACGCATGCGCGGAGACAGCAAGCCGCGTGCCCTTCTGATGAGCGCACTCAAATGCCTGCCCATACTCTCCGGCTTTGCCGCCTATGTGGTCATCAATGCCGTCGTAACCGGAAACCCGTTCCAGTTCCTCATCTATCAGCGAGAGCATTGGGGGCAAAGCGCCGGCTCCGTGTTCCGCACGGCGCGCTATACTGCCTATTACCTCATTTATCCAAACGTCGACTGGTATCGCTGGGGCGTATGGCTTCCGCAATCGGTTTTTCTCCTTCTCAGCGCCGTGATGCTTGCGCTCAGTGCGCGAAATCTGCACGCGCCCGACCTTGCCTATGCACTCGTATACGAAAACGTCGTCATCTCTCCCACAATGCTGATCAGCGGCCCGCGATACCTCTGCGCCATGTACCCCGCCTACCTGATTCTTGCCCGCCTTCGCAGACGGTGGACGCGCGCGCTTGTGTATGCGCTGTTTGCCGTTCTTTATGTATACTGCGTCTGGATGTACACGGTGAATCGGATTCTCCTCTGATCTTTACGCATTTTTACGCTTCCATGCTTGTGAATGACATACCTCGGTTTTATAATCTGTCTTAATAAAAATGGAGAAGCAAGAATGAACAAGCACTCGCCCGCAAAACGCCCTGCCCATCGCAGAAAGAAAACAAGCAAAACGATGCTTTATGCCACCGTTTCCATATTGGCCGTATGTATTCTGGTGCTGCTGGTTCTGGTGCTCACGAGCATTCATCAGGCAAACAACGATTACCAGGCAGAGGTTCACCGAACGCCTACGCCAAGCCCGACGCCGGTTCCGACCGCTACGCCAACGCCGACGCCCGAACCCACGCCCGTGCCCACGGCAACGCCGACACCTGAGCCTACCCCCGAGCCTACGCCCGTCGATCTGGAATACCCCTATTTCATCGAGCTGGATAAGGGCAAGCAGGTGGTAACGATTTACACCATCGGCGAAACGGGCTACTACGATCTGGTCGTAAAGCAGTTCATCTGCTCCACCGGCAGTAAAGATAAGGTAGAGGACGGCATGTATCGCCTGGGCACGAAGTATCGCTGGCGCAAGATGGGCAACGGCTCCTACGCGCAGTACGCGAACCGCATTTCAGGCCCCTTCCTCTTCCACTCCTGCTGCTATTACACGCAGAACGCCGGGCAGCTGAAGCATCACTACTACGACAAGCTTGGGCAAAACGTTTCCTCCGGCTGCGTGCGCCTGACAGCAGGCGATGCCTACTGGATGTACGTGAACTGCCCCGAGGGCACGCCGATTCGCGTAATGGACAGCGGCGAAAGAGACGAAGAGCTGCTTGCGTCGCTTCAGCCGCCCAAGCGCACGAGCAACTGGGATCCGACCGACCCAGACCCCAAAAACAAGTACTACGTAACTCCCGCGCCGGACACCACGCCCGACCCAACGCCCGCGCTCGGCGTAACCCCCGCACCGACGCCCGCATGGACGGTGCACCCCGAATTGAAGGCTTGGGGCTATTGACTGAAAACAGCATTCGATTGCATTTCTGCCATCGAATGCTGTTTGTTTGCCTCTCTACAGCTTCTCCTGAAACATGCCTGCCTGCGAGTTCGGCTCGCCGCCTGCGTACAGGTGCGCGGTATCGCCCATCTGGAAGCAGCGGAAGAAGACCTCGCCCGGAATGCGCTCCTCCGTTACCAGCGTCGTAACCGAGGTGGTCGGCAGCATGAAGCTGCCCCACAGAATCGGCAGCGCCACGCCCAGCAGATGCGACAGAACGGCCATGCCCACGCCGTAATGGCACACGAGGCAAATCGTATCCGTCGTGTTGTTTTCCGTGCGGAAAATCATGCCGTCGCGCCTATAGCCATATCGTTCCAGAAGCGCGTCAACACCCTCGTTGGTTTCCCTGACGATGTCGCGCAGCGTTCCCGTCGCCATCAGCGGATGCTCCATCCAGTGGTCGCGATCAAACAGCTCCGGAAACCGCGTCCAATACTGCGGCATCAAATTCCATGGAATTCGATGCTGGGGCTGCGGCTGCCCAAACGGATCCTCCACCCAGCCGCGGAACTCCTCCAGCCACGGCAGTACCTCAGCCGTGCGGTTCAGCTTTTCGAGTGTCGGACGCAGCGTCGCCTTCGCGCGCCCCAGCGGAGAAACATAGAAATCTCGAATTTGCAGCTTTTCAAGTCGATTTGAAAGCAAATTGGCCTCCCGCCAGCCCTTCTCCGTGAGCGAATCGATGCTATAATCGGGGTCTCCGTGGCGAATCAGAAGAATTTTCATGATTTGCACTCCTTATCTATCGTTGAATTTCACTTGCTTCATCGTTTCCCGTCAGCATGAGGCCAAAGGCTTCGGCGGCGGAGCGCCAGAACAGCATTACCGTGCGCGCAATGAGCGCGTAGGTCTTGGCGTCGGTTCCGACCAGCTTTTTGAGCACGCGCGGCGTGTTGCTGATCCATCCGCGCACAATATCATTGAGCGTCTCCGCGCCCGTGGCGCAGACAATTCCATAAACCGCGTCGATAAACCGCGCGCGCATGTCAATCGGCATCTGCTCGATTAGCCCGCATACGGTGTCGCCGATCAGCCGCGCGGGTGTCGTAAGCTTGCGTGCCTCGGCAAAATCCATGCCGTCGGTTTTCCATGTATAGGGATAATGCTGCAGCACGCTGTATGTGCTGCTCCGCACGATGCGAACACCCTCCGGCTGATGAAACAGAAGTCCTACCAGCGATGCCTCCGGCACAACCAGCCGCAGCCTGTCCGAGACCTGCCGGTATTCCTCCGAGCGCATAACCTCC
>CAZMGO010000118.1:0-7192 GCA_964565845.1 uncultured Oscillospiraceae bacterium | reverse complement strand
ATGATGAGGAGTATTTCAAAAAAGTTATGCTTTCAATTCATGCGTAAGCCCTGATTGGCATCTGCGTTTTTCTATGCAGGCACAATCTTTTGCGGTATAATGGCGCAAAGGGGGTGTGCATATGGATAATGGGAAAAGAATTCTGTTTGCGGCATATTGGAACGGAGGCATGTGGAGCCGAAAAGCGCCCAGTGCCGAGGCGTATGAGCAGGCAAAAGCGGAAGGCTATATGTTCGAGCCTGCGCCGATGCGCACCCATGACGAAACGCTTCGGGATCTTCAACATGTGTTGGGGAAAATATCTCCGGAGGATGTTGCCAATGCTTTCCTTTATAGCCTATCCACCCGGCAATTGCAATATCGGTCTGCGCTTGGCAGTTATTATTATGCTCTGGCAATTCCGAACCATAGCCATAATGCGCTTGAAGCCTGCTGCTTGTGCAACTGGATGCCGGTAAATGATGTAGATTCGCCCGAAAAGGAGCTTTCCGGCAGCAATATTTTCAACTTCGAGCGATATAAGTGGGGCGGCGTGCGGCATACCCAGCCGGAATATGCGTTATTTGATCTGAAGCAGTTTTTGCTGTCGCCAAAGGCAGCCCCGACGGAGGAGGACTGGCTTATCCTGAAGTCGGTTCTTCATGCCATGGAGGAGCTCCAGCCCGGCAAAAAGGCAGGCGCATACCGTGCGCAGATCACCAAAAAGAAGCTGCTGAAATCCAATAGGGATGAGGCGGACGTTCTGCTGAATATCCTCGGTATCTGCGGCGTTCTATCGAGTGCGGATGCGCCTTGCTACTGCGACGGCTTTGCGGATGTGTGGCATCGCGCACCCAGAGAGCATATGAATGATTACGAATACCCCGTAAATTACTGGCACGCGTCCGACGGTGTAAATGAGGCGCGTTTTCGCAAGGTATTTGGGCGTGACTACTCGGATTTGTAAGCTTGCGCTGTCAGTGTATTGACCGCAGCTTTGCCGTGAGAATCGAGCGGAGGCCGCAAGGGCAGCATGAAAGCCAACCGGGAGAAGAAGCGCCGGCCTCCTCCCGATTGGCTTTCATGCTGCCTATGGCGCTGCAACCAGAAAAGAGAAGGCTATCACTTTTCGCGGTTCCAGAGGCCATACTGCGCCTCGTTCTGAAGGGCGGACAGCATCAGCTCACGCGCGTTTGGAATGGTTTTACAGATATGGTCGAGCAGCTCCTTCATTGTTTCCCGGCGGGTGAAGCCGTTTGCTGGGCAGGGAGATTTGATGACCGGAAGCTTGAGCTCCGTTGTCATGTGAATGATGTGCTTCTCCGGAAGATAGGCCATGGGGCGAATCTGCGTGATGCCGCTGCGGGACAGGAAGGTTTTAGGGTGGAAAGTGTGAATGCGGCCTTCATACAGCATGGACAGCAAAAGCGTTTCCAGTGCGTCGTCGCGGTGATGTCCCAGCGCAAGCTTGTTTGCGCCCAGCTCCCTGCACAGGTCAATCAGCGCGCCGCGGCGCATCTTGGCACATAGGGAGCAGGGGTTCTGCTCCTTGCGCTCTTCAAACACGATCTGCGCAATCTGCGTGCGCTTGATTACATAGGGCACATCCAGCCGGTCGCACAGCGCCTGAACGGGCGCAAGGTCAAAGGGCTCGCGCCCCATGTGCAGCGTGGCGGCGACGAGCTTGTATTTGTTGGGACAGAAGCGGCGATACAGTGCCATGGCGTACAAGAGCAGCAGGCTGTCCTTTCCGCCGGATACGCCGACACATACCGTGTCGCCGGCTTGAATGAGACCGAAATCCTTGTCGCAGCGGCGAATGCAGCCGAGAACCTCTTTCATGAAAGAACCTTCCTTTTTATTTGATAATCGAGGTGGCCAGAAGGAACAGAATCAGAAGCGAGCACGTATCTACGATGGTGGTGATGAGCGGTGCCGCCATCAGAGCCGGGTCAAGCCTCAGCTTTTTGGCCAGAATCGGCAGTGTGCAGCCGATGGACTTGGAGATAATCACCGTACCGACCATGGCCAGCGAGATGGTGAGGGCAACGGAGAAGGGCCTTTGGAACAGAAGCAGCTGCATAGCCATAGCCATTGCCGCCAGCACGACGCTGACGAGAATGGATACGCGGCATTCCTTCCACAGAATCTTTAGCGTGTCGGCGGGGGAGATCTCGCCTACGGCGAGGCCGCGAATCACCAGTGTGGAGGACTGCGAGCCGCAGTTGCCGCCGGTACCCATCAGCATGGGGATGCAGGCGGTGAGCATCACGCCGATTTCGGCCATGCTCGTGAGCGTGTCCTCGAAGTGCTGAATAATCAGGCCGGTAAAAATGCCGCTGACCATCAGGAAGAGAAGCCACGGGAGACGGTTCTTCGCCAGCGTAAACACGTCCGTCTTCATGTATTCGTTTTCGGACGGCAAAAGCGCGGCCATCTTTTCGATGTCCTCGGTAGCCTCGTCCTGAATAACGTCCATGATGTCGTCGGCGGTGATGATGCCGACCATGCGGCCTTCCTTGTCTACGACGGGCACGCTTGTAAGGTCGTATTTGCGAACGACCTCCGCGACGGCCTCCTGATCGTCCAGCGTGCCGACGCACACGAAGCTCGGAGCCATCAGCCGTTCAATCGGCGTATCCGGCTCGGCGAGAATCAGCTTGCGCAGAGGAAGGGTGCCGATCAGCTTGCGCTGCGCGTCGAGTACATACAGCGTGTAGATGGTTTCCTTGTCGATGCCGGTGCGCTTGAGCTCCTTCATGGCCTCGCGGGCGGTGGTGCCCTCGTGGAACTCGCAGTATTCCGTGGTCATGATGGAGCCGGCGCTGTTGTCCGGATAGCTGAGAATGCGGTTGATGATTTTGCGCTGATCCTCGCTTACGTTTGCCAGCACGCGCCGAACCAGTCCTGCGGGCATTTCCTCGAGGAAGTCTACCGCATCGTCGACGAACATGTCGTCCACCAGCGCACCGACTTCCTTGTCGCCGATGGATTCGATCAGCTTCCTGCGCTGCTCGTCATCCATGTAAGCGAACACGTCGGCGGAAATGTCCTTGGGCAGAAGCCGATACAGGCGCAGCATTTTGTCCGTTTCCAGTGTGGTCATGTATTCGGCGATGTCAACGACGTTCAGCATCATCAGCGCGCCGCGCAGTTCGCCGTTTTTGCCGGCGGATAGAAGAGAATCCAGCGTGGATTTATTCTTTTCCCAGTTCACGTCAGGCCACTCCCTTCAGCATTACGGATGCAATTTCAAACAGAAGAATCAGCGAGCAGGTATCCACGATGGTCGTAATCAGCGGCGTGGCGGTCAGCGCGGGATCGAGCTTCAATGCCCGCGCGCCCAGCGGCAGCAGACAGCCAATGCATTTGGAAAGCACGACGGTTGCCATCATTGCGGCGGACACAGTTAGCGCCACCAGCCGCGAGCGGCTGAACACCAGAAGCTGAAGCGCGTAATTGACGGCCGAAAGCACTGCGCCGACCAGAAGCGACACGCGGAATTCCTTCAGAAGCACGCGCGGCGTATCGGACGGCTGCATCTCGCCCACGGCCAGCGCGCGGATAATCAGCGTGGAGGTCTGCTGTCCGCAGTTCCCGCCGGAGTCCATCAGCATGGGAATGCAGGCCGTCAGTGCCACGCCCAGCGCGGGAACATTCAGAAGCATCGCCTCATAGTGGGTGATGATCAGCCCGGTGAGGATGGAGCCGATCAGCATCAGCGCCAGCCACGGCAAACGATTTCCGGCCAGCCGCCAGACGCTGGTCTTTAGGTAGATATCCTCCGAGGGCGTCAGCGCATTCATAAGCTCGATATCCTCGGTGGTTTCCTCCTCAATGACGTCCATAATGTCGTCCACCGTAACGATGCCTACCAGACGCTCGGCCGTATCGACAACGGGCAGGGAGAGAAGGTCATACCTGCGCACCAGCTCGGCGGCTCTTTCGCGGTCGTCATGCGTATGGACGGACGCAAAGTCCGTGTCCATCAGTGCGTCTACCCGCGTTTCATTGTTTGCGGTTATCAGTCGGCGAAGCGGAAGCGTGCCGCACAGTACGCCGTTTTCGTTTACGATGTACAGCGTATTGATGGTTTCCTTGTCCACGCCGTTGGCGCGAATGTCGTTCATGGCCTCAGCTACCGTAGTTCCCAGAGGGAGGCGGCAATATTCGATTGTCATTATGGAACCGGCGCCGCCGTCCGGGTAGCTGAGAAAGCGGTTGATGATGCGGCGCTGCTCTTCGTTCACATTGGAAAGTACGCGCCGCACCAGCTCGGAGGGCATTTCCTCGAGAAAGTCCACGGCATCATCCACGAACATGCTTTCCACCAGAAGACCGGCTTCTTTGTCGCCGATGGAGAAGGCGAGCTTTTCACGCTGCTCGTCGTCCATATAGCTGAATACATCCGCGGAACGGTCGCTTGGCAGGATGCGGAAAACACGAAGAAGATTTTCCGCTTCAAGACCGGAAAGATACTGGGCAATATCAACGGGGTTGCACATCAGAAGCGCGCCGCGCATTTCGTTCATGCGCCCAGAGGCAAGGAGCGCGTTCAGACGCTCGGTAATGATTCTCTGATCCAATGGAATTCACCGCCTTTCATTTCGATAAGCACAACACAAATACCGACACAAATGCGCAAGGCAAAGTGCCGACGTAGCAGTGTCAATGCATAACTTCATGAAGGCGCGCCGGGATGATCAGTGCAGGCTGCGGAAAACCGCGGCTGCACGCGATCGAGGCACGCCGTCACCGGACATACATCTTCCGCCGTCTTCCATGACCTGTCACCTCCCGTTTCAAATGGACATTCACCGAAAAGCATAACCGAGATAAGCATACGCATTGGGCGGACTTTCGTCAAGCACATATCTTTAGTGTTTCTATTTCACGGATATGAAGATTCTGCGCATACCCGCTCGTTCTGAAATTTTACAATAAGACGCTGCGTTAATGATGGCATATGCGCACACAAATGATTATAATGATGAAAAATGCGCATATAATCATGCGAAAATGAAAGAAGAAGCAAAATGAACGGCAAAAGAAATACCATTTATGATATAGCCGCAGAGGCAGGCGTATCGATTGCAACGGTATCCCGCGTGCTGCGGGGCGAAAATACCGTAAAGGAGAAAACGAAGAAGCGCGTGCAGGATGTGATTCTTCGCCTAAACTATCAGCCCAGCGCCATTGCGCGCGGGCTTACACAGCGTCATTCGAAAACGCTGGGCATTGCGTTGCCGCAGCTGGATAATCCGCATTATTCCCTCTTCTATAAGGGCGCGTATGACGAGGCTCTCAAAGCCGGCTATACGCTTCTGGTGTTTTCGTGGGAAAAAATGAAGGATGTGAACTGGGATCCCGCCAGCATGCTGGTGGAGCGGCGGCTGGACGGCGTGGCAATCTATACGGACTACACGAGCGGCGAAAATGCCTCCAACGAGCTGAACGCGCTGCGCACAATAAGGCAGTATATGCCCGTGGTGCTGATTGGACATAACCTGCCCACGAAGGAATATCCATCCGTGACGATCGATCTGAAGGAATGCGTGAGCCTGATGGTAGCGCATCTGGCATCGTTGGGGCACGAGCGGATTGCACTGCTTGGAGGTCTATGCGACATGCAGACGGAGCGTACGCGCGATGCAGGCTACCGAGAGGCGTTGAAGCGGGCGCGTCTGCCGTTTGTGAGTGATTATCGTGTGTATGGCGACTGTACGCCGCAAGGCGGACAGAAAGCGCTGAACGAGCTGCTGGAAAGATTGATTCCGTCCCAGTGGCCAACGGCCGTCGTGGCCGCCAATGACCTGACGGCGATGGGCGTCATCTGCGCAGCGGAAGCGCATGGTCTGCGTGTGCCGGAGGATATGGCCATCGTTGGGTGCGACAATCTGTTCTTTGGCGCGTATATGCACCCGTCGCTTACATCCATTGATACGCACCAGACCTATATCGGCCGACGCGCAGTGCAGATGCTGCTTGACGAATCACAGCAGGCAGAGGAGCAAGTGCCATGCCAGCTGATTCTGCGGGAGAGCAGTGGAGACAAACGTACCGCTTCCTGATGCTCAAATTCGGCAAGGGCAACTTTTCAACTATTTAACAAATAAATGTGTTGACATTCCGTCCGTTCCGATGTATACTATCTCACGTCGTCAAGAGAACCGGGAAATCGGTCGGACGGATGCGCACCTTTAGCTCAGTTGGTAGAGCACCTGACTCTTAATCAGGGTGTCCAGGGTTCGAGCCCCTGAAGGTGTAGATATGAATGGTCTCGAAGGCATGCAGTCTTCGAGATCGTTTGTTTATTTACAAATCTCAGCGCATTGTCAAATATGGGGCTCTTTGGGATCTATGTCAAACGTTGGGGTGTTAAGAAAGAGACAAAAGGATTCTTTTTCGAATCTATTCAGGATGTAGGGGAGCCGGTTGCCAAGCATTTTCCGACACGATTCGAACTCCAAAGAATTCAATCGGCTGCAGGAATCGAGTCGGAAGTCCAGACGGCGAGCGGCTTCGCGTCAGACGTTTTCCATGGCTTCCAAACAATGGTGTACATTTCGATGAGCTTTGCTTCTCTTCACTCATTTCGTTCTTTCGTTTCCCGACTATGCGGTGGTTCTCTATTGTACCACACTCCGCCATAGAAAATTTTGAACAGGTAACAAACTTCGGGAAATCTAAGACGTACGCTTAGTGACAACGGCAGTGAGTTTTTTTCTTGCTCCTACAGCTGCTGCCGGAAATGCCGATTTACGATTATGCACATTTGTATTCAGGCTACGAGTGCTTTGAACGAACCCAAAACGTACTTCTTCCCTAAAACGCTCTTTGGACGAGCTCTCTGGCACGGCCTAAAGAGTCTATAACTGGATTAACTGATTTCCTTGTAAATCCTTTGGGTTCGCATCGCCCTGTGAGATATTTCAAAGTGTCCTATTTGGCATTTCAATTTAGGTGAAATATAAATATATCGTTAAATATAAAAAACCTATAGACAAACCAATCTTGGAGTGGTATAATACTATTCCGTCAGCGGGAATTCCGCTTTCGAGCCGTGGTTTGCGCCTGTAGCTCAGCCGGATAGAGCAACGGCCTTCTAAGCCGTGGGTCGGGGGTTCGAATCCCTTCGGGCGCGTAAAATATGGTGGATATAGCTCAGTTGGTTAGAGTGCCAGGTTGTGGCCCTGGAGGTCGTGGGTTCGAG
>CAZMGO010000117.1:4420-7333 GCA_964565845.1 uncultured Oscillospiraceae bacterium | reverse complement strand
AGATCGGCTTCGTGGTAGAAGTCAAGGATGTAAAGGACGAAAACAAGCTGGACGCCGCCTGCGAAAACGCCATGAAGCAGATCGAGGAGAAGGACTACACAGCTATTCTGCGCCGGTATCGCTTCAAGGAAATCTGGACGTACGGCATCGCATTCTGGGATAAGGAATGCAAGGTGGTTGCCAAAAAAGAAAGATGAAAGAACTGAGCATGTTCCTATATGGAATGTGCTCATTCTTTATAGATCAGCGAATGGAGGAAAAAGCTATGTTTCGTAACTACAAAAGGAACGCAGTTTATCGAAAGCTTCTTGCGAAACTTGAGAACGAATGGCTGATACCCGGGAAAAAAATCACCGATAGCGCGCTCTGATCTTTTGAACATCAAACGGTGTCTGGAGAGAGCTATTCCCAAGTTGGTGTATGAACACACGACGGATTAGGAATGGTGTTATTGCCCGACCTGCTATGCGATACCGAATCGAGAATATATGCAGTACTGTGATTGTTGTGGACAAGCCCTATCGTGGCATGGCGCAGTAAAATACGCTGTCAGGATTTCTTACGATGAAGCAAAAAAACGAGGTGACGCTAATAGATAACGGATGCATTGCACCCGATTTTGCACCCAGCAGGGTGCAGCGTCCACTGTATCATTTTCTACAGGATTAGCCAGGAAAAGACCGCTTTTCAGACGGGGATGACTGTAAAATGAAATAGGACAGTTTCGCAAGGGAAAACGTGAGCCGAGGCGAGCTATGGTATACTGAATGCACCATCCAGCAAAACACCAGGAGGTTCACTTTTGCTGCGTCAGAGGGTGCCGAAGGCTCATAAAGCCCGTGTTTTGCGAAAGACACGGGCTTTATGAGCGCTCGTCATTCTTTTTTCAGCAGCCTGTTGATGAAGCCGAGGAGCATCAGCAAATCGTCCTCTTTCAGCGGCTTCATGCCGGAAATCGCCTTTTGAATCAGTTCGGGGTTCTGCGTGCCTTCGTCGAAAAACTGTTGAGGTGTGAGCTCAAAATAATCACAGATGGCGAGAAATTCCTTCATCGGCGGAAGTGACTTGCCGGAGGATATATTGTAAACATAGCCTCGGCTGTGTCCGAGGTCATAACTCATCTGGTATTCCGATACGCCCTTGCACAGGCGCAGCTGCGTTATTCTGTCGCGAATGAAGCGTTCATCCATCAAATATCACCTCAATGATAATGATAGACTATTGAAAAAGGTTGAAAGTCGAAATATCGTTGACGTTTACACCTGACGCATCAAAGAATATATGTTATCATCTATTTGAAAGCAAAACATCTTTGCTTGCGCGTGGGAAAGGAGCAGGGATGCGGAGGGATGGAGTGGAAGGGAGGGCAGCCTTGGTAGTATGAGTAATTTGAAAAAAATTGGCATCCTGCTTATTGTTGTGTCTATAATATGTGCTGGTTTCGGTTATCACCAAACTCACAATGAAGACTACGAACAGGTAAGCAGAGAGTATGAAGCCTATTCCTATATTGATAGGGAATTGGGGAGCCTGTATTCCCCCGATAGCTTTGCCGGGATGATAAACAGAGGTATCGCCAGCAAATTTGAGAAGGCTGCAAATGCTTGGGCTCCGAAGGTTCGGTCGTATAAAGATAGAGCCAAAGGCTTCTACATCGCTGGTGGAGTGTTGCTTGTTTCGGGAATTGCAGCTGTTCTTAGGAGCAAGAAGAAAGAAACCGTGGATAATACCGAAGAAAACATGCAGTAGCTTTCTGGATGGGATCAACCGCTTCCCTCGTAAACCCTTCGGGTTTGCCTCGCCCTATGAGGTTTTTTCAAGCTGCCCTATTTGACGTTGCAATTCCGGTGAATATTTTTCCCCATCCCGCATACACATCCCCTTTAGAGGTGGTTTCATGCGGCGTGTGGGCAAAATCTGCTGTTTTCTGGCGCTTCCGGCGGTGTTTCTGTGCTTTCTTTCGGTGCGCCGGCTGTTTCCGTTTCCCCGCAGCGACGCGCTGACGGAGCGGCAGCAGGCATGGGCGGGCGTTCTTCGGCTGTGGGTCTGCGAGGATCTGCCCTGCGGAGCGCTCGATACGTGGTTGAACGAAGCATCGAGCGCGTTCGAGCGGCGCAACGACGGAGTATACGTACAGATCACGACGGTCAGCCGCGCGTCCGCCGCCGAATTCGCTGCGGCAGAGAATCCCCCGGACATGCTTCTGATTCCGCCCTCGCTGCTCAATACTCCGGATGGCCTTCTGAATCGCTCCGGCGAATATCTGACGCCGGTCGCCATGGGCGGCTACGCATGGGTCATCAACCGCGCGAAGCTTCCCGAGCCGTCGCCGGACGGCACCGCCATGCGGATTCCCACGGACAGCGAAACGGCGAGCTACTCCGCTGCCTTGGCCGCGATGCTCTGCGGCGACGAGGTTTCCTCCGGCGATACGCGCCGCGAATCGCGCTACGGCGTGGATCTCGGCCTGCCCGACGCAGACATTCGCCCGTCGGCGACATCCGCGCCCCTCGCGCGGCAGGAGCTTCGTCCCGCGGACGGCTCGCAGACGGACGAAAACGCCTTTCGCAGCTTCACGCGCGGCGAGGCCGCGGTGACGCTCGTTTCCCAGCGCGAGCTTTTGCGCCTTTCCTCGCTGGTCGATTCCGGGCGCGCGCCCGATTTCACCGTGCTCTGCACCGGCTTTGCCTTCACCGACCGGCTGGCGCTGTTTGCCGCGGTTGACCTGCCCCGGGACGAGCTGCGGGCGCGGCAGGCACTGTGCGAGGAATTCCTCGCATTTCTGCTGGACGACACACGACAGGCACGGCTGAGCCGCGTCGGCTGCTTTCGCGTAACTCCCGGCGCCGCGCTGTACACCTCATCCTCCGTGCTGGCTCCGCTGGAACGCGCGCTGACGGAGGCATCCCCGCT
>CAZMGO010000117.1:2465-4320 GCA_964565845.1 uncultured Oscillospiraceae bacterium | reverse complement strand
TCGCCCCATGCGGCGTCCTCGCTGATGTAGACCTCCGGGCGCGTTCGTATGGCAAGCGCCTGCCGCGCCATGAAGGCAGCTCCGGCAAATTCGCCGTCGCCGAACAGCAGGCGTGCCATCTCAAAATACGGCTCCCGCAGCCATGGCGCCTCGGCAATGGCGCGGAACAGCGCCGCACGCGCTTCTCCGCGTTCGCCCAGATTGACGTGGGCGCGCGCGATAAAGCGGCAGGAGGCGCAGCGCTCCTCGCGCCACACCGCGCCGGGCATGTTCAGATGCATCGTGAGCATTTCAATGCATTTGCGCCACTGGCGATGGAACATATATTCCCGTCCCAGATAGTGCACGGTGCGCGCGTCGTCCGGGTTTTCCAGCACGGAAAGCTCCAGAAGCGGCAGATACTGCGCCCGCGATTTCGTGGGATCGGGCCGGTGGTTCAGCTGCACGCCCTGAAGCACTGCGACCTCGTCGGCCGTTTCGCTTCGGCCGTCCTCGCGCGCAAGCACCTCGTGTACGGGATAAATCCATTTGTAGCCGTGACGGGCATGGATTTTGTCCGGCCACAGCACGGTGCCCTCGCTGCCGTCGGGATTGAAGCTCCATGTATAGCGATACCGCCCCCGCTGTGCGCCGGGATGCCACTGCGCCTCCAACGCCGAACGCCAGCCGGGCGCGAATTCCTCATCCAAATCCGTGCAGACGCAAACGTCCGCGTCTGCCGGAATCAACCGCATCGATTCGTTTCGCGCCGCGTCGAAGCGCCACGGTGAAATGATCTGCACCTCGACGAATACCCCCTCCGCCCGCAGGGCTTCGGCGGTTCCGTCGGTGGAGCCGGTGTCAAGCGCCACCACGTAGTCCGCTTCACGCATCGACCGAGCCCAGCGCTCGACGAATTGCCGCTCGTTTTTGCAGATTGCGTATACGCAGATTTTCATTGCGTCGTTTTCCTCCTCAAAGGGGCGGAGGATGCGACCTCCGCCCTCAAACCTTCGATTTTCCGCGTGCCCGGCGACCGGATGCGGAAGGACGTTTGCGGCCTACGAAACGCGCATGACCGTCAGGCTGCCGGCAATGCCCGCAGAGGATCCGCTGGCGGCATGGAAGCGAACCGCGTGGCCGGAACGGTTGCGCAGCACGAAGGTGTCGCCCGCGCGCGCCTCCAGAAGCGCCGTGCCGACGATTACGGTGCCCGGGTATTCGGTCACGGTGTGCGCGCCGGAAAGCGCATATTGATTGGCTCCTGAGCCGTCCTCCAGCGCCGTGACGATGTCGGCATCGGTCTCGTTGTCGTTTCGCAGGAGCAGAGACCAGCCAAACACATACAGGCCGTCGGCTTGAATGGTGATCGCGCCGGTGTCCGCGCCGTATTCCACGTCCGCGCCGACGGGAGCGGAGAACATCTGTGCGGAGAGAACGTCGCCGTCGTTGTATACGGCATCATCCGAGGCCTTTCGTGCCGTTACCGCAGCGCGAACGACGGAGCCCTCCGACCCGGTCGGCCCCGTCGGGCCGGTGGGGCCAGTCGGGCCGGTGGGGCCGGTCGGGCCGGTTGCGCCAGTCGGGCCGGTTGCGCCGGTGAGGCCGGTCGCGCCCGTCGCGCCAGTGGGGCCGGTTGCGCCCGTCGCACCGGTCGGGCCAGTCGGGCCAGTGGGGCCGGTTGCGCCCGTCGCACCGGTCGGGCCAGTTACGCCGGTTGCGCCCGTCGCGCCAGTGGGGCCGGTCGGGCCGGTTACGCCGGTTGCACCCGTCGCACCGGTCGGGCCAGTGGGGCCGGTTGCACCCGTCGCACCCGTGGAGCCGGTCGGGCCAGTTACGCCGGTTGCGCCCGTCGCGCCAGTGGGGCCGGTCGGGC
>CAZMGO010000117.1:0-2365 GCA_964565845.1 uncultured Oscillospiraceae bacterium | reverse complement strand
CCGGTCGGGCCAGTTACGCCGGTTGCGCCCGTCGCGCCAGTGGGGCCGGTCGGGCCAGTGGGGCCGATTGCACCCGTCGGGCCGGTTGGGCCGGTCGGGCCGGTGGGGCCGATTTCGCCAATCGCGCCTCGGGCACCGGTTTCACCGGCATCGCCCGCGGGACCCGTTGGGCCGGTGGGGCCGATTTCGCCTGCCGGGCCCACGTCGCCTGTGGGGCCGGTCGGGCCGGTGCAGGGCGAGTAGGGCCAATATCCGCAGGTATTTCCGCTCGTGCTGCAGCTGGGTCGATAGCGATTTTCGGCCACATCCGGCAGCCGTCCGTCGTTCAAATCGGTGTCGTTATCCAGAATCGCGGAGCGAATTCCGCGCCTGCAATGATTACAGCTCATGCAATCCCTCCGGGGTGTTCATTCGGCGAAGCCGCGCTTCACCGTTTCAATGTATGCCCGCCGTTTTGTCCGGGTTCGATCGAGTATGCGTTAATAATCGTTCACTGTCGGTTTTTACCTTGACAATCGGGGCTGACCGCGGTATAATGAGCATGTTCGGGCAGTCGGGAACACCGCGGACGCGGTGTTCCTGCTCTTGCATGCCGAACGATTTTGTATATTTGTGCCCGCCGGGGCACCGGAGGAGAGAGATTATGCCTGAGAACATGCAGGACGGCGTCGTACTTACCCCTGACGGAAAGCGCAAGCTTGAGGACGAGCTGAATGAGCTGAAGGTTGTCAAGCGTGCGCAGGTCGTTAAGGACATCGCGGAGGCGCGTGCGCACGGCGATCTGAGCGAAAACGCCGAATACGACGAAGCGAAAAACGAGGAGGCCCGCGTCAACGGCCGCATCGCGCAGCTGGAGGAGCTTCTGGCGAAGGCGATCATCGTGGATGAAAAGGGCGTGAGCACGGATGCCGTTTCCGTGGGCACGATTGTGAAGGTGTTTGACGAGGAATACGACGAGGAGGACGAATACACCATCGTCGGCTTTACCGAGGCAGACCCGGCGAAGCTGTTCATTTCGGCGGAGTCGCCCATCGGCGCGGCGCTGGTCGGCAAGCACGTGGGCGAGGTTGCGGAGGCGCACACGCCCGGCGGCGTTGTTCGTCTGGTCATTCGCGAAATCAAACGCAGATAAAAAGCAGGCTGTTTTGCAGTGGCCTGCCTTTTCGGCAGGCCTTTTTTCTACCGGAATCGGAGAGGAGAGTACCTATGGCGGAAAACACCGTTGGCACCATGACCCCGGAGAATCTGTCCGAGCAGACGGAAATCCGACTGAACAAGCTGCGTGCCCTTCAGGAAGCGGGACGCAATCCCTATGCCATCACCCATTTTGAGCGGACGCACGCGTCGGACGAGATTTTAAGCGGCTACGACGCGCTCGAAAACGCCGAAGTTGTCATCGCCGGCCGCCTGATGAGCCGCCGCGTGATGGGCAAGGCCTCGTTCGCGCACCTTCTTGATCGCGCGGGCGAAATTCAGATTTACGTCAAGCGCGACGACGTGGGCGAGGATGAATACAAGGATTTCAAGGACTGGGACATCGGCGACGTAATCGGCGTAAAGGGCTTCGTTTTCAAGACGAAGACGGGCGAAATTTCCGTGCACGCGAAGGAGCTTACGCTTCTCACCAAGTCCCTCCATCCGCTGCCGGAGAAGTTCCACGGCCTCACAAACACCGACACACGCTATCGCCAGCGCTATCTGGATCTGATTGTGAACCCCGAGGTGAAGGACACGTTTGTGAAGCGCAGTCAGATTTTGCGCGAGCTGCGCGCGTTCCTTGACAACCGCGGCTTCCTCGAGGTGGACACGCCCATCCTCACGCCGTTCGAAATCGGCGCGTCTGCCCGTCCGTTCTACACGCACCACAACGCGCTGGACATGGACATGGTGCTGCGCATTGAAACCGAGCTGTATCTGAAGCGCCTGATCGTGGGCGGCATGGATCGCGTGTACGAGGTCGGCCGCATTTTCCGCAACGAGGGCATGGACACCAAGCACAACCCGGAGTTCACCACCATCGAGCTGTATCAGGCCTACACCGACTTCCATGGCATGATGGAGCTGGTGGAGGACATGATGAAGACTGTCGCGCAGAAGGTGTGCGGCTCGCTGGTGATTCCCTATCAGGGCAATCAGATCGATCTGGGAAGCTGGCAGAGGCTCACGATGGTCGAGGCCGTGAAGAAGTATTCCGGCGTGGACTATTACGACTGGAAGAGCGACGAGGACGCGATTGCCTGCGCCAAGGCGCACAACGTGGAGCTGCCGGAGGTGCCCACAAAGGGCGCGATTCTGGCCGAGTTCTTCGATGCGTTCGTCGAGGAAAAGCTGATTCAGCCCACCTTCATCTACGATTATCCGGTGG
>CAZMGO010000116.1:0-7434 GCA_964565845.1 uncultured Oscillospiraceae bacterium | reverse complement strand
ATTCTACAACAGGAGGTCTCTTTTTTCTATCGTCCGTTGGTTGGGAAACGGTCCAATTTTTTCTTCCGCAACAGACCCCTTCCATCCTCAGTCATCGTACTCCGTCGGCTTCAAGCCCTCGCAGACGGTTTCCTGCGTGCGGCTCAGCTCGATTCCCTCATCGGAAATCTGTGCGACTGCCAGCAGGCTGCCGTCCTCCGGTATGAAATCGGGCACGATGATCAACGTCTCATCCACCGGCACGGTATCGTACGCCTTATCGTTCACGTACACGCGGGACGCATAGGTCAGCCCCTCCCCGTGCACAAACAGGTTGCCGAATCGGTTTTCAAGGCCGGTTACGCGAATGGGCGTCAGTCCCATTGTGAAGCTCTCGTCATAGGCATGCTTTGCGCTTTCATATACGTAGCGCTCGCCGTACAGCATGTCATACTCCAGAATCTCCAGATTGCGCTGGTAGTTTTCGCTGCCCATTTCGCGCTGGTGGAAGCGCACCATTACGCCAGCGTCAATCTTTGCCTGCTCAAGCACATACGCGCCCAGCTGATAGGCCTCCAAGTCACAATCTTCCCCGTCCAGCTCGTAGTTTGCCCAGATGACGTAGGGCGTCTTATACATATCCCCCGTCGTCAAATCATCCTCCGTCAGGCTCAGCCCTGGCAGATGGTCGCCGAAAAATACGATGATCGTCCTTTCGTCGTAGTCCTCAAACGCCTCCACCAGATCGCCGATGAACTGATCCGTTTCCACGAGCTGAGAAAGGTAATACTCAAAAACGCTCTTCTCGCGCTCGGACTTCGCGCCCTCCACGGTTACCACCGGCTCCATATCCGACGGCAGCGGGATATACGCGCCATGCGTCTGCATCGTGACGGTATACACAAAGTCGGGCCCCTCGGTCTGACGCACGGTCTTTAGAATCTCGTCCGTCAGAATGGCGTCCTTGCACCATCCCTTGGGGTTCAGCTCGTAGCCATTCATATATTCCTTGGAATGGAAGCAGTTGAAGCCCATGTTCTTGTAAATGGTGTTGCGGTAATAGAACGAGCCCGTGTAGTTATGCACGCCCGTAGCCGTATATTGAAGCGCGCGCAGGTCGGTGGCCAGCGTTTCCAGCGCTTCCTTGCGCAGGATGGAATAATACGGGAATTCACCCGCGCCGAAGAAGTCCAGCGAGCAGCCGGTCAGCACCTCGAACTCGGTATTTGCCGTGCCGCCGGAAACGGTGGGAACGGACAGATAGCCGCCGATGCAGTTCTCCTGCAGGCTGCGGAAATTGGGAATCGGATCCTCCGACAGCGTGACGGTCTTTACCGTCATCGGATCAAAGAACGATTCCAGCTGCACAAACAGAATGTTCGGCCTCTCTTCGTCCTCCTCAAACGAGCCGCCGCGCAGAAGCTCGCGAATGGATTCCACCGTATCACGGGTATACCCCTCCGGCTCGCTGGCAAAATCGCCCGTGCGCACGGCCTCGATAAATTCATCAAGCACGCGATAGGAATGCTTTTCCTCCTCCGCGTCCACATCGATGTCAATATCCAGCGTGTCCGCAATATTGGCGACCTCCTCGGGCGAATAGTCCGCCGGCTTGTCAATGCCCACGTTGAAGAAGCTGTAGCAGAGGCAATAAGGAAAGCCGTATTTCTTATAGGAACTGTACAGATCCGGCTTCAGGTTTCGCGAAATCACGCCGCTCGGCCGGGTAAACAGCACAATCGTATAAACAAGGAAGACCATTGCAAACAGGCAGGCACGCAGAACGCCGCGCTGCCCCTCCCTGCGGTATTTGGGCGACTTGACGGCCACAACCACAAGCCCGGCAATCGCGCCCGCAACCAAAGCGAAGATCAAAACAATCTGCCAGATTTCGAAGTACACCGGCATCATCGCAATGGCTTCCAGACCCATCTGCAGGTCAACGGCCGTCAGCGGGTAGTTGTTGCGGAATCCCAGAAGCACGCAGTCGGCAATGCCGAAGGCCAGCCACAGCACGGTGACCAGCATCGTGCTGAACACCTTTTTGCGAAACAGCATCGCAATCGCCAGCGTCACGCTCACGATTGAGCAGCCATACAGGTACAGGAGCGGGCTCTTGTACACAAACTGGCACGCATCCATAAAATCACGCCGCGACAGAATCTCCAGAACAAACGTCAGCAAAAGCGATTCGCCGACCACAAACAGCGCCGGCGGTATTATCGCCCTTTTGCCCACGCCCTGCCGCATGTCATCCGTCCGTTTCATTTCTTTCCTCCGTTTTCAGCCGCAGCCGCATACGCTGCCGCGCTTAATCCTGCCGTAGCGCCCTCTCCGACCGCCTTGGCAATCTGATACGGCGCGCCGGTCAGATCCCCTGCGGCGAATACGCCGGGGAGATTGGTGGCAAGCTGACGATCCACAACCACGCGCGCACCATCGACCTCCAGTCCCGGAACAAGTACCCCGGGAAGCATGGCGCTTCTGAGCACGAACGCACCGTCCGCAGCATAGCTTCCGCCGTCCGTTTCGAGCGCAATTCCCTGCTCCGTCCGCACGAAGCGACGCGGCTTTATGCCCTCCGCCGTCCGCACGCCCTCGGGCGCATGAATGCCCTTTCTCATCAATAGGCACGTAACGTCCGAAAGCTCCGAAAGGTACTGTATTTCCTCCTCCGCGTCCTCGTCATACGCCAGCACAAGCACGCTTCTGCCCTTGTACAGCCGCCCGTCGCAGGTAGCGCAATAGCTCACGCCGCGCCCCAACAGTTCAATTTCTCCCTCGATTGGCTTAAACGCGGTCACGCCGGTCGCAAGTACCACGCTTTTCGCTTCCCACATTTCCTCGCCGCTCGTCAGCGCATAAAAATCGCCCATCGGATACACGTGATCCACGTATTTCCGCTCCACGGCAATGCCCAGCGTCTCCAGATGTCTGTGGAACGCCTCGCCCAGCGCAGCGCCTCCGATTTCTGGGAAGCCCGGATAGTTGGCGATTTCCTGTGCGCTTTCGAGCTTTCGCGAAACCTCCGCCGCACCCAGAAGAATCAGCGAGCGATTCCTCTGTCTGACATTAATCGCTGCGGCAACGCCCGCCGGACCCGAGCCGATAATTGCGACGTCCAGCATATCGAAATCTCCTTATCAAACGTTTTCGGGTGAACCGCCCGAGGCTCCATCGTGCAGGGAAGCTTTCTTTCCTGCGCCGGATGCCGATTTTTCCCGCCGTTCTTCTACGCGATCAGGCGCTTTGCCAGCTCTGCCGCAGAGGCGGCATCGGCAGAATACCCGTCCGCGCCGATTTCATCGGCGTATTCCTGCGTTATGGGCGCACCTCCGATCATGACCTTCACCTGTTCGCGAAGACCCTCCGCCTTCAGCCGCTCGATGACCTTGGCCATCATCGGCATCGTCGTGGTCAGAAGCGCCGACATGCCGATAATTCTCGCGCCGCCGCGAACTGCGTCAATGAACCCTTCGGGCTTCACGTCCACGCCCAGATCCACCACGGTAAAGCCGCTGCCCTCCAGCATCATGCCGACGAGATTCTTGCCAATATCGTGCAAATCTCCCTCGACGGTGCCGATGGCCACGGTTCCCAGAGACTGAACGTTCTCTGCCACAAGCAGCGGCTTCAAAAGCTCCGCGCCCGTTTTCATCGCGCGCGCCGCCACGAGAACCTCGGGCACGTACACCTCGCCGTTTTTAAATTGCTCGCCTATGCTCGTCATGCCGGCGACCAAGCCCTCGTTCAAAATTCGCTCTGCCTTCTCGCCCTGCGCCAGCGCCTCGCGCACCAGCTGGTCTACGACCTTTCTTCTGCCGCTTTCCACCGCGCGGGCAATCTGTGCCATATCAGCCATGCTTTTCCTCCTCACGGATGAGCCTATATCGACGCTGTCATTTTACCACGAAGGCGTCATCCTTACAATGCCCGAAATAAATTTTATTGGAACTTTTCAGAAAAGCTCTGTTCAACCGCGGCTTGATGTGATATACTTAATATATATGTGTCTGGAAGCGGAGGGTGTGTTATGAACCGCATAGACGGTCTTCGTTCAAGGGGCGTTTCGTGCGCGCTGTACGACGATCCCATAAACATTCGCTATCTCACCGGCTATACCGGCGAAGGCAGTCTTCTTGTCCTGCCCGATCGCGCCGTGATCATTACCGATTTCCGCTACGTCGAGCAGGCGCAGCGCCAGAGTCCGTTCTGTGACCTCGATCGCACCGGTTCCGACCGCGGCGTCAACGCCATTGTCGCAGAGGCGCTTGAAAAAGCCGGTCTTCACGAGCTGTCCATCGAGGAAAACGTCGTCACCGTCAGCCGTCTGCGCAGCATGGAAAAGGCTCTGCCCGGCATTCACCTGAATGCGCTGCCGGAAACCGCGCTTGAAATGCGCACGGTAAAGGACGAGGGCGAGCTTGACTGCATCCGCAGGGCGCTGACCATTTCCTGTCAGGCGTTTGACGACCTTCTCGGCGTCATTCATGCCGGCATGACGGAAAAGCGCGCGTGCGCGGAGCTTAACCACTTCATGAGCCTGCGCGGCAGCGAGGGCTGCGCCTTCGATACCATCGTGGCCTCCGGCGTAAACGGCTCGCTGCCCCACGCCGTGCCCTCCGACAAGGTCATCGAAAAGGGCGAGCTTGTTACGTTCGATTTCGGCGCAAAGTTCGGCGGCTACTGCGCCGACATGACGCGCACTATCGCCGTCGGAGAAATTTCGAGCGAGCTTCACGCGATTTATGACGCGGTTCTCGAAGCGCAGCTCACGTCCGAAGCGGCTGTTAAGCCCGGTGCCGTGTGCCGTGACATCGACAAAATTGCCCGTGACCAGCTTGAGGCCAAGTACCCCGGCGCGTTCGGGCACAGCTTGGGTCACGGTGTGGGTCTGTTTATTCATGAGCGACCCAACCTGAGCTTCCGCTCGGAAACCATCCTACAAAAGGGTCATGTGGTCACCGTAGAGCCGGGCGTTTACGTTCCCGGCGTTGGCGGCTGCCGCATTGAGGATACGGTCATCGTCACCGAAGACGGTTTCGAAAACCCCGTCACGACCCCCAAGCAACTGATTGTTGTTTGATCAACGCCCCGATCTTATATTCAGAGGAGGAACCCCCATGGTAACAGCTGGCGATTTCAAAAAAGGCCTTACGGTGGAATGGGATGGCGGCATCTGGACGATCGTTGACTTCCAGCACGTGAAGCCCGGCAAAGGCGCCGCTTTCGTTCGCACCAAGATTAAAAACATCATCACCGGCGCGGTCGTTGAACGCAGCTTCAACCCCACCGATAAGATGCCCAAGGCCATCATCGAAACGAAGGTCATGCAGTATCTTTATAACGACGGCGATCTGTTCTACTTTATGGACAACGAGACCTTCGAGCAGCTGGCGCTGCCCAAGGAGCAGGTAGAAGACAGCATTCCCTTCATGAAGGAGAACACCGAAGCTACGATTCGCTTCTACAAGGGCGCTCCGTTCAGCGTCGAGGCTCCGACCTTCGTTGATCTCGAGGTCACCCACACCGAGCCCGGCTTCAAGGGCGACACCGCTTCCAACACCACCAAGCCCGCCACCGTCGAGACCGGCTTCACCCTGCAGGTGCCGCTGTTCATCGAAATCGGTGACAAGCTCCACATCGACACCCGTACCGGCGAGTACCTCAACCGCGTGTAAAAGCGGCACCCGTCCCGGTTCACAAAAGCGGAATCGTCGCCTGCCGACGCTTCCGCTTTTTTCAGAATCCGCGTCCCGGCGGGACGCAGGCACAGGAGGAACCCATGCACGATCTCACACAGAAAATCGGTTATCTGAAGGGCTTGCGCGACAGTCTGGGCGCCGACCCAAACGAACCGGCCACCCGACTCACCTGCCTCATGATCGAGGTGCTTGACGGCCTGACCGAGACCGTGGACGCGCTGATCAACGAATATCAGGAGCTGAATGACTACGTCTCCTCTATTGACGACGATCTGGCCGATCTCGAGGCTCGCAATAAGTCCGACGCTTTCCCGGGCGACGACTTCGACGAGGACGAGAAAGAGGATGCGCCCCGCACACGCGGTCATCTGCGCATTCTTAAGCCCAATGCCGGCAAGGAGGACGAGGACGAGGACGAGGAGGCCGAAGAGGCGGACGAGGATTTTGACGATCTCGACCCTACCGTCAGCCTCTGCACTGCCTGCGGACGCCCGTATGCCCTGAGCGTCGAAGGCTTTATGCCTTCTTCCCTCTACGAATGCCCGCATTGCGGAAAGCACGTACCCTTTAAGCCGCTCATTCCGCAGGCACTTCCAACCGCAAGGCCCGTCGATGAATGACGGATGCGCGCGATGCCGTTGGCTGCGTCAAGACTGCCGCGCGCATATTGGTTCTTCACCGCCTATCCGTTTCACATGCTGGGCACACCAAAAAAAACGGAATCCCCCGCCGAGAATCTGCCTCTCTGCGGGGGATTCCTTCTTTTTCCCTGCCAATCAGCGTTCAGTGCTTCTCTGTCACCGCCGCATGCGCCGCAGCTCGAAGAATTGCAAGCTGCTCCTGTGCGGGCATCGTGGACGGAACGGGAACAAGCATCCTTTCGTCCGTCGCGGGATTCTTGCCGGCGTATTCGTATCGTGCGGGTACAAAACGGTTCTCTCGCGCGTCGCGCCCCGTGAAGAACTCATACCACGTCAATCCTGCCAGCAGCCGTCCGGCGTACAGCGACAGGTGAAAGCCATCGCGCGTCAGGGGCGTGCCGCCGCGCTCCGGGTCAAACGCCGCGTTCTCGCGCGCAATTCGCACGGCCTCGCCCACTGGAATGATTCGCGCGCCAATCGCCCTCGCAGCCCTCCGATAGGCCTCGCTCAGGCTGGCATGCATTTGAAATCGATTGAAGCCGTAATCCGCAAAGGCCGGATGTGTGCTGCCATGCTCATAAGCCCACGTTTCGTTCACAACAATTTCCGCTGACGGCGCGAGCGCGCGCACATAATCCGCCAGCTCTTCAATGAACGGGAAATACGTTTCCGGCTTGCCGCTGAAATGGCTGGCCTGCTGCACGGTCACATAATCCCATTTCTCGTCCAAAAGCGCTGTGCGCACCGACGCACAGCCGATGCTCTCGTTATTCACAAAGTACTCATACGCCGCTTCCCCGCTGCGCACGTTTTCCATGTGCCGCTCAAGCGAGCAGCCGCCGATGTACAAATTTCCCAGTTCAAGCGTTTCTCCGCCGTCGGCGGCGACCCTGCGCGCCCATGTCTGTGAATCCACGGAGAAGCTGTTTCCGATTGATAAAATTTTCATAAGCCAGGGCAAACGCACGAGTTAAAGGACAATTAAAATATTACATTTTTATTACCAAAAGGATTTTGCTCAATCTATGTCGAAGAATACAAAAGAGGTGATTATGGTGATTCAAAAGTATTTCGCGACATTAACTGACCCGCGACAGCAATCGAAGGTT
>CAZMGO010000115.1:0-7460 GCA_964565845.1 uncultured Oscillospiraceae bacterium | reverse complement strand
TTTGTTTTGGAAGGAAGATACGAATGACGATCAAGCCCGTAACCGGCCGCGCCTTCAAGCCCTTTGGAAGAGTAATCAAGGGATACTATCTCCGCTCTCTCCTTGAAGAGATGGAAAAAACCGAATGTCCGAGCGACAGGGCCGTTTACGAGCCTTCCGTTCACGATCTCGAGGGGCTGAAAATAGGCAAGCAGCTTTCCGAGGAATTTTACGGCGGCATGCCCATTCAGATTGGCTTCTGCAACGGACGCAACCATCTTCTGAACGCCGTGGAATATCACCGTGATTCCGAGCTGAACCTTGCCTGCACCGACCTGATTCTGCTCGTCGGCAAGCGGCAGGACATCGGCCGCGACTATACCTATGACACCGGCAAAATGCAGGCGTTTCTCGTAAAAAAGGGCACGCTGGTTGAACTTTATTCCACCACGCTGCATTACGCTCCCCTCAGCGCCGGCGAAAACGAAGGTTTCCGCTGCGTCGTCGTGCTGCCCAAGGGAACCAACGAGCCGCTGCCTGCCTGCCGCGGCAAGGCGCACACAAAGGAGGATCGGCTGCTCACCCATGTGAACAAATGGCTGATTGCACACCCTGAAAGCGGTCTTGACAAAACCGGCGCCTTCGTGGGACTGAAGGGCGAGAACCTCCGCCTGTAATCCGCATTCCAAATGTGCACGCCGTCCCTTCGGGCGGCGTGCGAAGCGTAAGGAGACGTTCCGTGACTGATTTCGTAAGCCCCATCCTGTCCGCGCTCTCCGCCGTGCGCACGCCCGCCGCGCCGGGCGAATACGACCTGCATGCGCTGATTGCCACGGCGCTTGACGAGGCCGGCATCGCTTATACGCACGAGGCAAGGCTGCCCGGCGGCGCGCGCATCGATTTTCTGGCGGGCTCCGTGGGCATTGAGGTCAAGAAAAGCCGCCCGGAGCGCGCCCGTCTGCTGCGCCAGATGGATAAATACCTTGCCTGCAAGGAGCTGGACGCGCTGATTGTCGTATCCCAGCGCGCGCTTTCGCTGCCGAGTACATGCCGCGGAAAGCCCGTAATCTTGTTTACGCTCAACCGTCTGTGGGGGGTGTCGCTTCCGTGAACGAGCAGGAATATCCAATCTATCTTTCGAACGTTCCCGAGGGCGCGCACACCTACGGCACGCTTTCCTATAACCGCCGTTCCAAATGCTGGACGATCAAGGGCGAGCCCTGCGTAACGGAGCTGGCCAAGCGCCTTTTCCCCGGCTGCGACGGCCGCGGTCGGGGCGTAGCGCGCTTCACGGCGCACAGGCGCATCGTCGGTGATCTGAACTGGCTGATGCTGCGCTATCCCCTTCAGATAAAGGAATCCGACCGTGCCCGCTGGGAGGACGCGCTGAAGGATGCGCGCGAGTACGCCATTCGCCGCGAGCAAAGCCTTGCCGCGCCCGTCTCCGTTACACCGCCGGGCGACGAATTCCGCGGTGAGCTGATGCCGTTTCAAAAGCTCGGCGTAGGCTTTCTTCTAAACAGCCGACGCTGCCTGCTTGCCGACGAAATGGGTCTGGGAAAGACTGTGCAGGCGCTGGCATTTTTCGCCACGCTGCGCGCCTATCCGGCGCTGATCGTCGTGCCGCCGCATCTGGTGCGCAACTGGGTGCGCGAATGCGAGCGCTTTCTGAAGCCTGACGGGAGCCTGCGTGTGCATGTCGTTCGCGGGCTAAAGCCCTACGACCTGCCCGAAGCCGATGTGTACATCGTTCACTACCTTCTACTGCGCGGCTGGAAAACGGCGCTGCCGGACTATCGTTTCGGCTGCGTCATCTTTGACGAGATTCAGGAGCTGCGCCATTCCGGCACGGAGAAATATTCCGCCGCCAGCCTGCTTTCCGAGGCGTCCGAAAACGTCATCGGCCTGTCCGGCACGCCGATTTACAACAACGGCGGTGAAATCTGGAACGTCGTCAACATCATCGATTTCCACTTTTTAGGCGACTGGGAGAGCTTCTCCCGCGAGTGGTGCTATGGCTACGGCAGCATGATCGTGGCAAAGCCGGAGCTGCTGGGCGAGCATCTTCGGCGCGAGGGTCTGATGCTGCGCCGCGTGAAGAGCGAGGTTTTGAAGGAGCTGCCGCCCAAGCGCCGATTGGTGCAGGAAATCGATTGGGACGATCGAGTCTACCGCGAGCTGATGCGTCCCGTGGCCGAGCAGCTGCATCTGCTTGACGGCGCGGAAACCGCCTCCGCGCGCGCGCTGATTGAGGATCAGATTTCCCAGACCCAGCGACAGGCCACCGGCGTCGCCAAGGCACCCTACATTGCCGCCTTCGTGCGCGCGCTTCTGGAGAGCGGCGAAAGAGTGCTGCTCATGGCGCATCATCACGCCGTGATGGACATCTACGCAAAGGAGCTGAAGCCGTTTCGCCCGGCCTTTATCACCGGACGCGAGAACGACGCCAAAAAGGACGCGGCCGCCCGCGCCTTCATGGAAGGAACGACGAATCTATGCGTCGTTTCCCTTCGAAGCGCAAGCGGCCTGAATTTGCAGCGTGCCAGCTGCGTCGTGTTCGGCGAGCTGGACTGGTCGCCTGCCGTGCACTCGCAGGCAGAGGATCGCGCCCACCGCATTGGCCAGAGCGATTCGCTTGTATGCTATTATCTGGTTTCCCCGCGCGGCTCAGACAGCGATATGCAGGATGCGCTCGGCCTGAAGGTGAGCCAGTTTGTCGCGCTGATGGGCGACGGGCAGACCGACCGCGCGCAGGATGCGCTCATGCAATCCGAGGCGCGCGACCGCATTCGCCGCCTCGTTGAACGGCTCCGCAGCGAATATGCCGCCGTGCCGCCCGACGCTCCCTCATAACGAGTACCGTCAGGCAATCAGCAGCGACAGAAGCGGCAGCGTCACGATGCTTGCAAGCGTCGTAAGCAAAACCACATTGGCGCTCAGCTCCTGCTCGCAGCGATGCAGCTCTGCCAGCGACAGAATGACCGCCGCCGAGGGCGCCGCGCTCAAAATCAGCATGCAGGCGCGGAACGTCTCATCCAGTCCCGGAATCAGAAGAACGACGCCATATGCCGCAAGCGGATACACAATCAGCTTCATTGCGCATACGCCGTACACAAACGGTCGGCTGAACAGCCTTTTCAGCTCCACGCTCGCAAGCCTCATGCCCAGCATGATCATACACAACGGCGTAGTCGTCTTTCCAAGCAGCGAAAGCGCACCGTTCAGACTCTCAGGCAGCCGAATCTTCAGCAGATACAACGGGAGCGCCACCAGCGTGGCGAGCGTTGTGGGATTGAGCACGGCGGCGCGTATGGAAATATAGCTCGGATCCCGCTTGATGGCGTACACGCCGATTGTGAATACCAGCAGATTCATTCCAATCAGATACGCCGAGCTGTAGCAGCCCACCAGCGGCTCCGAGGGAAACAGCGCCGTGACGACCGGCAGCCCGAAAAAGCCCACGTTTCCCCACACCGATGCAACGGATAGGATGCGGTATTTTGCCTGTTCAAACCGCCTTCGAAACGCCAGAAACAACGCGCCGAATACCGCAAGCTGCGCCAGCATCGACAGAAGAAAGAACCAGACGATTTTTTCGAAATCCGCCTGACTGTACTCCATTGCCTGAAACGTGCTGATAATCATCCCCGGGCAGCAGATATACAGCAGAATAGCCGAAAGTGTCTTGGCGTGGCTTTCATGCCCCTTTCCCGCGCGAATCAGCAGAAATCCGCAGACGACATATAGAAAAATCATCACCATATTCCCAAGCACAATTGAAAAAGCCATCAAATTCCACCTTCAGTCGTTCTTCTTTCTTCCTATCGCATTAAACGATATACCCGCCGCCCAGCAGGCGTTCACCGTCATACAGCGCCGCTGCCTGACCCGGCGCAGGCGCACGCACGGGTTCATCGGTCGTTACATGCGCGCCCCGTTCCGTGAGCCGCACCGTGCACCCCGGCGTTTCCCAGCGCGTATGACGCACGCGCACCGCCGCCCGGAATTCCGTGCCGGGTGCCCTTCCGTTTACGAAGCTGACATCGGCAATGTCAAACTCATGCTTGAACAGGTCATCCCACAGGCACAGCTCCAGCTCGTTGCTTTCGGCGTGAATGGCCGATACATACAGTCTGCGCTCATGAAACAGCTCCGGCCAACGCTGGCCGACGGTGTAATGATGAATGCCCTCGTGCATGCCAATCGTCTCGCTGCCCAGCCGCGCCGCGCCCGGCCCCGGTGTATTCACTCGACCTTCCAGCCATTCCGCATAGGTCTGCCCCTTGATGAAGCAGTTTTCGCGGCTGTCCGGCTTATTGGCTACCTCCAGCCCAATCCTTGCCGCCATTTCGCGCACATGCGTTTTCTGATATTCGCCCAGCGGAAGCAGAAGCCGCGAAACCTGCGTCGGACTTAGCCGTGCCAGCATATAGCTCTGGTCGCAGTCCGAATTGCCCATATAGAGATTCTGCCCGTCGCAGCGCGCATAATGCCCGGTCGCAATCCAATGCGCGCCCAATTCGTCCGCACGCCTCAGAAGCGCCGGAAGCTTGACCTCCGGATTGCAGCCGATGCACGGATTCGGCGTTCGTCCCGCCAGATACGCGCGCAGAAACGGCTCGCACACATGCCGTTCCAGCTCCTCATGAATGTCCACCACCCGAAGCTCCAGGCCCAGCCGTTCCGCACTTGCCTGCGCGTCTGCCCGGGCGTCCGCTCCAGCAATGTCCAGATACACGCCGTGCACCTCATAGCCCCGATCCATCAAAACGCGCGCCGCCACCGCAGAATCCACGCCGTCCGACAGACCAAGCACCACCTTTTCCAAGTTCCTCCGCCTCACTTCAGCAGAAGGTATCCCCTTCCGTTTTCGCCCGCATACGTCTTCGCAGCGCTGCCTGCCCGCATGAAAGCACTCCCGCGGGCGCCCGCTTTGCAGCTCTCCCGAGCTTTCCAAAAACGCCGACGTCCTTTCGAACGCCGGCGTCCGGTTTATGCCCTTCGAACCTTCGGGCCGTTCGCGGTATCCTCAATCGCGTAGCCCATCTCCGTCACGCGCGCGCGAATCGCGTCCGCCTCGGCGAAATTCTTCGCCTTCTTTGCATCCTGCCGTGCCTTCAGAAGCGCCTCCACCTCCGGGTTCTCGCCGCAGCCGTCAAACGTCACGGCGAAGGTGCCTGCCTTTGCCTGCTGCTTCTTCAACTCCTCGCGGCGCGTTTCGCCCTTCTGCACAATGTCCAGCCCCAGCACGGAATCAAACCTTCTCAGCGCCTCCAGCTTGGTGTCATCGTTCGTATTGTACTTCAGCGCGTCATACAGCGCCGTTACCGCCAGCGACGTGTTCAGATCATTATCCAGCGCCGCGCGGAGCTTCGCATCAAGCACCTTCAGCGCTTCCTCGTCAAACTCTGCGCCCGCGGGCTTCAACGCGGCGACCTTCGCAATCAGCTTGCTGTAGGTCGTCTGCGCGTTGTCGAGATTCTCCCACGTGAACACCAGTCCGCGCCGATAATGACTCTGCAGGCAGAACAGGCGGTACGCCAACGGATCATAGCCCTTTTCCTCCAAGAGCGAAACCGTGAGAAACTCGCCCTTGCTCTTGGACATTTTTCCGCCCGAGGTGTTCAGATGGTATACATGCATCCAGTAATTGCACCATCTGTGACCCAGATAGGCCTCGGACTGCGCGATTTCATTGGTATGATGCGGGAAGGCGTTGTCGATGCCGCCGCAGTGAATATCCAGATCCTCGCCCAGATGCTTCATGGAGATACCGGAGCACTCAATGTGCCAGCCCGGGTATCCGACGCCCCACGGCGAATCCCATTTCAGCGCCTGATCCTCAAACTTGGATTTGGTAAACCACAGCACAAAGTCGTTCTTATTGCGCTTGTTTTCGTCCGCCTCCACGCCCTCGCGCACGCCGACCGCCAAATCCTCCTCGTCAAAATCATTGAATACATAGTACTTTTCCAGCTTCGACGTGTCAAAATACACGTTTCCACCGGCAAAATAGGCATACCCCGTGTCCATCAGCTTCTGGATGATTTGGATATACTCGTCAATGCAGCTCGTCGCAGGCTCCACAACGTCCGGCCGCTTGATGTTCAGCTTCCGGCAGTCGGAAAAGAACGCATCGGTGTAATACTGCGCGATTTCCATCACGGTCTTGTGCTCACGGCGCGCGCCCTTCAGCATCTTGTCCTCGCCCTCGTCGGCATCACTGGTCAGATGACCCACGTCGGTAATATTCATCACGCGCTTCACGTTGTAGCCAACGTAGCGCAGGTATTTTTCCAGAACATCCTCCATAATATAGGAACGCAGATTGCCAATGTGCGCAAAATGATACACCGTCGGCCCGCACGTATACATCTTCACGATGTCCGGATGATTGGGTCTAAATTCTTCCTTCTTACGGGAAGCGGAATTATACAGATACATGGAAGTTCCCCCTTGGTTGGCGTTATTATTCCTTCATCCTGCATATCATACAACAAAACGACGATAAGCGCAAGCGTCTGCAGCGATAATAACGGTAAGAATGAGCGAAAAAAGCGCTTGCATTTTGATACTCCCATCGCTTGATGGGGTGCTCCGCCCCGTGAAGAAACGCTGCTCGGCTGCGCGTCAGAACTGGCGTATCGGCAGGCTTTCGTCGTCCGTACCCTTCTCGATGGAGCGAATCTGTACAAAATAGCTCACCGTGTCGCTGGCCTTTACGAGCACGCGGTCTCCAACCTTCCGTCCCATAATGGCCTTTCCCAGCGGCGATTCCTTGCTGATGCACTGATGGAATACATCGCGGCGCAGCGTGGTCGTCAGCTCGATGATCTCGCTTTCGTTGTCCTCCTCATAGAACAGCTCCACCTTGTCAAATAAGCCGACCTCATCGTCCTTGCTGGTCGCGTCAATCACCTTTGCAGAAGCAATCATGCGCTTCAGAAAGCGAATACGGCTGTCGCACCGGCGCAGCTCCTGCTTGGCTGCCTTATATTCGTAGTTCTCGCTCAGGTCGCCGAATGCGCGCGCGGTTTTCACGTCCTCGATGATTTTCGGACGCTGCTCATGCGTGCGATAGTCGATTTCCTGCTGCATTTTTTGAATGTCCACCTTCGTGAGCTCGTCATGCATAGTCTGCCGCCTCCGTATACAGTCGTGTGATTGCCATGAAATTCCTGCTTTCTCTTATTATATCACGCCTGTAAAGCCCCGAGCACAAAAAACGACCCGAAGTTGCGCTTCGGGCCGCCAGACCATAAAAGCTTACAGGAAAGCTTGCGGGAACCGAAAGCCCTCTCGAATTCCAATCGACCCCAGCCGCATATACGGTGGGGCGCGCGTTTTTTGCTATAGAAAACCGTTTCCTTGCAGATTTTGAAGCCGGAACCCGAAGAATTCAAGCATAAAGAGGGTCTGCTGCAGTTGGACCGTTCCCCAACCAACGGACAGAGAAATAAAAGCCCTGTCATAGAATAAGC
>CAZMGO010000114.1:0-7779 GCA_964565845.1 uncultured Oscillospiraceae bacterium | reverse complement strand
ATCGTGCCGATGTTTACGTGCGGCTTATTGCGCTCAAATTTTGCCTTGCCCATTTCGCTCAACCTCCATTATCAATTCGTTCGGCAAACCCTTTACTGGTTTACGTAGTTTGCCGCGCCCAGAATCTTTGCGGCAACGTTCTTGGGAACGCTCTCATACTGAGCGAACTGCATCGTGAACGTGCCCCTGCCCTGACTGCGGGAACGCAGGTCGGTCGCGTAGCCGAACATCTCGCTCAGCGGCACCATGGCGTCGATCACGTGCAGATCGCCGTTGGTGTCGGTGTTGACGATGCGTCCGCGGCGCGAAGCCATATCCGCGTTTACGCCGCCCAGGTACTCGTCGGGAACGACGATTTCCACCTTCATAACCGGCTCCATCAGCGCACAGTCGGCCTTCTTAACGGCCTCCTTGAACGCCAGAGAGCCGGCAATGTGGAACGCCATTTCGCTGGAGTCAACCTCGTGATACGAGCCGTCCAGCAGCGTGCAGCGGAAGTCGACCACCTCGTAGCCGCCTAAGCAGCCGGAAAGCGCCGCCTCCTTCACGCCGTCCGAAATCGGCTGGATGAACTCCTTCGGAACCACGCCGCCGACCGTCTTGTCGACGAACTCGTAGCCGCTGCCCGGCTCGAGCGGACTCAGCTCGATCACGCAATGGCCATACTGACCATGACCGCCGGTCTGACGCACGAAGCGGCCCTCCGCCTTCGCGGGCTTGCGGACGCACTCCTTGTACGCAACCTGGGGCTTGCCGACGGTGGCTTCCACGTGGAACTCGCGCAAAAGTCGATCAACGATGATCTCCAAATGCAATTCGCCCATGCCGGCAATGATCGTCTGTCCGGTGGTTTCGTCGGTGTAGGTTTTGAACGTAGGATCCTCCACCGCAAGGCGCATCAGCGCATCCGTCATCTTGTCGCGGCCGGCCTTGGTCTTCGGCTCGATGGCCACGCGGATAACCGGATCGGGGAATTCCATGCTTTCAAGAATAATCGGCTTGTTTTCGGTGCACAGCGTGTCTCCGGTGGTGGTATCCTTGAAGCCCACGGCGGCGGCAATGTCGCCGGCGCAGATCTCGTCGACCTCCTCGCGGTGATTGGCATGCATGCGAAGAATGCGGCCGATGCGCTCGCGCTTGCCCTTGGTGGCGTTATAGACGTAGCTGCCGGACTTGATGCTGCCGGAATATACGCGGAAGAACACCAGACGGCCGACAAACGGATCCACCATGACCTTGAAGGCCAGCGCGGCGAAGGGCTCGTCATCGGAGGCTGCGCGCTCGATTTCCTCGCCCTTATTCTTTGTTGTTCCCTTTACCGGGGGAACGTCCAGCGGAGAAGGCAGATAGTCCACAACCGCATCAAGCAGCGGCTGAACGCCCTTGTTGCGATACGACGTACCGCACAGAACGGGGTTCATCTTGCCGGCGATGGTTGCCTTACGAATCGCGCCCTTGATCTCGTCGATCGTGAGCTCGTTTCCTTCAAAGAACTTTTCCATCAGCTCGTCATCGGTTTCGGCGACGGCCTCGATCAGCTGGTTGTGGTATTCTTCCGCCTGCTCGCGGTATGCCTCGGGAATATCGTCCACTTCCATCGTCGTGCCGAGATCGTCCTTATAGATCTCCGCCTTCATATGGATCAGGTCGATAATGCCGTTAAAGGTATTTTCCGCGCCGATGGGCAGCTGAATCGGCACCGCGTTCGCGTGCAGCTTCTCGCGCATCATTTTCACAACGCGGAAAAAGTTGGCACCCGTGATGTCCATCTTGTTTACATAGGCCAGACGCGGCACGGAGTATTTGGTGGCCTGACGCCATACCGTTTCGCTCTGCGGCTCCACGCCGCCCTTTGCGCAGAACACGGCCACGGCACCATCGAGCACGCGAAGGGAGCGTTCCACCTCCACGGTGAAGTCAACGTGGCCAGGCGTGTCGATAATGTTGATCTGGTGTCCGCGCCATTCACAGGTGGTTGCGGCAGAGGTGATGGTGATGCCGCGCTCCTGCTCCTGCTCCATCCAGTCCATCGTGGCCATGCCTTCGTGCACTTCGCCAAGGCGATGCGTGCGCCCCGTGTAAAACAGGATGCGTTCGGTCGTCGTGGTTTTTCCGGCGTCGATGTGTGCCATGATGCCGATGTTGCGTACATGATCAAGTGAATGCGATCTCGCCACAGGTGTTACGTCCTTTCATCAATTTGCGGGCATTGCCCGCCGCTGCGGTTTCTCGCGTGGAGACCCGCCAAAATTCATAAGCGCGCGGCATATGGAACAAGTGCAGTCGCACATTGCCGGCCGCGCGCAAAACGCCATAGGGCGCTCGATTACCAGCGGTAATGCGCGAACGCCTTGTTCGCCTCCGCCATCTTGTGCATATCCTCGCGACGCTTTACGGCGTTGCCGGTGTTATTGGAAGCATCGATGATTTCGCCGGCCAGACGGTCAGACATGTTGCGCTCGCCGCGCTTTCTGGCGAACATGACCAGCCAGCGCAGAGCCAGCGTCTGACGACGCTCGGGGCGAATCTCAACAGGCACCTGATAGGTGGAACCGCCAACGCGGCGCGCCTTGACTTCCAGCGCGGGCATGATGTTGGCAATCGCCTGGTTGAATACTTCGTTGGCGTCCTTGCCGGTCTTTTCGGCGACCTGCTCAAAGGCGCTGTAGCAAACGGACTGCGCGACGCCGCGCTTTCCGTCATACATCATCTGGTTAATCAGCTTGGTGACGATCACCGTGCCGTATACAGGATCCGGAAGCACGTCGCGCTTCGGGATAAATCCACGTCTGGGCATTATAGTCCCTCCTCAATGTTCAGCGGTCGAAAGGTTCATTCAGCAACAGGCAAACGCTCCGGGAATCGTTGGCGCTCTTCCCTTCGCCCGCAGCCGCACCCTACTTGCCGCCCCGTCCGCGTTCCTTCAGACGAAGCAGGGTTCAGACGCCGCGCGGCTTGCCGGAAATTACTTCTTGGGCCTCTTGGCGCCGTAAAGGGAGCGACCCTGCATGCGCTTGGCAACGCCGGCGGTATCCAGCGCGCCGCGGATGATGTGGTAGCGCACGCCGGGCAGATCGCGAACCTTGCCGCCGCGGATCAGCACAACCGAGTGCTCCTGCAGGTTGTGGCCGATGCCGGGGATGTAGCAGGTACCTTCGATGGAGTTGGTCAGACGAACACGGGCGATCTTGCGAAGCGCGGAGTTCGGCTTTTTGGGCGTCAGCGTTTTGACGGACAGGCAAACACCGCGCTTCTGCGGGCATTTCTGCAGAATCGGCGAGTTGGATTTGCTGGTCCTCTTTTCCCTACCCTGACGGATCATCTGATTGATCGTGGGCATGGAAACACCTCCTCAGTCACGAGTCAAATTTGGAATATATACGCTTCCGCAACCCTGGAAGAGTACATCGTGTTTCAGGCGTGCCGTTTGATGGCCGCACACGCCGTGGGCACCTGCACGCCGCAGGCCTCCCCCAGCTCCTTCATCGTCCGAATCCGCTCGTAGGGCACGTTCCTTTGCTGGCACAGCTCCTGCACGCGGCGGGTGATGAAAACGTCGGCGTCGTCCGCAAGAAAGGCGTACACGGCTTCTCCGTTTTCGATGGCGCGGATCGTCGTGCGCATGCCTACGGTCTTCGGATCGGTCTTCAGCTTTTCGAGCATGCGAACCCTTCCCTTCTATGCATAATCAAACTCATATATCTTACCATTCGTTCCTGCGTTTGTCAATGATTCGAATTTTTATTTTTCGCGTGAACGGGTTAAATTTTGCTCCGAACCGCGCTTTCTTATACGTATAACAGGCAGAAGGAGACTTCCTTCTGCCCGCGAATTTTCAAATGAAGCGTTCCGCGCGCTCATACAAACAGCGCGTAAATCATGTAGCACACGGGGATTGCGAACAGCGCGCTGTCTACGCGATCCAGCATGCCGCCATGGCCGGGAATCAGGTGGCTGTAATCCTTAATCTGCGCCGCGCGCTTCACCGAGGACGCCGCAAGGTCGCCCAGCGCGCCCGCTAATGCGGATGCCAGCGCCGCCGCGATCACCGCCCACAGCGGAATCACGCCCCGGCCGAACGCATGCAGAATTCCGTACACTGCAAAGCCGGACAGCGTTCCGCAGACAAGCCCGCACACAAGTCCCTCCACGGTCTTTTTCGGGCTGATGTGCGGAGACAGCTTGTGCTTTCCAAATCGCCTTCCGCCAAACAGCGCGAACGTGTCGCTGACAATGGCGGGCAGAATGCTGTTCAGAAACACCGCCGCCCAAATTGCCTCGTTTACGGAAATATACACCATCAGAAGCAGCGGCGACACCGGATAGGCACACACAGCCAGCGTGCTGAACACGTCCTTCACGCTGATTTTCCCGCCCAGAATCATCTGCCCGAACAGCGCAATCATGATAATCATGAACACCGGGAAGACGTATCCGGCCTTATCGAAATACAGAAGCAGCGTGCTGGACACGCACAGCGTCGCCACCGGCCACGCCAGCGGATGATAGCCGCATTTTTTCAGCGCCCCGCGCATCTCATGCGTCGCAATCAGCGCACATACCACAAAAAAGACAACGCGCGTCGGCTCGCACAAAACAATCATGCCCACCGTTATCAGCGCGAACAGAGTGCCGAAAATCACCCTCTGCTTCAAGGCCCTCACTCCCGAACATCACTGAGCTTTGTCTACCATTATATCGGATGACGAATGAACTGTCAATGAAGAAATCCCGACACAAAATTGACAATCCTCCGCCCAGCCGTGAAGAGACGCATCTCACCGAAGCAGCCGAAACGGAATTCCCGCATTCGAAAAGCAATCCGTGAAAAAGCGCATTTCCGCGGCCTCGTCAAAGTCCGGGTGATACGTCCTTCCCACCATTTCATACTTTGCGCCCGCCGCCCGCTGATAGGGCAGCACCTCCACGCGCACAAGCGACGGCGAATGCCCCACCATGCGCGCCGCCGTTTCAAAATGCGCCCGGTTATCGTTTACGCCGGGAATGATGGGCATGCGCAGGATAAACGGCACGCTTCCCCGCGCAAGCATCTCGACGTGACGGCGAATGCCCGCCGAATCCACGCCCGTAAAGCGCCTGTGCAGCTCCGGGTCGGACACCTTCCAATCCATCAGAATCAGGTCGCACGTCTCCATCGCCGAACGGAACACCTCGTCGGAGGCGTATCCGCTGGTTTCAATCGCGCGGTGCACGCCGGAAAGGCCGTCCAGAACCTCCTTGACAAACGTCCATTGCAGAAGCGGCTCGCCGCCGGAGAAGGTTACGCCGCCGCCGGAAAGCGCATATACGTCTTCGTCCCTTTGAAGCCTCTGAATCAGCGCGTCCGCGCGCCATTTGGCTCCCACGATTTTCCGAAGGTTCCCGCGGCAGGCCGGCACGCATTTTCCGCAGGCAAGGCAGTGTCCGGGGCTGGGGCATGCGGCCTCGCACGCGCCGCAGTGCGCACAGGCGGCACGGCTGACCATCAGCTGCGGCCTCGGCGACAGTCCTTCTGGATTATGACACCATTGACACCGAAGCGGACAGCCCTTCATAAACACCGTCGTGCGAATGCCCGGGCCGTCAAACACCGCAAATTCCTTAATGTCGAAGACGATTCCCTCGCTCATAGCAAAAGCTCCGCCCGGCGAATGATGTGATCCTGATAGCACCTGTCCAGCTCCACGAAGTACCCGCTCCAGCCCCACACGCGCACAATCAGGTTGCGATAGCTCTCCGGGTGCTTCTGCGCGTCCAGCAGCCGCTCCCGGTTCACCGTGTTCAGCTGAAGCTGATGCCCGCCGCGCAGAATGAACAGCTGCACCAGCTGCGCGGCCTTTCGGATGGATTCCTCCTGCGTAAAAACGCTGTCCGAAAACTCAATGGTCAGCGGCCCGCCGTTGATCGCTCGGCCGAGCCTCGGCTTGGTAAAGGAGCGAATCAGCGACACCGGCCCATTCAGCCTTACGTCGAGAGACGGCGCGTAATTGGCCGGCAGCGGCACGCCCGCCTCCCGTCCGTCCGCCGTCGCGCCCAGCTTCTCCGCATGGGAAACATAATACATCGCGCTGCCCGTGCCGGCTCGAACCCGGCCTCCGCGCTCGTTTCTGAGCCCCTCGACGGAATCCGCAAAGGTGTCCAGCAGCCAGCAGGCATATTGGTCGGCGCGGTCATCGTCGTTGCCCATCTTCGGGCAATGGTTTCGCAGCTCGTCGCGCAGCGCGTCATAGCCCTGAAAGTTTGCCTCCATCGCCGCCAGCAGAGTTTGGGCCTTGACACTGCCGTGAAACACCGCCGTATCCACCGCGGCCAGCATGTCCGCCGCCGCAGCCAAGCCCGTGCCGTGAAGCCCCCAGTTGTTGTACGTGCAGCCCAGCGAAATGTCCCGCGCGTTTTCCACGCAGCCCTCAAAAAACAGCGAAAGAAACGGAGACGGAATCACGTACAGATTTCTGCAGGCCTCTGTTGTCTCCCTCGCGCGCCGGAAAATGTCCTCCCGAATCCGCGCCTTCAGCTCCTCCATATCCGCACAGTCCGCCAGCCTTTCGCGGATGACCCCATCCACCGTATTGGCAAGGGGCAGCGCGCCGATGTTCGGAATTTCCATGCCGCGCCCGGGAATGATAAATTCCCAGCAGGCCGCCATGGCATAGTTTCTCGCGTCCTCCTCCGCATAGCCGAGCGCCTTCAGCGCGGGAATCGCCATGTCGTCGTTTTCATACTGCGGAAAGCCCAGCCCAAGCTTTGTCAGCTCCGTGCCCATTTCATAGACCCACAGCGGCGTTTTTCCGTCCACGCGCAGGTTGATCTTCGGATCGATGAGCCTCAGCTCACCCGACGCCCTCAGGCACAGCTTTGACAGCAAATTAAAGCCGTTCTCCCCATCCTCCGTCATGCCGCCCAGCACAAGGCTTTGGCCATTGTCTCCCTGCTGCATGCCGGGATAAAGGTCGCTGTCCCGATTGCACGCGAGGAAGAAGGCCTCTATGAGCTCCAGCGCGCTTTCCTCGGTCTCCGCGCCCGAATTCAGATCGCGTTCGAGATAGGGCATCATATACTGGTCAAAGCGCCCAAGCGTATTGTGATAGCTTCCCTCGCACCACAGGCAGAAGTGCAGAATGCGCAGCGACTGCAGCGCCTCCCGAAAGCTTCTCGCGCCATGGGCAGGCACGCGCCGAAGCGTTTCGGCGATGTCGTCCCGTCCCTCGCGCGCCGCCGTCTCCGCATAGCGCCGCGTCAGGTCAAGCACCGCATCGATGGACATTCGCATGGCCTGATGCTCCTCGGACTCGCCAAGCCGCGCGCGGAAATGCAGCAGGCCGAGCCGAATGACCCTTCCGTAATCCGGCGACAGGTTGCTCACATTGCCGCGCTCGTGAATAAAGTGCTTCTCCCGGATTTCCTCCCATTCCTCATCCGAAAAGATTCCGGGGAGGTTGGGAACCGTGCGCGTAAAGGCGATAAGCTCATCTGCCAGCAGCACCGGCGTTTCCGCCTCCAGCGCCGCCTTCAGCCGCAGCGCCGTTCTCCGAGCGTCCGAATCCTCCGGCCTGCGGTACGCATTCTTCACGCCGGCCGGCACGTCGATTCGAAGGGCGTGGTGCAGCCGATTCCATTGGCTTCTTTTCAGCGTTTCAATTCGCTCCGTCATTTTTTCCTCTCCCGTCTGATCGTCCGCGCAGCCGTCGACGATTTTTGCGCCGTATGAACGCTTCAAGCCCACTGCGGGGCGCGATGTTTTCCGAATGCAGCACAAGTATAGCAAAGCCGCCCCATCAT
>CAZMGO010000113.1:0-7815 GCA_964565845.1 uncultured Oscillospiraceae bacterium | reverse complement strand
AAGGAAACGCCGTGGGCGGGCGTGTTCGTGAAGAAGGCCGATCCGCTGATTCTGAAGGATCTGGACGAGCGCGGACTGCTGGTAAAGGCCGCGCCGTTTGAGCACGACTATCCGTTCTGCTGGCGCTGCGACACGCCGCTGATCTACTACGCCCGCTCCACGTGGTTTATCCGCATGACGCAGGCGCACGACGCGCTGATGAAGTCCAACGCCGCCGTGAACTGGATGCCCGAAAATATCAAGGAAGGCCGCATGGGCAACTTCCTCGACAACGTCATTGACTGGGGTCTGTCCCGCGAGCGCTACTGGGGCACGCCCCTGCCGGTATGGCTGTGCAAATGCGGGCACATGCACGTGGTCGGCTCGATTGAGGAGCTCAAGCGGATGTCCGACAACTGCCCGGACGACATCGAGCTGCACCGTCCCTACATCGACGCGGTTACGCTGAAGTGCGAAAAGTGCGGCGGCGAAATGCACCGCACGCCCGAGGTCATCGACTGCTGGTATGATTCCGGCTCCATGCCCTTCGCGCAGTGGCATTATCCCTTCGAAAACAAGGAGATTTTCGAGGAGAACTTCCCCGCCGATTTCATCAGCGAGGCCATCGACCAGACCCGCGGCTGGTTCTACACGCTGACCGCCATCTCCACGCTGCTGTTCAAGCGCGCGCCGTTTGAAAACGTGCTGGTGCTGGGTCACGTGCAGGATGCCGAGGGCAAGAAAATGTCCAAGCACATCGGCAACGTCGTCGACCCGTGGAGCGTGCTCGACAAGCAGGGCGCGGACGCCGTGCGCTGGTATTTCTACGCCAACGGCGCGCCGTGGCTGCCCACCCGCTTCTCCGGCGACCTCGTGAGCGAGATGCAGGGCAAGTTCATGGGCACGCTGTGGAACACCTATGCGTTCTTCACGCTGTACGCCTCCATCGACAATTACGAGCCCGAGCAGACCAAGGCTGACCCGAAGGACTTCACACTGATGGATCGCTGGGTGCTGTCGCGCCTGAATTCGCTGATCGACTTTGTGGACAAGGGTCTTGCGGAATACAAGGCCACCGAAACCAGCCGCGCCATCGCGCAGTTCGTGGATGAGCTGTCCAACTGGTATGTGCGCCTGAACCGTGAGCGCTTCTGGGGCAAGGGACTGGAAGGCTCCAAGCTCGCCGCATTCGAAACGCTGTATACGGTGCTGCTCACGCTGAGCAAGCTGCTCGCGCCGTACATTCCGTTCATGACGGAAAACATCTATCGCAATCTTGCCGTCGGTCACCTGACCGGCGCGCCGGAATCCGTGCACCTGTGCGACTTCCCGACTGCCGATCTTTCCAAGGTTGACAAGGAGCTGGAGGCCGGCATGGCCGAGGTGGAAAGCGTGGTGCAGCTGGGCCGTGCCGCGCGCAACGCCGCGTCGCTCAAGGTGCGCCAGCCGCTGTCCCGCTGTCTGGTCAAGGGCAAGCGCCTGTCCGACGAAATCGCGCAGCTGATTAAGAACGAGCTGAACGTGAAGGCCGTCGAATTCGTGGACGATGCGTCTGCCTTCACCACCTACAACCTCAAGCCGCAGATGCGCACGCTGGGCAGAAAATACGGTAAGCTGCTGGGCAAAATCGGTGAGCATCTGAAGACGCTGGACGGCAACGAGGTCGTTTCCACCTTCGAGCGCGGCGAAACGCTGAAATTTGAGCTGGATGGCACGCCTGTTGAGCTGGAAAAGGACGACGTGCTTACCAGTCTCACGCAGAAGCCGGGCTTTGAAGCGCAGAGCGAAGGCGATTACACCGTCGTGCTGGACACGAACCTGACGCCCGAGCTGATCGACGAGGGCTTCCTGCGCGAGGTCATCAGCAAGGTGCAGACCATGCGCAAGGACGCGGGCTTCGAGGTTACCGACCGCATTGCGCTGTCCTATCAAACGAGCGAGCGCCTGAGCACCGTAATCGAAAAGGGCAAGGAAGACCTGATGCGCGCCGTGCTGGCGCTGTCCGTCGAGAACCGTCCTGCCGCCGAGGATGAAACCGTGCGCGAGCAGAAAATCAACGGTGAAAAGGCAACGCTGGGACTCAAGGTCGTATCCTGATCTTCTCAGCCGAAGGACTGGAGGCTATAAATGGGCATAAAGGACTGGTTTGGTCGTCACCGCAAGCAAAAAGCTGCACCCGCCGAGGAAAACCACGCGGAGGAAACGGCTGTCGGGAATGAAGCCCCGGCAGCCGCCCTCGGGGCGTCCGAGGCAGAGGCTCCCATCTCCGATGAAGCCATCGAGACTGCCGAGGTTTTTGAAGCCGATGAAATCATCGCGGCGGATCCCCTGCCGCGCCTGACGGACGTTGATTTTGAGGACTTCTGGCACGATACCCGCGAATCCGAGCGCCGTCACGTGAGCGCCGCGCCCGATTACCGAATCATCCGCGACGTGGAGCAGGAGCTGGGCTACAAGCTGCCCGCCAGCTATATCGAGCTGATGAAGCAGCATAACGGCGGTCTTGTAAACCGTGGCTGGTTTCCCCTCTGCCCCGGCGCGCATGACTACGATGACTTCATACAGATCACCGACATTCTCGGCATCGGCCGCGAAGCGCCCTATTCCCTGTGCGGTCGATTCGGCAGCCGCTATCTCACCGAGGGCTGGCGGCATAACGCCGACATCGGCGTTGCCATTTGCAATACCATTAAGCCCGGACGCGCGCTGGTATTTCTGGATTACCGCAAGTGCGGCGTAAATGGCGAGCCGGAGGTTTTGTATTCGGATGCCGAAACGGGCGAGGAAAAAACCATCGCCCGCAATTTCGAGGCCTTCCTGCGCGGTCTCCGCAGCGGACACTTTGAATAATCCATTCCCGTATAGATAAGACCCCGCCGCAGACGGGTTCTCTCCGTGCCGCGGCGGGCTTCGTTATTCGTCCATGCGAATTTGAATGCCCGAGTTTTCCCGCGCAATCCGCGCAGCGGACGCTTCGAGCCGAGCCATTCCACACGAATAGAGCCCCGCCGCAGACGGATTCTCTCCATGCCGCGGCAGGGCTTCGATTCATTGTTCTTCCACAAGAATCCGTATCGGCGTACATTTTCCGCTGTTGCACTTGCTTTCGGAAACGCTGCACGCAGCCACGCCCAGCACAACGTCCATAAGTGCCTCAAGCACTACCCTGTCGCCTGCACGCGAAAGCGAGCTTTCCACGGAAATCCTTCCATCCGCATAGATTTTGTATGCATGAACAGATTCACCGGCGTAATTATCGGCCGCGTCTCTCCGAGCGCCCCGTTGATATTGTCGAGACAATTCGGATGCTCCGCACCATTCCGATAAAAAAAGTCATACATTTCCGGTCTGCAGCATGGATGCAGAAGGTCGTGCTCACCCACATCATCTGAAATCACACGCAACATCGGTCGATACATGTTTGTATAAATCGTATCGCCAATTCGCAGCTTAAGAGATTCATTGCAATCGATTGTTAAGCCCGTGGACAGGAATTCGCGCGTATTCTCCGCCGCCTCCGCAAAGAAATCCACCACCTGTCCGCCCTCCACGTCCTCCACGACGATGCGCTATCCTTTTTAAACGGCGATTCTCCTTCCGGTGCACGCAGGAATCCAATACTCCATCGTTCTTTCCTCCTCAATTTATGCTTTTTGCATTTCAAGCACGTCCGCATTCAGCGTCCCGGCGTCGTCTCGGTCGTGCGTTACGGCGATAATCGTCCTTCCGGTCGCATGCTCTCTCACCCATTCAGCCGTCTGCCTATGCGTCTGCTCGTCCAAGCCTCGAAACGGCTCATCCAGCAGCAAAAGCTCGCTTTCGTACAGTACGGCGCGCGCAATCGCGACCCTGCGCGCCATGCCGCCGCTCAATTCGCACGCAGGCTTTCCCATGCTGTCCGCAAGCCCAAGCGCTTCGAGCGCGTCTCCCGCACGCGCATCCGCATCGCGTCCGGTCAGCACAAGCGCCACGTTTTTTCGTGCGCTCAAATGCGGAAACAGCCGATCCTCCTGAAAGAGAAGCGCAGGCCTTTCCACGCCTGCAATCCTGCCGGATTCCGGCGTTTCCAAGCCGGCAATCAAGCGCAGAAGCGTGGTTTTTCCGCAGCCGGAGGCTCCCATCACGCAATGCGCGCGCCCCGCGGAAAACCGATGACTGAAGTGCGAAAGCACAGTCTGCGCGCCATAGCGCATCGTAAGGTCTTGAACGACAACGTCCGTCATTTCGCGCTCCCCCCCCTTAGTCTGCGGCCAAGCCAGCGCAAAAGCACCTTTACCACACCCTCGAACGCCAAGCTCAAAAGCACGATCGTCAGCGTCCACGCAAGCAAATCGCCGGTTTCCAGATAGACCTTCGCCGCATACAGCCGGTCGCCGATTGAGCCGCGCGGCACGGCAATCACCTCAGCTGCAATGCCGCTTTTCCATGCAAGCCCCACGGATACGTTCGCTGCGGCCACAAGGTATGGATGCACCGCCGGGAGATACAGATACCTGAGCCGCTTTACCGGCCCAAGACCGTACACGCCCGCCATTTCCATCAGCTGTCCGTCCACGCTTTTCACGCCGGTAAGCAGGTTCGTGTAAAACACGGGAAAGCAGATCAGAAACGAAATAAACGCGCTGAGGCGCTCCTTTGGCAGCCAGAACAGCGCCAGAATGATGAACGATGCCACGGGAATCGCCCGAATCACGCGCACCAGCGGCGCCAGCAGCACGCGAACCCATTCACAGCGCGCCGCGACCGCGCCAAGCAGCGCGCCTGCGGCTATGCCCCACACCAGCCCCTCGGCAATGCGCAGCGAGGAAAACGCCGCGCGCTGCCAGAAGTCGGCCTCGCCAAGCAATTCGAGCCATCTTTTAAGCACCGAAACAGGAGATACCAGCAGTATCTCCTGTTTCAGCGCCATTGCGGCCAGCTGCCACACGAGCAGCCAGAACGCAGCAGCCAGAACACGCGCACAGCCGCGCGGCAGTCGTCCTTTTGCCTTACTGGGCATCGGAATAATAGAAATTGTCGCCCGGCAGCTGTCCGCCCACAGCGGTCGGATCCTGCGCAAACAGCACGTTCAGATACCCGGACAGCTTCGTCTTCATCTCTTCACCGGCGATGCACACGATGTTGCACTTCGGAACCGCAAGCTTCGCAACATTCTCCGCAACAATGCCATATTCGCCGATCAGCTTCGCGGCCTCGTCCACGTTTTCGTTCACATAAGCAACCGACGCGGCATATTCGGTCATGAACGCCTTCACCGCATCCGGGTTCGCCTCGACAAACGCCTTGCGGGCCACAACCACGCCGGTAATCATGCCGGAGGGCGTTTCACTGCCTTCCTGCAGCTTGTCCCATTCCTCGGTCAGATCGAGCGCCACGCGCAAATCGCTTGCCTTGGTCTGCGCTACCGTCACAAACGGCTGGGGCAGCATGGCCACGGCGTTTTCGTCTGCAAGCAGGTTCGTCAGGCACTCGGCATGCTCGGCGCAGAACTGCACGTCAACATCCTGCTCGGGATCAAGCCCCGCCTCGGAAAGAATGTAGTCGATGGCATACTCCGGCGTCGAGCCCTTGCCGCTGACATACAGCGTGCGGCCGCGCAGATCCTCGACTGTGTGAATGGTATCTCCGCGCTCCACAATGTACAGAACGCCCAGCGTGTTCACGGCCAACACCTGAACGCCGCCCTGCGTCTTGTTGAACAGCACGCTCGCCAGATTGGCGGGGACGCAGGCAATGTCCACCTCGCCCTTGATGATGGCGGGGGTAATGACGTCCGGCGCACTCTCGAGCGAGAACTGATAGCCGGCGTTTTCCGCCTCGTCCTTCATCATCTTAACCATACCCATGCCGGTCGGACCGTTCAAGGCAACCACGCGCACCGTTTCACCGTCGGCAAACACGCAGACGGACAGCGCCAGCATCAGAGCCAGCAGAACCGATACAAGCTTTTTCATACGTTTTTCCTCACGCTTCCATGCTGTGCTTGACCCTGTCCCTCTCCTCCGCGCGCTTGGCGTTGTTGAAGCGATCCAGCGTGCCTACCAGATAACCGGTAATGCGGCGGATGCGCTCGAAGGGCAGCTTGGTCAGGTAGTAATGGATATCGGCATATTCGCCGTCCAGCTTTACATCCACGCTCGTCAGCGCGCGCCCGTATTTCTCGCGTCCGCGCGCCACATAGGCATCCGATTCCTCCTTGGAAATCGTCCCGCCCGTCACATGAACCACAACATCCTGCATGATTTTCCTCCTTCCTTTTGGTTGGGTGTATTATACCGCCTTCCGCGCATTTCTTCCATTGCAATTGCAACCTTATTTCAACGACCTTCCGCGCGGAAGCGAAAAGCTGTTTTTGTAGAAATCGATGATTCCCTCTTTTTTCATCAGCGACAGCTCGCGCGACAGCGCCGAACGATTCACGCCCAGATACACCGCCATATCGCTGCGGTCGAACGGCAGGTTGAACATGTGCCCCTCGCGGGCGGCATACTGCGAAAACAGCGTCATCAGCTTCTGCCGAATGGTGGGCTTGGAGAGAATTTGGATTCGGTCGTTCATGGAAAGCGTTTTCAGCGTAAGCATTCGAAGAAAGCGGTCGGCGTGCTTTAGGCATTCCGCGTCGCCGGGCACAAGCAGCCCGTCCGTGCGCATCCATACCACCTCGCCCGCCTCCACGCACTCGGCGTACACCTGCGATTCAGCCGTGCGCTGGTAGCACATCGATTCGCCGAACGTCTGCCCGGGCGTAACCGTTGCCATGATCATGTGATGCCCGTCCAAATCGTCCGACATAATCTGAACGGTGCCGGACAGCACAAGCGCAAAGTGAGACACGCTGTCCCCGATGCGGATCAGCGCGTCCCCCTTCTGGTAGCGTCTGCGTGCGGCATGGTAAAACCGAAGCGCCGCGGCGATTTCCTCGTCCGTCATTTCCGCAAACAGCGGACAGCGGCGCAGAATGTCATTCTCGCAAGCGCACATTTGTCATTCTTCCTCCGAAGCGTCTCCCGCCGTTGCGGCCTTCACCATGATGGCGCATTCCATGCGCTTTTTGAACAGCTCGCAGCCATATTCATACACGCCCAGAATGCTGCCCGTGGCATGATACGCATTGGCTGCGCAGCCGCCGGAGCAATACAGCTTTGCCCAGCAGTCCCTGCACTCCGAGCGCGCGTAGGCATTGCACAGCTTGAATTCGGCCGGTATGTCCGGGTTCTGAATCCCATCAAAGACGCTGCCGATTTTATATTTCTCCTCGCCCACGAACTGGTGGCAGGGATACAGGTCGCCCCACGGCGTAACCGCCATATACTCGGTTCCGCTGCCGCAGCCGGACACGCGCTTGTATACGCACGGGCCATGCGACAGATCGAGCATATAATGATAGAACGTAAACGGACGTCCCTCTTTTTCTCGCCGGATCATTTCCTTCGCAAGAATCTCATACTGCTCGTACAGAACGGGCAGATCCTCCTTCGTCAGCGCGTACGGGTCGTCCGGCGGGCACACGACCGGCTCCATGCTCAGCTCCGTAAAGCCCAGATCGAGCATGTGGAACAAATCGTTCGTGAAATCGGTGTTCATATGCGTAAAGGTGCCGCGAACGTAGTAATTCCGGTCTCCGCGCGCCTTGGCGAACTTCTGGAATTTCGGCACCACCGTGTCGTAGCTTCCGCGTCCCGCGTAATCCACGCGGAAACAGTCGTGTACCTCCCTGCGCCCATCAAGACTCATGACCACATTGCGCATTTCACGGTTGGCGAACTCGATTACCTCGTCGTCCACCAGCACGCCGTTGGTCGTCAGCGTAAAGCGGAAATTCTTGCCGGTTTCCTT
>CAZMGO010000112.1:0-7873 GCA_964565845.1 uncultured Oscillospiraceae bacterium | reverse complement strand
CTGGAAATGAACGAGCGCACCTTCAACACCACGACGAAGGAGGGCTTTCGTGCCCCCGAACATGAGGTGATCGAGGTTCCCCTCGAGGGTGAATTCCAATGGCATCCTTACATTCTTCGCAATTTCTGCGCCGCCATCCTTCGAGATGAGCCTCTCTACATTCCAGGTGAAGAAGGCATCAAGGGACTCACGCTGTCCAATGCAATGATGCTGTCATCATGGCTTGGACGCCCCGTCGAGTTGCCCCTCGACGAGGATCTCTTCTATAATGAGCTAAAAAAACGCGTCTCCCGTTCCACCTTCGACGGCGTTTATCGCTAAATCCCATCGCTTGCTCCGTCAATGTTCTCAGCGCATTGACGGAGCACATGCCCGGTTTCGTGCCGTCTCCCGTCAAGTCAAACCTTTTGAATTGACCTATGGAAATCAATATTCAAAAAGAGTGCAAAGAATCAAAGCGAACAGTTTCTTAATTCGAAGGCTTCCGTATAGAGTAGATTCATTCAGACTGCATAAGAAAGCCCGTCTGCCGCATACACGGCAGACGGGTGCGAGAGGGATGAATTACTTCTTTTCGTAGTTGTCGTAAGCGGCCTGGAGGATTTCGATGGCTCGGTCAACCTTCATGGTCTTGAGGGTTTCGTCCAGCTTATCCAGCTCGCTTTCGTCCGCGGTGCCCAGCATCACGCGGATGAAGGTTTCCATGGTGGCCGTCTTTATGTCGCTCAGGATGCTGGTATATTCCGCAGCCTCGTCACCGGTGACGGTCAGCGGGGGCAGCACGATGGTTGTGTCTACGTCGCCGAACTTGGCGTACGCGTTCACCTCGGACTCGGAGGAGGTGAGCTTCACCATCTCATAGTTCATGAAGCGGGGCCACTGGCCGCGGCCGCCCAGAGCGTACGAATTGACAAAGTCCTCGTTCATGGAGCCGTCTTCATTGTAGCACTCGGGCAGATAATAGGGCACGCCGTTCTCGTCGTATTCGAAGGTAACGCCCTGCTTACCCCAAGAGAGGATGTCGGTGAATTCGTCGGAGTACATGTAGTCCAGCATCTTCAGGATCAGCTCGGTCTTTTCGCCGGCAGCGGTGGTGACCACGTTGAGCTGCTCAGCGGCGGCCCACTTTACCATGTCCTGGTTCGAGCTGTAGGCGTTACCGTTTTCGTCCTGCAGGGAGGACATGGGCTCGAAGTGAGCCTCATCATTCAGACCGGCCTCGCGGATCTTCTTGGCAAAGCTTTCGATCTCGCCCGGATAGGTGAAGCAGAAGCCTACCTGGTCGTTGAGAATCTTCACTACGCGGCTTTCGGTATCCTGCGTGTTGAATTCGGGATCAATCAGGCCTTCGGCATACCACTTGCGCATGTCCTTGGCAAACTTCTTGAAGCTTTCGCCGTTGTTGGAGGTGGCCCACCAGGCAACCTCGCCGGTGGTGGGGTCAATCTGCATATCATTCCAGACTACGTCCCAGCCGCCGGAGATGAGCCACAGAAGGAAGTATTCCTTGAAATCAGACATGGGGATTTCGTCGTCGGGGTCGCCGTTGCCGTTGGCATCCTGCTCCTTGAAGGCCTTGAGGACGTTATAGAGATCCTCGGTGGTCTGGGGCATTTCCATGCCGACGTTCTCCAGCCAGTCGGTGCGGATGCTGAAGCCGGAATAGGCGTTGCGCTTGATATCCTGCTCCACGTGGCAGCAGCCGATGACGTCGCCGTTGTCCAGAGTCAGGGCGCGGCGGATGTAGGCGTTGTCCTTCAGCAGCTGGCTGAAGATGGGCATATCCTCTTCGTAGCTTTCCACGCTGTTCAGGGGCATTACCAGGCCGTCCGCGATGGCACCGGCTATGCCGCCGGAATAGTTATTCCAGTTCCAGAAGATAATGTCCGGCCAGTTGTCCTTGTCCGCGATGGTCAGGTTGACGATGGCATCGTAGTCATCAGAGGGGGCAATACCCATGAAGTCAATTTCCACATTGAACTTCTCCTCCAAATGCTTGACCCAGTACGCATCCCAGAAATGATCAATTTCCGTGGATGCATTCCAAGCCTTGTGGAGCCACGTGATCTTGGTGGGCGCTTCCTCAGCCAGGCCGGGGAACGACGCCAGGGAGAGGACCATCACCATGGTCAGAACCAGAGCGAGCAACCGTTTCATAAACGAACCTCCTTTTTATTTTCACAGGATTCCTCCTGCGATTTACCCTTTCACTGCGCCAACCATGACGCCCTTGGTGAAAAATTTCTGGATGAAGGGATACACGCACAGAACCGGCACCGTGCTTACCACAATCACGGCATAGCGCATGGTCTGGTTGAGCATTTCCACCAGAGCATCGGATTTATTCTGCTCGGCCAGATCCTGCTCCTTAATCAGCAGCGCGCGCACCACCATCTGCAGCGGCTGCAGCTCCGATTTGCGGATATAGAGCAGCGCCCCAGTCCATGAGTTCCAGTGACCAACTGCGCAAAACAGCGCGATGGCCGCCAGCGTGGGCTTAATCATGGGCAGCAGAATGCGGAAGAACACCGTCAGCTCGTTGGCTCCGTCCAAGGCCGCGCTTTCGGAAAGCTCGTCGGGCACGCCCTGCAGAGCCGTGCGAACGACAATCATGTTGTAGGTGCTGATGAGGCCGGGGATAATCAGCGCCCAGATGGTGTTATACAGTCCCACGGCCTTGACGACCATGAACGTGGGAATCATGCCGCCGCTGAAATACATGGTGAAGATGCACAGCGCTGTCATCAGCTTTTTAAGCATCAGATTCTTGCGGGAAAGCACATAGGCCAGCAGCGAGGTGAACAGCAGGTTCAGCGTGGTGCCTACCACTACCACAAACAGCGTCACCCGGTAGCCCTGCCAGATGGGGCTATAGGAAAGCACCTTATCGTAGTTCACGGTGCTGAAATTCAGGGGATAAAACACCGCGCCGCTGTGGAGCACCAACGTTTCCGGATCGGAAAAGGAGGCGCACAGCACATACCACATGGGATAAAGCATCACGAAGCACAGAATCAGCATCAGCGCAATGTTAAACCCGTCAAAGACCTTGCTGCCCGTGCTGATTCGGCCATAATTCCATTTCTTTTCTTTGCTCATGAAGCTCCCTCCTTACCACAGCGAGATTTCGCTCATGCGCTTGGAAATGCCGTTGAAGATGAACAGCAGCGCAATGTTGATAATGCTGTTGAACAGGTCGATGGCTGCACCGTAGCTCAGCTGGCCGCCCAACAGACCCATGCGGTATACAAAGGAGGACATAACGTCTGCCGTCTCATACACCGCCTCGTTATACAGCAGAATAATGCGCTCATAGCCGATGGACATCATCGAGCCGACTCGCATCAGCAGAAGCAGCAGAATCGTGGGCAGGATGCAGGGGATGTGCACATGCCACACCCGCTTAAAGCGGTTGCAGCCGTCGATGGCCGCCGCGTCCAACAGCTGGGAATCGATGGAGGACAACGCCGCCAAGAAGATAATGGAGTTGTAGCCCATGTTCTGCCACAGGGAGGACAGCACATGGATCCATGGGAAATAGCTGGGAGTAGACAGCCAGAGCTTGGGCTGACCGCCAAGCAAGCTGACGATTTGGTTGAACAGTCCGTTATATGACAGCAGATTCGCCACTAAGCCGCACGCCACCACCAGCGATACGAAATGGGGCAGATACGTGATGGTCTGAACGGTGCGCTTGAACTTGGAATTGGAAATTTCATTGATCAGCAGGGCAAAGATGATGGGCGTGGTAAACCCGATCACCAAATCCAAGCCGTTGATCACCAATGTATTGCGAACCAAACGACCGAAATAATAGCCGCCTATAAATTCCTTGAACGATTTTAGGCCTACCCATTTGCTGTCCCACAGGCCCCGAGCCGGACGGTAATCCTTAAACGCCACCACGATGCCGCCCATGGGCGCATAGCAGAACACGAAATACCAGCTCAGGCATACCAGCCCAATCAGGTAAATCCACCGGTTGCGGTACAGATCGCGCCGGAGCCGACGTCCGAATCCATCCTGCCGCGGCGAAGCCGACGCGGGCGTGATGTGCTGCCGATTTTCCTGCCCAACCATTTTTCCTCACCTCATACCCTTCAGCTTGCATCTCTTTCCCGGAGGCCGCTGAAAACCGCGGCTCAGCCACGGCGAATTGCCGCCCTGCAGTGAAGCCTGGTGTGCATACACCTATAAATGCCCGGGAAAATGCGCCTCAAGCACTCCTGTTCATATATTCATTGTAACCGTTTTTGCTTTGCAAGCAATGTCTGTTGCGGACATATATATATCCTCAGCGGACGTTTTCGTCGCCTTTTCGGCAAACAAATCCGGTCGGTTGCACAAAGAATTAAGCGTAAAGTCTTCAAATGGGTGCAGAGAAGTGTTTTTAGCTGCGTCAACCATTGTGAGAGTGCCAAAGAAGTTGGTAATCGAAAAGAGAAATGCAATGAAGGAAGGCTTTGCTGGCCGCAGGGTGATTTTTCGAAGCATTCGCACGGAAGGATTCTTTTCACAGCTTTTCAAGGAAGGATTGATGAATCGATCCTTCCTTGAAAAGCGAGGCGTTTTATGCAAAATGATTATACCGCGACTGACGAAACGTTCCCGGGGGCAGACCCTCCACCCGCCGGAAGAATTTGCTGAAGCTGAAGGAATTGGAAAAGCCTAAGGCCGCAGCGATATCGGGAATCTGCATATCGCTGTACGCCAGCAGCTGTTTCGCCTTCTCTGCCTTTTTCTGGGCCACATACGTGCTGCAGTTGATCTGCAGCTCTCGCTGCAAAATTCGGTTAATCTGCTTAGGGCTGATGTGGATATGCGTCGCAATATCGCTCACCTGAATGGCTTCGCCAATATGAGCCTCGATATAGCGAGTGATTTCTCCCACACGGCTGTCCACGGCCCGCTCCTCCTCCGGCTCCCGGTTTTCTCGCGGCGAAGCAGGCGAAAGCCGAGCATAGGACAGCACCATTTGATACAGCAGGCTGTCCAGAAAAGGACGGCAAAATCTTTGCTGCGCCATGATTTCCTGCATCAGCAGGTTGAGCAGCGTGGGCAGGGTATCGGAAATGGCGTAGACCATGGGTTCCCTGAGAAAGCAGTCAAGCAGTGGGGAACGGGGCTGGGCATCGTTTTTTTGAATGCTGAAGGCAAAGGCGACCTTGGCCATATCGTCGGAATGCCATAGACCTCTGTGGGCGGTTCCCGGAGGCAGCACAAGCACCTCCCCCTCCCGCGCCACCAGTTTCCCGCTGTTCTCCAGCTGATAGGTATAGCTGCCTTGGAGCACCATATGCGTTTCAAAAAACGAATGATGATGCAGCACCGGCTTTGACACAGTGCTGTTTTCCTGCGGGACCTGAGGAGGGTGGATCACCAGCCAGATCATTTCAATCTCGCAGTCCTCCCCGCGATAGTGCAGCGACATATTGCAGATGCGCCGGTTTACCTGCACGTAGTTGGGGTTTTCATAGATTTCGCTGTGCATGCACGCCCTCCCTTCCCGCAGTCTGTGCCGAATTTTTATAACAGCGCCCGGCCTTCCCATTCCTTGGCTGGCTCTGCCCCCATCAGGGCAGTCACGGTGGGCGCAATGTCCCTGATGGACACGTCCGCCAGCTCCCGGCCCTTTTCAAAGGCGCTGCCGCTCAGAATCACGGGAATCACCATGTCCTCGTCGCTGTCGGTGCCGTGATGGCGGCCATGGCCGCCGTGGTCGGCAGTGACGATCATCTGATATTCCGCCGGGATGCGCTCCCGCAGACGGAAAATGCAGTCAAAGGCGTTGGATACCACCCGCAGATACGTTTCGCTCATCCAGCCGGTGTCATGCCCGCCCTTTTCGTCGGTGTCGCCCAGATACAGGAAGGTGAAATCCGGACTTTCCCGGTTGATGTATTCGATCGCCGCGTCGGTAATGCGATCGTCGGCATGAGCGTTGCGATGCTCGTTGATGGTCAGCGACCATGCCAGATGATCGGGTCGGCACAGATCCCGCAGCTCCTCCCATGTCAGGAAGAAGGCGCATTTCTTGCCCGCTCGATCCAGCCGCTCCACGATGCCCTCAATGGGCCGCACTTGGGGCGTATAGATATTGCTGGTGATGCCGTGGCGATCCGGATCCACGCTGTGGAAAAGGGACATATGGCACGGCAGCGTCAGCGAGGGCATTACCGTACGGGCATGCAGGGTATAGGTGCTTTCGGAAAGCAGCTTTTCCACGCCGGGATGACCGCACGCGCGCACCGCGTCCGCGCGCATGCCATCCACCAGAACCAAAATAACCTTTTTATCCATATCCATTTCCTCCTAAGTAAGTGCCTGCGTTTGGGGGATGACCATACAATAAAACAGGACATTTCCGCAAGGAAAAACGCGAGCCGAGGCGAACCCGTGGTATAATGAAAGCACCACCCAACAAAACACCAAGCGGTTCACCATGGCTCAGGAACAGTATAGCACAAAAAGACGGGAATTCCAACACCTTACAAATGAAAAACGTGCGGATTGAGATTTGGCCGCGTCAGAGGATGCCGAAGGCGCAGCCCTGTATAACGAGCTGAAGCGCGGAACCGTTGTTCCGAAGGACACGAAGCACTTCGGGGATGCGGGACAGCGCGTATACAAGGAGCATCGAAGGAACAGCCGTCCGCCGGTGCAGGCTCATAAATTCGCAGCCTATGCAGAGCGGCAGATATGAGAGGAAAAGCAAGCCCCGAGACAATCTGCGAGGAGGCCCGCAGAAACGGAAGCTTCGAGCGGATGGTATGCTTTGGAATTGCCGCGCCGCACTTGCGATTAAAAATGGTTGAGAAATTCACAGTCCTGTGCTATACTTTCTATACTTTTGTTTTTACAAGGAGTGGTAAGAATATGAAGCATACGGAACAATGGATCTGGCTTCCTGAAAGAATCTATAAAAATGAACAAACCACCGTATACAGCGGCTTTTTTAAAGAAGAAGCGAAGAATTATACCGTTGCGGAATTCAAGCGGACATATGCGTTTTGCAAAAAGGTTGTTCGTGCAGAACTGCGCTTCAGCGGAGATACTTCCTTCCGGCTCTTTTGTAATGATCGCATCGTTGCCACCGGCCCTGCCTGTGTGGGCGGAGATTTTCTGGGAAATGAGACCGTTCGAGATAATTTCTATTCTTTCCAAACGACAATTTATCCGGATACCGCAGAGCTGAATTTTTTTGCCAGCGTACAAATGTTTCCCTATCACATTTGTGAATACTCCAAGGGGCATGGTGGATTTATGCTTTCTGCCATTCTGAGCTTTGATGACGGTTCGGAAGAAGCGATCTATACGGATGAAAGCTGGCTGGTGCGGAAAAACGGAGCCTATAACGCACCGAAGTTCTTTGACGGGCGAATCAAGCCCGATGCTTTTGTTCCGGCAGAAGTTACACCCAACATCTGGAACACGATGACGGCACCGATCCCGGTTCGAGAAGAAACGAAAATTCTCCCTCAAAACAACACGGTTTTGCTGTCTCCCCACGAAGAAAAAACGGTGACGCTGGAGCTTGATAAAATTTGGGGCGGCTACGTTCAGGTACAAGCGAAAGCAAAGGGAGAGGTTCACGCGGAGATCATGTGTCGGGAGGATACAAAAGAGACTACGCCGGAGCGGTTGGTTTTTTGCGGTGATCAGATCTACCGGGGGTTTTGTATGTGCAGCGCAGGAAACATGAAGGTTACCGCTAAAAACCTTTCCTCCCATGATGCTGTGCTTGAAATTTGTTTTATTAAAACGCATTATCCCATTGGCGATGAGGCGGATACCACAACGAGCGACGCTCAGTTGAACTCGGTGCTGCAGGTGTGCAAGCATACGCTTAAGATTTGCCGTCAAACCCACCATC
>CAZMGO010000111.1:0-7885 GCA_964565845.1 uncultured Oscillospiraceae bacterium | reverse complement strand
TTGCGGTCTGCGACGCCGCGATTGACGGCTTTGGCGACTGGCTGTAAATACATAACGGAGGGATACCATGGATATTGACATTCTGATCTGGCTGGGCGAGCACAGAACCCCATTCCTCACGGCGCTGATGTCCGCCGTTACCTATCTGGGCAGTGAGGTAGTGATTATCGGCATTGCCTGCCTGACCTACTGGTGCCTGAACAAGCACGCCGGAAACCGCATGCTGCTTACGCTGTTTGTGGGCATTCTGACGAATCAGTTTCTCAAAATCACCTGCTGCGTGCGCCGTCCGTGGGTGCGCGATTCGCGCGTGGTGCCCGTGGAATCCGCCATATCCGGAGCGACGGGCTATTCCTTCCCCAGCGGTCATTCTGCCAATTCGATGTGCGGCTATGGTTCTCTGACTCGCGAAAGCAAGCTGAAGCGCTTCCGCTGGCTGTTCTGGCTGCTTCCGGTGCTGATTGGCTTTTCGCGCCTGTACGTGGGCGTTCACACGATTCAGGACGTGCTCGTTTCGCTGGCGCTGGGCGTGGGCACCGTGTTTCTGATGGCTTGGCTTTCGGAGCGCATGGAGCGCACGCCGGGCATGGATACATGGGTCGCCGTCATCGGCATCGCACTGTCCATTGGTCTTGCGCTGTATGCGCGCTTTAAGCCCTATCCGGACGGCGAAACCGTCGATTACAGCATCGACGCGCTGAAGCTTGCGGGCGGCGCGGTGGGCGTGTTCGCGGGCTGGCTGTATGAACGGCATTTCATCCGCTTTGAAACGCCGGATACCGCCGTCAAAAAGCTCATTCGCTTTCTGGGCGGCATGCTCGTGCTGCTGGCAATCATGAAGGGTCTGAAGCCGCTTCTGAACAACGTGCTCGGGCTTTCCGTCGGCAGCTTTGTACGCTATCTGCTCGTGGGTCTGTTCGCCACGACGGGCTGGCCGCTGGTCTTTAAAAAGGCAGGCTTCTAAAGGAGAAAAACGATGGGAAGACGTCACTCGGAATGGTCGGTTGAAATTCGCCCGCAAAAGGGCTGGCTGAACGTCAACCTGAAGGAGCTGTGGCAGTATCGCGACCTGATCTATCTGCTTGCGCGGCGCACGTTCGTCGCCATGTACAAGCAGACGATTCTCGGCCCCGCGTGGGCGATTATTCAGCCGCTGCTCACCACGTCCATCTTCACTGTGGTGTTTGGTCAAATTGCGGGAATTGACACCGGTGAAACGCCCCAGTTTCTATTCTATATGTGCGGAAGCGTGCCGTGGAACTACTTCTCGCGCTGTCTGGAAAAGACGTCGCAAACCTTCATCGAAAACGAGAAGGTGTTCGGCAAGGTGTATTTCCCGCGCCTCTGCGCGCCGATTTCCACGGTGCTGGTCACCATGCTGAATTTCTTCATTCAGTTTGCGTTTTTCCTCATCTTCCTGGCGGTTTACGTGCTGAAGCCCAATCCGCTGGTGCACGTGAACTGGGCGCTGGCGTCGCTGCTTCCGCTGGTGCTTCTGCAGATGGCTCTGCTGGGGCTGGGCGTGGGCATTTCGGTGAGCGCGCTCACGGTACGCTATCGCGATCTGGCGCTGCTGGTTTCCTTCGGCGTGTCGTTGTGGATGTACATTTCCCCGGTCGCCTACCCCACGTCGCTGATGATTCAGAAATACCCCAGCCTGAAGACTGTGTTCATGCTGAATCCAATGACGCCGATCATCGAATACTTCCGCGCAGCGTTTCTGGGCTCGAGCACGTTTAACGCATGGTATCTGCTGCTGAGCGCCGGCGTCACGCTTCTGTTCCTGTTCTTGGGCACCATCTTCTTCAACCGCGTGGAAAAGACCTTCATGGACACGATCTGACAAGCGAGGAATCGATATGAGCGACGTTGTTTTGCAGGTGGAAAACGTATCCAAGCAATACCGCTACGGGCAGCTGAACAGCAGCTCCCTGCGCACGGATCTGGAAATTCTGCACGCCAAGCTGCATCACAAGGAAAATACGCTGGGAAAAATCGGCTCCATGTCCGGCAGCGGGCGCAATGGCGAGGCGTTCTATGCCTTGCGCGACGTGAGCTTCGAGGTGAAGCGCGGGCAGGCCATCGCGCTGATTGGCCGCAACGGCGCGGGAAAGAGCACGCTTCTTAAGCTGATTTCCCGCATTACCGCGCCCACGGAGGGCGTAATTCGCTACAAGGGGCACGTCGCCAGCTTGCTGGAGGTCGGCACGGGCTTCAATCAGCTTCTGACCGGCCGCGAAAACATTTATCTGAACGGCGCGATTCTGGGCATGACGCGCGCCGACATCACCAAGCGGCTGGACGAAATTATCGATTTTTCCGAAATCGGACCCTTCATCGATACGCCGGTTAAGCGCTATTCGTCGGGTATGTATGTGAAGCTCGGCTTTGCCGTGGCCGCGCACCTTGACCCCGATATTCTCATCTGCGACGAGGTGCTCGCCGTGGGCGACATGCGCTTTCAGGACAAGTGCATCCGCAAAATGAGCCAGCTTGCCAATGAGCATACGGTCATCTACGTTTCCCACAACATGCGCACGCTGCGGCAGCTGTGCAATTATGCCGTGTACCTCGATCAGGGACGCATGACCTACGCCGGAGATTTGGAGCACGCCATCTCCCTGTATGCCGGCTCGTCCTCCCTGCAGGATACGCATTACGACTTCTCGAACGTGAAGCACGAGGGCAACATGGGACGTCTTGCGCGGATGGAGGCGCTGGATCTTTTGAACGTTGCCAGCTGCGAATACGAAATGGGCGGCCGCATCTTCTTCCGCCTGAAGACGCACGCGCACGAGGACGTTAATAACCTGCGCGTGTCCGTGCAGCTGAGCCGGGCCGGTACCGACGTCATCGCCTCCTCGCTCAGTGAGCCATGCATCACGCTGCGCGCCGGGGAAACCGTCACGCAGGACTATTGCCTGCCGCTGGACGGCCTTGCGCCCGGCGAATACGACGCCAAGCTGTGGCTCTACATTGTCGACCCTCTCGGCCGCATGATCTCCTACGACATCGTTCCGAACGCCTTCCGCTTCGCCGTCGTTCAGAACCTTGAAACCGCCGACGGCATGAAGTGGATCGAACGCCGCCACGGCCTTTTCCGTCTGCACGACGTGGAACGAATCTCGCCCGATCAGCCGTAAGGCCGCATTCAATTATTACATAATGTAAAACCGGTTTTACTTGACAAAGCCGGTCTGCATCCGATATACTAAAGAGGATGTTCATTTGGAATGCCTGCCTGCGAACGGATGGGTTGTCGCGGGCGATTCAAATAGGGCGGCAGCGAAAGCCGTCCATGCGGCGAACGGCATTCGACCGCGACGCCCGTTAAGGGCGGCAAAAAAGAAAGGAAGTAGTACTCATGTTCAGAACCTATCAGCCCAAGAAGCGTCAGCGTTCCAAGGTGCACGGCTTCCGTGCCCGCATGAAGACCAAGGCCGGTCGCGCCGTTCTGAAGGCCCGCCGTGCGCGCGGCCGCAAGCGTCTGACCGTCAGCAAGTGACGAACGATCGTCATCCCTTCCGGCTTGGCAGGAAGATATACAGCCTCGGCAGAAACCGTAATTATCAATCCGTATACCGCAAGGGAAAGAGCTATCCCTCGCGGTATATGGTATTGGTATATGCCCGCGGCCGCGGTCTGAAGGTCGGTTTTTCGGTGTCGTCCAAGGTGGGCAACGCCGTTACCCGCAGTCGGCTGCGCAGGTTTATGCGCGAGGATTTTCGTATGCTGAAGTCCGGGCTCAAGGAAGGAAGGTACATTTTCGTTGCGCGCATGCCCGCGAAGGACGCGGAGCATAGGCGGCTCACGCGCGAAATGAATGCCCTCCTTCAGCGCGCAGGTTTGTTTCGGGAAGAGGCGAGTGCCGATGAACGTTAAAACCCTGCCTAAGAAAAGCATGCTTGTCATGCTCCGTTTCTATAAGCGAGAGATCAGCCCCATGCTGCCTCCGTGCTGCCGGTATACGCCCACCTGCTCGGAATACGCCATGCAGGCGGTGGAGAAATACGGCGCTGCGAAGGGCGGCTGGCTGGCCGCGAAGCGCATTCTGCGCTGCCACCCCTTTCACGAGGGCGGGTACGACCCCGTTCCGTGAAGTCCCACATTCGCAAGTCCCTCATCCTGAAGGAGGAAAGCTACGCCCATGACGAGCATGTTTCGTGCAATCCTGGACTTTGTCTACCAGTTGGTTGGCAATTACGGCTGGGCCGTAATCATATTCTCCCTGCTGATCAAGTGCGCTCTTCTGCCGCTGGACATTAAGTCCCGCCGCTCCATGCGCGCCATGAACGCGCTCAACCCCAAAATGGAGGAGCTTAAGAAGCGCTACGGCAACGATCAGCAGAAGCTCAACCAGAAGATGTCGGAGCTTTATCAGAAGAACAAGGTCAACCCGCTGTCCGGCTGCCTGCCGATGCTGATCCAGCTGCCGATTCTGTGGATCATGTTCAAGGTCATGCGCTACGCCGCAGCCGAGCTGCAGATGCAGGAGATGTTCAAGTGGGTTTCCGCCAACCTGACCGACGGAAACGGCGCCTTCCTTGCGCTGGATTCCGAGGCCGTTCAGAACGCGCTGGAGACGATTCGTTCCGGCGGCGCGCTGTCCGCGTTCAATCAGGAAAGCTGGCTGTGGATTAAAAACGTGTTCCAGCCGGATACCTACTCCAAAACCGTCATTCCCACGATCAGCGAAATCAGCACCACGCTCAGCCAGTATAAGGACATGCTGACCGAAAAGGGCTGGTACGACCTGCTCAAGCTGTACACGGAGGACGCGCACGGAATTGCAAGCGCCGTCGACGCAGCCGTGCGTGAGAGCTGCGGCTACAAATCGTTTGAGCTGTTCATGGGCCTCACCAAGATCAATTTCCCCACCAACTGGTCTACCTACGTAAACGGCGTCTGCGCGCTGCCGATTCTGGCAGCCGTCACGCAGGTGCTGTCCACGAAGCTTCAGCCCTCGCAGCCGAGCTCGAACAACAGCTCGGCGGGCACCGGAAAGTTCATGACGTGGTTCTTCCCGCTCTTCTCTCTGTGGATCTGCTGGTCGTCCACCGCGGCTTTCTCCATCTACTGGGTCTTCGTGAACGTGTGGACCATCGTTACCACCTTCTTTATCAATAAGCTGATTGACCGCAAGGAGGCGGGTGGGCAAACGACAAAGGAGGAACTCAATCCTTGAAGACCATTGAAACCAGTGGAAAAAACGTAGAAGAAGCGATTCGCGCCGGCTTGAAGGAGCTTGGCTGCGACATCAGTGAAGTTACCAGCGAGGTACTCGACCACGGCTCACCCGGCCTGTTCGGCATGTTCGGCCGTCTGGCGCGCGTTCGCCTGACCGTAAAGGAGCAGACGCCGGATTTCGATATTGAGATGCCCGTGCTTTCGCTGAATCCCCAGGTGGAGTCCGACAAAAAGGCCTCCCGTCGGGACAAGCCCGCCAAGACTTCCAAGGCTGAAAAGCCCGCACCCGTAAAGCCGGCGGAAAAGCCCGCTCCGGTGGTGAAGCCGGAAGCGCCGGCCGCCGAGACCGAGGAAGCCCCCGCCCCCGCGGCGAAGGAAGCGCCGGCTGCGGCAGCGGAAGTGCCCGCCAAGCCGCGCCGCGAGCGCGCACCGCGCCGTGAAAAGGCGCCTCGCGCCAAAGCCGAGCCCGCCGCAGAGCCTGTTCAGAACGCAGAGCCTGCCGAGGCTCCCGCGCCCGCGCCGGAGCTTCCGCCGCTGGACGTTGAAGCGCTCGGCGAGAACGGCAAAAAGGCCTATGATTTCCTGTCCAACGTCACTCGCATGATGGGCGTGAACGTGGAAATCCGCATGCTGGAGGAAGAAAACCACCTGACCGTCGAAATGACCGGCGACACGCTGGGCGTGCTGATCGGTCGCCGCGGCGAGACGATGGATGCGCTTCAGTATCTTACGAGCCTGACCGTCAATAAGGACAAGAACGACTACACCCGCGTGTCCCTTGATGTGGAGCACTATCGCGCGAAGCGCGAAGCCACGCTGCGCAGTCTCGCGCTCCGAATGGCGAACCGTGCTCGCAAGAGCGGCCGCCGCGTCGTGCTCGAACCGATGAACCCCTACGAGCGCCGCGTGCTTCACTCTGCACTGCAAAATAATCCCTATGTGCAGACCCATTCCGAGGGCGAAGAGCCCTATCGCCGCGTGATTATCACGCTGAAGTAAGGAAATGTATGCAGCAGCCCCCGCTTCCCCTGAGGGAACGAGGGCTGTCGTATTCTTCCACGGCGCCCTTGCAAAAAAAACGCGTGCCGAAGGCAAAACGGGAAGGACGGAACTTGAGAATTACCTATCAAAGACTGGATCACACGAATTTCTCGATAGCTTCGCTGGATGATTTCATCCGGCATCAGCCAGTGCAGGAATGCTGGAGAAGCGTGGAGGGCGAATGGAGGCTTGTGCCGGTCGCTTATGAGGAGAATTGGTCAAGGGAGCAATGCCGCGGGGGCGCGTCGGATATAAAAGCGCACATAGGCAGGGATCAGACTGCCCTCGGCGCGTTTGACGGCAGCAGGCTTGTAGGCTTCGCTGCGGTTTCTCACGAGCTTTTCGGGATCGATGCACGCTATGTGGAGCTGGTTTGCTTTCAGGTTTCCGAGCCATATCGGAAAAACGGCATCGGAAGGGCGCTCTTTTCCATGGCCTGCGAGGAAGCAAGGTGTCTGGGTGCAGATAAGCTGTATATCTCGGGGCATTCCTCCAGGGAAAGTCAGGCCGCATACAGGGCGCTTGGCTGCGTCAACGCAAGGGAAATCAATCAAAGAATTGCGCAGAGCGAACCGTATGATGTGCAGCTTGAGTATGCATTGGATTGAAATTGAAAAACGGCGGCATCGATTCGGCTTGTCAAAGAGCTTTTTCTAAGCGGGCAAACAGGAACGCACGCGCCCCTTCCAAAGGCATGGACGGCCGAATTATCAATTCAGCCGTCCACACGAATCAGACAATTTTGGTGTAGCGGGAGGAAACCCAGCCCGTCTTGCCGTCGAGCGTGACCTTATACCACAGTACGCCGCGGCTGTCATAGGACTTTTCGCCCAGATATTCCGCGTAATCGCCCTCCGCCAGCACGGCCAGCTTTGTTCCGCTCAGACCGGGGCTCTCGCGAACCCATGTCTGACCGTTGTTCGCCTTTACATAGGTGGTCGCGTTCCACAGAGAAGAGGTGGACGCGTAGCGGGAGGAAATCCAGCCCGTCCGGCTTCCGACGAAAACCTTATACCACGTTACGCCGCGATCGTCCGTGGCGGAGGCGGTATAGATCAGCTGGTCGCCCTTATGTACGATGGCAAGGATTTTTGCGTCCAGGTCGTTGTCCTCGCGCACGTTCACCGTAGTGCCCTTGACGTACACATACTTGACTCCATCCTCGTCGAAGGACGCATAGCGAGAGGAAACATAGCCCGTAGTGCCCTTGAAGGAGACCTTGTACCAGTCCACGCCGCGATCATCCGCTGCAATCGAATCCTTATACACCAGCTTCTCGCCCTTGTGGGCAATGCCCAGACTCCAATATTCGGTGCCCGCGCCCTCGCGCACGTGCACGGTCTCGCCGTTAATGTAGACATACGTCGTTTCGGCTGCGGCAGCACCCGCAGTCAGCGACAGAATCAGCGACAGAGCCAGCAAAACCGAAAGCGGCTTCCTCAAATAATCACCCTTTCCCGTTTATGGATATGGAGATTGTAACACTTTTGAAAAATACTGTCAAGGCGGCGGACGAGCCTGATCGTGTCAAGCAGTTCTGGGGAATCAGGCAATGGAGTGCAAGGCACCGAATGTCTTACGGATAAGGAAGGGCGCATCGATCTTGCCGAAAGCGAGACTCTGCCTTTGGAAGGCAGCAGCCCAATCGGTATTGAGA
>CAZMGO010000110.1:1867-8103 GCA_964565845.1 uncultured Oscillospiraceae bacterium | reverse complement strand
TTCCCAAGTCCCACGCCCGTGGCATATCGGCCGTCCTCAAGCCCCTCAAATTCGATGGCAATGTCGCCGTCGTAGCCGGAATGCTTGATGGTGGCGAGAATTTCGTAAATGTCCAAATCGCCCTGCGCAAGAATCGCGCCGCGCAGATATTTGCCGGCCTTGGAGCGGAACCAATGCCCGCCGCAGTCGAACTGCGTGGTGTCGCCCGGGTCGCGCTTGCGGATGTAGAAGTCCTTCAGGTGAACCATGCGCGTGAGCGGCGCCAGCGCCAGCGCGGCGGCGGAGGGATCCTCGTCCACGCAGATGATGTTGCCGGTGTCCAGCAGAAGGCCGTAGTTGTCGTCGTTCACGGCATTCAGAATGCGCTCCACGCGGTCGCAGCCGTTAGCAAAGAAGCCGTGGTTCTCAATCAGCGTCATCACGCCCCGCTTTTTCGCATGCTCGGTCACGCGCTTCGCGCTTTCGGCCAGCACGGGCAGCCAGCGGTCAAAATCCTTCAGCGTGTTCTGGTTCAGCGGACGGCGGAAGGCGGTCACGTCATGCCGCATGCGCGGAACGCCCAGCTCGGCGGCAATGTCCACATGATGGCATACGCGCGCGATTTCCTTTTCCAGCTCCTCGCCCTCCTTGCAGAAGTCCGCGAGCACGGAATAGTTCACCAGCGCCAGCCCCGCGTCGCTTGCGCGCTTTTTCACGGCGGCGATTTTCGCAAGGTCGATTTTGCCGGTCACCTCGTCGTCAAAGCGGAAGGCGAAGGGCACAAGCTCCATGCACTCCGCGCCGTATTTCGCCGCCCAGTCGATGGCCTCGTCCAGCGTGAGAACTCCGTTTTCGATTTCGCGATCCAGACAATAGGAACTGATGCCAAGTCTCATAAAAAATCTCTCCTTTTTGTTGATTTCGGATGTGTTAATTATAGCGGAACCGAACGACGCTGTCAACCGAAACCCGCACGCCAAAAAGGATAAACCGCCGGAAGCCCCTCGCATTCGGCAGCTACCGATGCGCCTGCTTCCAGCGGCGAATCGCCTCAAGGCGCGCCTTCACGCGTCCCTCCAGCCCCTCCTCGGTCGGACGGTAATACACCCTGCCCTCAAGGGAATCGGGAAGGCAGGTCATGGCGGACAGCTTGTCCTCGGTGTCGTGGGCGTATATGTAGCCCTTTCCATATCCCTGATTCTTCATCAGCGGCGTAACGGCGTTGCGCAGCTGCATGGGCACGGGCTCGGCGAGCGCCTCGCGCGCGTCCCTCGCGGCCTCCTCGTAGGCAGTGTACAGCGCATTGGACTTGGGCGCGGCGGACAAATACACGGCAAGCTGCGTCAAATGCACGCTGCATTCGGGCATGCCCAGAAAATGACAGGCCTGATAGGCAGCCACCGCCATTTCCAGCGCGCGCGGGTCGGCAAGCCCCACATCCTCGCTTGCGAAGCGCACCAGACGTCGCGCGATATACAGAGGATCCTCGCCGCCCTCCAGCATGCGCGCCAACCAGTAAACGGCGGCGTCCGGGTCGGAATTGCGCATGGACTTGTGCAGCGCCGATATGAGGTTGTAGTGCTCCTCGCCCTTCTTATCATAAAGAAGTGATTTGCGCGACAGACAGCTCTCCAGCGTTTCGCGCGTCACGCGCACGCCGGTCTTCGTGAGCACGCCGTTTAATACGGCCATTTCCAGCATGGAAAGCGCGCTCCGCGCGTCTCCGTTCGCAAAGGCGGCAATGGCCTCCAGCGTGCCGTCCTCCATCTCCACGCCCTGCCCGCCGAAGCCGCGCCCGTCGGTGAGCGCGCGCGCAAGCAGCGCGCGAAGGTCGCCCTCGTCCAGCGCCTTCAGCACGAATACGCGCATGCGGGAAAGCAGCGCGCCGTTGACCTCAAAGGAGGGATTTTCCGTCGTCGCGCCGATCAGCGTAACCGCGCCCTTCTCCACAAACGGCAGAAACGCGTCCTGCTGCGCCTTGTTGAAGCGATGAATCTCGTCCACAAACACGATCGTGCGGCTGTACAGCAGGCTGCCCGCCTCGGCCTCCTGCATCACGGAGCGAAGCTCCTTCACGCTGCCGGTCACGGCGGAAAAGCTTACGAACCTCGCGTTCGTGCGATGCGCGATGATGTTCGCCAGCGTCGTCTTCCCCACGCCCGGCGGGCCCCAGAAAATCATCGAGGGCACGGTGTCGGCCTCAATCATGCGCCTGAGCGGCCGCCCGGGCGCGAGCAGCTGCGCCTGCCCGACAAATTCATCCAGCGTTTCCGGCCGCATGCGCGCCGCCAGCGGGCGCGTGTCCATCCGCTCCGCGCTCATGCCCGCCCTCCGGCAAATTCGCTTCGCAGAAGCCCCATTACCACGGCGTCCTGCGCGCGCCCGTCGATAAACAAATCCTCGCGCAGCACGCCTTCCCGCCGGAAGCCCAGCCGCTCATACAGCGCAAGCGCGCGTTCGTTTTCCGCCGCGCAGCGCAGCCACAGGCGGTTCAGGTTCAGCGTGTCGAAGGCATAGGCAAGCAGAAGCGAAAGCCCCTCGAACGCCGCGCCGCGCCCACGCGCCTCGGGCATGAGCACCACGGCGATTTCCGCCTTGCGCGCTACGTTGTCGATCATCATAAGGTCACATTGCCCAAGATAGGCAAGGCTCTCGCGGTCGGCGATTACGAAGCCCTCGCCGCCCATGTCGCCCTCCAGCCGGCGATCCAGCATGATTTCCGTCTGCTCCCATGTCTGCGGTCTGCGAAAGGAGCCGCCAAGGTATCGCGTGGTCTCTCCGTCGTTAATCCACGAGCGGATTGCCGGCAAATCCTCGCGCCGGTATTCCCGCAAAACCACCGTTTTTCCAATCATCCGCCCCATTTTCGCGGCTCCCTTCGCCTGCATTCTCTGTCAGAGGGTTTCGAACTGATAAACTGTCGTGGAATCGAGCGGCCTGCCCGGCTCGATGGGCAGCACGTCGAACCCGCTCTCGCCCGCATGATGCACGGAGTCCGGCGCGCACTGGGTTTCCAGACACAGCGCCATGCGCTTCTTGTAATACCGGTGCTCGGCCGCGTTGTAGCGGTTCAGGAAGTTTCCGCTGTAGAACTGCACGCCGGGCATGTCGGTGAGCACCTTCATCACGCGCCCCGTGCGCTCGTCGGTTACGCGCGCGGCAAGGCGAAGCCCGCGCTCGTCCCTTTCGCCGGAGAGAACAAAGTTGTGGTCGTAGCCCTGTCCGTTCCTCAGCTGCTCGTTTTCGGCCTCCTGCGCAAGGCCGTCGGCAATTCTCACGGGCGTGCGCAGGTCAAACGGCGTGCCGGTCACGTCCGCCGTGCCGGTGGGAATGCTCTTTTCGTCGATGGTCGTGTACCGGTCGGCGAAAATTTCGATTTTCTGGCGGCCGACCTCGGGCAGACTCTTCCTGCCGAAGCCCGCAAGATTGAAATACGTGTGGTTGGTGGGGCTGGCGAAGCTGGGCTTGTCCGACTCGATGTGATAATGAATGGACAGCGCGTTTTCGTCGGTGAACGTATACGTCACCGTCGCCTTCAGATTGCCCGGGAAGCCGGTCTTCTCCTCAGGGAAATCGCGCGTGAGCACCAGTCGTCCCTGCGTCTCCTCCGCCTCGCAGCAAACGCTCCACAGCCCGGCATGAAAGCCGAAATCGCCGGAGTGCAGAAGCGTGCAGCCGTTTTCGTTGGGCGCAAACGCATAATGCGCGCCGCCGAAATCAAAGGAAGCACCGGCAATGCGGTTGCCCACCGGGCCGATCAGCGCGCCCAGATAGCCGTCGTTCTTCACATACTGCTTCACGTCCCGGAAGCCGGCGACAACGCCGTCAATGCGTCCCTTTTTGTCCGGCATGCCGAGCGCGACCACCGCGCCCGAATAATCGGTAATGCTTACATACGCGCCCGACGCGTTCGTGAGCGTATAAAGGAATGCGGAGCCGCTTCCGACGCGGCCAAAGGCTTCAACCCGCAGCTTCATAAAATTTCCTCCTTCAATTTATGCCTGCAAACCGCCGGCGGTTTCGCCTCCGCCGCGGCTCTGCATAGGCCCATGCGCATATTATACGCAAATGTCTTTGAAAACGCAAGGCGCTTTCACCGTCAAAGGCTTGACAGTTTGCATAAATACTGTTATTATACAATTGATCTATGCGTATCCGGAGGAAATTCATATGGACAGCGGAAGATTCGGGCCAATCCGACCCGAGGAAGCGCCTCAAAAGCCAAAGCGGAAAATCGATTACAACCGCCTGACCACGGCGGTTATGGTGCTGCTGATCATCGTGCTTGCGGCGGCGATTGTGATCTATAATCTGTCGCCGGAAAACGCCGAGCCGGAGATTATCGACCAAACGCCCGCGTTCATGAGCGCCGCGGGCACGGCCACAGCCGCCGTATCCACCGCGAAGCCGGTCGCCGACCTGCGCCCGCAGTCTGCGGCGGAGGGGCTTTTGCCGGTGTTCTATCAGGCAAACACGGAGGAGCTGGTCGTGGCCATCACGATTGACGAATGCGGCAGCGAATCCCAGCTGAAATCCATCCTCGCAGCCGCCGCCGAGTATGACGCGCACCTGACGTTCTTCCCCACCGGCACCGAAATCGCCGCGCATGAGGATGTGTGGGCCGCAGCGTTTCTGGGCGGGCACGAGATTGAAAACCACACGATGACGGGCGCGCAGCTGACCGGGCTGGATACGGAGGGGCTCATCGGCGAAATCGACGGGCAGACCGACCTTGTGCGCGAGGTAATCGGCGCGGAATACGCGCCCCATTTCCTGCGCACCGACGACCTTGAGGACGACGCCGACCCTGCGCTGCATGCGCTGCTGATCGAGCGCGGCTATATGGGCATCGCGCGCTGGGCGCAGAAGACGCCCGCGAACTTCTCGTCCGTCGCGCCCGGGCAGATTCTGTCCTACACCGCGTCGGACGCGAAGACCCTGAAAACCGTCATGCGCGTTTTGAGCGAAAACGGCTACCGCATGGCTACGCTGAACGAGCTGTTCGCCTACCCGGACAACCTGGAAAGCACGGCGGAAAACGAGTGAGCCGCGGCGCGATATGCGAAAAAATTTTGGCTTTTTTCCCGTCTTTTCCGTGCCGCCGGGCATGGATTCCATGCAAATCTTGACAGGACACACGAATGGAAGTATAATTGACCCACTTGAATACGGAGGCGAAGAATCTTGTACGTATATAACACGAAAATGACCTGCTCCAGCCAGATTCAAATCGAGATGGACGGCGACATCATCCGCAAGGTTCAGTTTATCGGCGGCTGCACCGGAAACACGCAGGGCGTAGCCCGACTGGCCGAGGGACGCAACATTGACGAGGTAATCGCCCTTGTGAAGGGCATTCAGTGCCGCGGCGGCACCAGCTGCCCCGATCAGCTGGCATGCGCGCTGGAAGAGATTAAACAGAAGAGGTCTGCATGAGCTTCTTTTCAAGGAAGGCCGACCGGCAGGGCAGCTCCTTTGAGCGGCACAGCCGTTCCGGCGGAGGAAGCTCCCGCTCCTACTCCGAGCAGGTGTCCGCGCCCTCATATATCCACGCGGCAAGGCAGCGAATGCTTCTGCTGCTTGTGATCACGGTTTTTCTGCCGCCGGTAGGTGTCGCGTGCTTATGGCGCGGCGGCTTTTTGCGCATGCCCTTCCGCGTAGCGGCGACGGCGCTGGCGTTTGTGCTGATGGTTCTGTATTTTCACTGGATGCTGCCCGCGAAAACGCCGGCAACCTACCAGCCCGGAATCACGAGGCCGAGCGCCGTGACCGAATATTCCTCGTCCTCCTCGGGCGCGAGCGAGGACAACGGGTCTGGCGGGTACTGAAATCCCGCGCGAGGCCGATCTTGAACGAGGAGGGACAATCATGTTCTGCTCCAACTGTGGGAAAACCCTGAAACCGGACGCAACCAACTGCCCAAACTGCGGCGCGGTTGTGGGTGAGAGCCGTTTCGACGGCCTTCCCTACACCGGCGCGCAGATGCGAACGAAGCCGGGCGAGGCGGTGCGTCTGCCGGGGAACCACACGCGAACCACCTATATGGGCTCCAACAACAGCGAAAACGCAGACGTGGACGCGCGCACGACCTATCGCGCCACGAGCAACCGCGTGCCGTCCTACGGCGAGCCGCTTTACGACAGCGCCGAAGCGCCCGAATACGGGGAAGCGCCGTCCTACGACGCAGAGCCTGACGAGGCGGAAGCGTTCGACGCTTCGTCCCCAAACGCACCGGAGACGGAAGCCGCATCCGGCGA
>CAZMGO010000110.1:0-1767 GCA_964565845.1 uncultured Oscillospiraceae bacterium | reverse complement strand
AAGCGTTCGACGCTTCGTCCCCAAACGCACCGGAGACGGAAGCCGCATCCGGCGACGCGCCGTCCGACGCCGCCGCGGAGACGAAGCCCGAAGCCGGCGAAGCTCCGTCCGATACCGACGCGGAGACGGAAGCCGCAGCCGACGAGGCACCGTCCGAGGAAGCGCCGAAGGCCGAGCGGTCGTCCGGCGCTCGACGCCGCCGCCCCGCAAAGGCCAAAAAGCCCCCAAGGGAGGAAGCGCCCGACGACGAGGAGGACGATCTTTCCGAGCTGCGCGCCCGCGACATTCAGCTGGAGGCGCGCACCGGCATCAGCGAGGACGTTCGCCGCTATATGAGCGGACTTCGCGACGACTATAACGCCAAGACCCGCGCCCCCGCCGAGGATGCGCCCGCGGAAAAGAGCCGGAAGAAGAAATCGGGCTCGGCCTTCGGCTTCCTGCACCGGAAAAAGGAGGAGGGCAGCTTCGATTTGGACGAGGATGCGTTCGACACCTCCGACATTCCGGAGGACGACGAGCTTTCGGAGACCTCCTTCGAGGCCGACTATGACGAGACCGACAGCGAGGACGCAGTCGATTTCACCGACGGCGAGGACATGACCGACGAGGAGGAGGAAGCCTTCCTCGATCATGAGCAGCGCGAGCGGCGCAAAAAGGTGATGGGCTATCTGAAGTATGCCGTGGCGGCGCTTCTGATCGTCGGCGTCATCGTGGGCGCCATCATCGGCGTCAGCTATATCCGCGGCAGCAGCAAAACCGCGCCCATTCCCGGCGTAACCCTGAGCCTGTACGATGAGGGCATTGCGCTGATTAAAACCCGCGTGAGCGACGAATACCAGCAGAAAATGCTGGCGCTGTACAACGTGAACGACATGAACAGCATGGTGACGTTCTCCGCCGCCATCACCGAGGATCTCGACGGCATAAAGAACCTGCTGCCCGATGACCCGGACATTCACGATCAGCGCTTCATCAGCGCGCTGTCAGCCATTCAGGAGGACGTAAACAACTGCCTGACCAACGACGTGCTGGCGCTGAGCGATACGACCAGCACCGCTGCCGACAAGCAGCAGGCCTCCGTGGAGCGTTGGCAGCTGGTTCGCCGCAAGGTGGAGCTGCTGCAGGGCATGACCAGCTATAACCAGCTGGATAACGTGATTAAGGGTGAGCGCGTGGAGGTCATCGAGCAAACGACGCCCGAGCCCACCGTGCCGCAGGAAACGCCCGTGCCGTATACGACCCTGAGCAAGGGCTCCAAGGGCACCGAGGTAACCGAGCTTCAGACCCGACTGACCGAGCTGGGCTATATGAACAGCACCATCGACGGCGACTTCGGCGGAAAAACCCGTACGGCCGTTCAGCTGTTCCAGCAGACCGTCGGCCTTGAAGCCACCGGAATCGCCGACGTCGAGACCCAGACGCGCCTCTACGCCGACGACGCGCCCACCTATACCAAAAATTAGTTCACCGCAGAATCCGTATGGCCGCCCCGTTGCCGCGAGGGCGGCCATCTCTGCACGAAACCACATCGCCCGTTCCCCGGAGCCGTACGGGAACCAGACAACCCTCTCCCGCATCGGCAGAAAACGATTTACCTGCCGGATACAAGCTGTACGGACGTGATGCTTCTCTCCTGCATTGGCGAAAACGATTTGATCGCCGGATGCAAGCGATACGGACGAGATGCTTCTCGCCCCCGTCCCCGAGGGGGAGTAGGGGAGCGGAGCGCCCCACGCCCGTTCCGTCGGAAACCAAAATCCCCATCAG
>CAZMGO010000109.1:0-8212 GCA_964565845.1 uncultured Oscillospiraceae bacterium | reverse complement strand
ACTTCCAATCAAAACGATTTCCGCAGGAAATCGTATCCTTTTCCGAGGGGGTGGCAGCGGCGGGGGAGCTTGCTCCCCCGCCCGCACGCGCTACGCGTACAACGCGCAGCGCGTTGTTATTTTCAGCGCCCTCCGCGACACGTCCTCCAGCGCATCCTCGCCCCGCTCGATCACGTCGGCGATCATGTCGGCGATTTCGGCCATTTCGGCCTCGCGCATGCCGCGGGTCGTGGCGGCGGGCGTGCCGATGCGAATGCCGCTGGTGATGAACGGCGAACGCTTCTCGCCCGGCACGGTGTTCTTGTTCACCGTGATATGCGCGCGGTCGAGCAGCCTTTCGAGCGTCTTTCCGGTCATCTCGCGATCCGAAAGGTCGACGAGCATCAGGTGGTTGTCCGTGCCGCCGGACACGAGCCGAATGCCGCGCTCGGTGAACCGCTGCGCCATTGCCTGCGCGTTCTTCACGATTTGCTTCTGATAATCCCTAAATTCGTCGCTCGCCGCCTCCTTGAAGCACACGGCCTTGGCGGCGATAACGTGCATCAGCGGGCCGCCCTGCGTGCCGGGGAAGATGGCCTTGTCAATGGCCTTGGCGTATTTCTCGCGGCACAAGATCATGCCGCCGCGCGGGCCGCGCAGGGTCTTGTGGGTGGTCGTGGTCACGACGTCGGCGTAGGGCACGGGATTCATGTGCTCGCCCGCGGCCACAAGCCCGGCAATGTGCGCCATGTCCACCATCAGATACGCGCCGCAGGCGTCCGCGATTTCGCGGAAGCGGGCAAAGTCGATGGCGCGCGGATAGGCGCTCGCGCCCGCCACGATCAGCTTCGGCCTCTGCTCCATGGCGATTCGCATAACGTCGTCATAATCGATGCGCCCGGTTTCGGGGCTTACGCCGTAGGGAACCACGCGGAAATACGTGCCGGACAGGTTCGCGGGGCTGCCGTGGGTCAAATGTCCGCCGTTGTCCAGCGCCATGCCCATGATGGTGTCGCCGGGCTTCAGAAGCGCGAAATACACCGCCGTATTCGCCTGCGCGCCGGAATGCGGCTGCACGTTGGCATGCTCCGCGCCGTACAGCGCGCACGCGCGGTCGCGCGCCAGATTTTCCGCGACGTCCACAAATTGACAGCCGCCGTAATAGCGCTTGCCAGGATAGCCCTCGGCGTATTTGTTGGTAAAAATGCTGCCCATGGCCGCCATCACGGCGGGGCTTACGTAGTTTTCGGAGGCAATCAGCTCAATGTTTTCGCGCTGCCTGCACAGCTCCGCCTCAAAGGAATCGGCAATTTCCGGGTCAACGGCTCGAATCAGTTCAAAATCCATGGGCGTAGGCCCTCCTTTAATGTGCGCACGCCGACGCGGACGGGATTTCCCGCCGCGCCGGCGCATTTTTTTCTCGATCAGAAGTCCATCTTCGCTTCCAGCCACGCGGGCAGCTCGTCGATGTCCACCAGCGTCTGCTGCATGGTGTCGCGGTCGCGCACGGTGACCTTGTTCGTCTCCAGCGTGTCAAAGTCCACGGTCACGCAGAACGGCGTGCCCGCCTCGTCGGCGCGGCGGTAGCGCTTGCCGATGGAGCCGGTTTCGTCGTATTCGCACATGAATTTCTTCGCCAGCTTCGCGTAGACCTCCTTGGCCTTGTCGCCCAGCTTGTTCTTCTGAAGCGGCAAAACGGCGCACTTGATCGGCGCGAGCGCGGGATGCAGGTGCAGAACGGTGCGAACGTCGCCGCCCTCCAGCTCCTGCTCCTCGTAGGCGTCGGACAGGAAGGCGAGGAACGCGCGCTCCACGCCCAGCGACGGCTCGATGCAGTAGGGCAGGAACTTCTCGCCGGTGGCGGGGTCCAGATATTCCATGGACTTGCCGGAATGCTCCTGATGCTGCTTCAGGTCGTAGTCCGTGCGGTCGGCCACGCCCCACAGCTCGCCCCAGCCGAACGGGAACAGGTATTCAAAGTCGGTGGTCGCCTTGGAGTAGAAGGCCAGCTTGTCCTTCTCGTGGTCGCGCAGGCGCAGGTGATCCTCCTTCATGCCCAGCGAAAGCAGCCAGTCGCGGCAGAAGGAGCGCCAGTAGTCGAACCACTCAAGGTCGGTGCCGGGCACGCAGAAGAATTCCAGCTCCATCTGCTCAAACTCCAGCACGCGGAAGATGAAGTTGCCGGGGGTAATTTCGTTGCGGAAGGACTTGCCGATCTGCGCGATGCCCGCCGGAAGCTTTTTGCGCGTGGTGCGCATGACGTTTTGGAAGTTGACGAAGATGCCCTGCGCGGTTTCCGGGCGCAGGTACAGCTCGGTGGCGGTGTTCTCGTTCACGCCCTGATGGGTTTTGAACATCAGGTTGAACTGACGAATGCCGGTAAAGTCCTTCTTGCCGCACACGGGGCACTTAATGTCGTGCTCGGCGATATAGCCTTCCAGCTCCTGATTCGTCCAGCCGTCGCCGGTCTCCTTGCCGCCGGTGAAGTCCTCAATCAGCTTGTCGGCGCGGAAGCGCGCCTTGCAGGCCTTGCAGTCCATCAGCGGGTCGTTGAAGCCGCCCACGTGACCGGACGCCACCCACACCTCGCGGTTCATCAGAATGCCGCAGTCCACACCGGTGTTGTACGGGCTTTCCTGCACAAACTTGCGCCACCACGCCTTTTTGATGTTGTTTTTCATTTCCACGCCCAGCGGGCCGAAATCCCACGTGTTGGCCAGTCCGCCGTAAATTTCCGAGCCGGCAAAGATAAAGCCCTTGTTTTTGCACAGTGCAACGAGTTTATCCATCGTGACGTTCGCCATCTTGTTCATCCCTCTTGTTCATCAAAGATTTGGGTTTATTGTATCAGACAATGCGCGCTTCATCAAGCACATCCCGTTAATTCCGCTCACAGCGCCGCGTACAGAAGGTTCCTCAGGCGCGGATGAACGTACGGCTCATAGCTGTTCAGCATATGCTCGGCGAAATACACGCTCAGCTGGTTTTCCGGGTCGATCAGTGTGTACGCGCCCGCCGCGCCGCCCCATCCGAACTCGCCCACCGGCGACAGCGCGCCGCCCGCGGCGCGGCTCACCAGCGTGCGCACGCCCAAGCCGTAGCCGTAGCCCGCCATCTGCGGCCAGTTGAAGTCCGCCGCCTGCGCGGGCGTCAGGTGGTTTTCGCGCATCAGCGCAATGGACGCCGGGGACAGGATGCGCTCACCCGTCAGCCCCACGCCGCCGCACGCCAGCGCGTCGGAGAAGCGGATATAGTCGTTCACGGTGGTGACCAGCCCCGCGCCGCCGCTGTCATAATCCTCGCCCAGAATATAGGAAGCCTGTGCCGGAATCGGCAAAACCGCGTCGTGCTCGTCCCTTCGATACTGCTTCGCCAGACGCGCCCTCTGCGCGTCCGTCGGATGCAGGCTGCTCATCGTCATGCCCAGCGGCTCGAACAGGTTCTTTTTCATGTAGGTTTCAAACCGCATGCCGCTGATTTCCTCGACCGCGCCCGCCAGCACGTCCAGACACAGGCTGTACTGCCAGTGCGCGCCGGGATCGAAGCACAGCCCGCCGGCGGCAATCGCGCGCATGATCTCGCGCGTGGGCGCGCGCCCGTTCGTGGCGACAACGGCGCGGTTGATTTCCGGCGTTTTCAGGTTGTAGTCCAGCCCCGCCGTCATCGTGAACAAATCGCCCATGCGGATTTCCCGCTTCGCCGGGCGCTCGCGCACACGCCCCTGCGCGTCCGTCTCGTGTACCTTCATATTCCGAAACTCCGGCAGATATTCGCTGAGCGGGTCGCTCATCAGAAACGCGCCCTTCTCCAGCAGCTGAAGCGCGCACACCACCGTGAGCGGCTTTGTGCAGGAGTAGGCAAAATAGGTCTCGTCGCGCCGCACGGGCGCTTCCGCCTCGCGGTCGCTGAACCCGGCGGAGTGCCGGAAGATGCTCCTGTGCGCCTGATACACCGTCATGTCCACGCCGGGAATGCCCATCTCGGGCAGGGAATCCAGAAACCGTTTCAGCTCGGAAAAATCCATGGCCGCGCCTCCATACCCCATTTTTCGTCCATTATAGCATAAACCGCCGCCCGCTTTCCAGACCTTTCGGCTCATCGAGCGCAATTCGAGGGAAAAATTCACGCGGGAAGCCTCAAAAACAGGCCTTCGCCCCATGAGAATGCGCGCGTCTTCTCCGGCACAAAAAAACGAACCCGCACAGGGGCTCGTTTTCCGCGCCGCCGACCCAGCTCTCGGCGGCTTGAGGGGGTGCGGGGGAGCGACGCTCCCCCGCCTTCCCCGGAGAGGGTTCTTTATCCGCGCATCCGGTTCAGCACGGCAAACGCGTTTCGCGCGTCGCGGGAGAATTCGTCGCAGCTGCCCTCCACGCTCACGCGGCCCTCATAGCCGATGCCGCGCAGCGTTTCAAACAGCTCGTCGTATTTTTCGCCGTCGCCCTCCTTGGGGTATTTGCGGCCCATCACGTTCGCCACGTGCACATGCTTGAGCAGCGAGCCCGCCATCGTGAGCGCGCTGAACGGCTCGGAGCCCATTTCCATGTGATAGGTATCGCCCAGCACGGCGATATGCGGCATTTGAATCAGCGACGCCATCAGCGTGGCCTCGGAAACGAAGTTCATGACGTTGCATTCGCCCGCGCGCAGCGGCTCGATTGCGATGGTCAGGTCGTTCTCCTGCGCGTGCCGCTCGGCCATGCGCAGGAAATTGGAAATCTGCCTCCACGCCTTGGCGGTGTCGAAGCCCTCGGGCACGGCGCGGGAGCGGCCGGAGCCGAACACGATTACCCTGCCGCCCAAGCGCTTCGCGCGCGCGAAGGCCTTGTCGAGGTAGTCGTGAATCGCCTGCGCGTTCACCTCGTCGCCCACGACCTTCAGCGTGCCGGGCAGCATGCCGTTAAAGGCCTCCGCCTTGATGGGCGAGGCGTCCACGGCCTGCGCGACCGCTTCGAATTCCTCATCCGAAAGCGCGGCGGTTCTCGCGAGTCCCAGCTCGATATAGTCAAAGCCGATCTCGGCCAGCTCGCCAATGTGCTCAATGCCGGTGCAGATGCCCAGCTTAATCATGAATCCACAACCTTTCTCAAAGGGCGGCGCCGCGTTTTCCCCGCGCGGCGCCGTCCAAGATCCCTTACTTTTTGGTTCCGGCATAGGAGGAGCTGGTATCGAAGGTAGCCTCCTCCACGTTCTTCTTGAGCTTCGAGGTCGCGCGGCGCTTGTTCAGCTCCTCGAGGAACAGATCCTCGTCCAGCGGCAGCTCGACGGTCTTGTCCAGCCAGCTGGAAAGGTGCATGGCGTTGGAGATGGTCAGGCCGTTCACGCCCTCCGCGCCGTCGGCAATCAGCTCGCCGCGGCCCAAAATCTTGTCGGTGAAGGCGCGCAGAACGCCCACGTGCTGCAGGTTCAGTCCGTCGGTTTCCACCTCGGTCTCAACGACCTCGGGAGAGCCGAAGCCGCCCTTATAGGTCTTGTGGAACTCGGGAATGCTCATGCTCAGCTCGCGCTTAATCAGCTTCTTGCCGGTGCATACCAGCTGTCCCTTTTCCAGATCGATTTCGAAGCGGTTGGTGCCGGGCGCGTCGGAGGTGGTGGTAACGAACACGCCGGTCGCGCCGTTGGGATACTCGACGTATGCGGTCACGTCGTCCTCAACCTCGATGTCGTGCCACTTGCCGTTGTGGCAGAACGCGCGCACCTTGCTGGGCATGCCGCAGATCCACTGCCACAGGTCGAGGTTATGCGGGCACTGGTTCAGCAGAACGCCGCCGCCTTCGCCCTCCCACGTGGCGCGCCACGCGCCGGAATCGTAGTAGCTCTGGGGACGGAACCAGTTGGTGATGATCCAGTTGGTGCGGCGGATGGCGCCCATTTCGCCGCTGGCAACGATTTCCTTCATCTTGCGGTACACGCAGTTGGTGCGCTGGTTGAACATGATGGCGTAGATCTTGTTCTGGGACTTCGCGAACTCAATCAGCTCGTGCACGTTCTTGGTGTAAACGCCGGCGGGCTTCTCGCTCATGGCGTGCAGGCCGTGCTCCAGCGCCTCGCGAACCAGACGCGGGTGGTCATAGTGCGGGGTGGCGACGATCACGGCGTCGATCAGTCCGCTTTCCATCATCTTGGTCGCGTCGTCAAAGGCCGCAACGCCGGGCGCGGTTTCCTTGGCCCACTCCAGGCGCTCGGGCTTCAGATCGCATACCGCGGTCAGAACCATGTCCGGAATCTTGTCCGCAACGAGGTTCTTCACATGTCCGCTGCCCATGTTGCCAACGCCGATAATACCTACTCGTACCTTATCCATTTTCGTCCACTCTCCCGTCTTTTTACTTTCGAATCCCTGATCCGCCAAAATCCCCTGAATCGCGCTCACGGCTGCGTGGAACGCCTCGCGGCTGCTGGCGTAGGTGTATTCGTGCTTAACCTCCTCGTCCTGCAGACCCTTGAGGCCGTCGAACACGGTCAGATGCGGCTCCACCGTGAGCACAATGTCGTCCTCGCGCGCGGAAAGCTGGCGAATGATTTCCGGAACGCTTCCGTCGCCGCAGCCGCTGGGAACGACCGCGCCGTTTTCCATAAGCGCGTCCTTGATATGCATGTAATAGATATGATCCTTGAGAAGCGCAAAGTTCTCAATCGGCCTTTCGCCGCACTGAATGAAGTTCGCGGGGTCAAAGATGCACTTGAGCCGCCCGCCGAAGTGCTCAATCAGCTTGAGGCATCTTGCCGCGACGTCGCCGTAAATGCCCTTTTCGTTTTCGTGGCACAGCTCAACGCCGGCCTTCTCGGCCAAATCGAGCATTTTTTCGATGCGCTCAAACACGACGTCCTGATACTTCTCCGGGTCCTCTCCCTTGGGATAATAGAAGCTGAACATGCGCATGCGTCCGCAGCCCAGAACCTTACAAAGCTCCAGCGCGTGCGCAAACTGCTTCAGGTGCTCCGTGAAATCGTCCGTCACGGAAATTTTGCCGAACGGAGAGCCCATGGAGGACACGCGGATTCCCGCCGCGTCCAAACGGGCGCGCACGCTTTTCGCCTCGTCGATCGTGAGCTCCTTTACGTTCTTTCCGTCCACGCCGCGCAGCTCCACGCACGCAACGCCGTTTTCCTTCATGGCCTCAATCTGGCCGTCCAGCATTTTGTCCGCCTCGTCCGCGAAAGCGGAAAGGATAAATTTGGCCATAGTGACACCCCTCCCACACAGGTTTACATGGTATAGTATACCTTTTTCCGCGGCGCACGTCAAGCGTGCAGCCCCGCCCGATTGCGGAATTTCGGGAACTTTCTCCCGGCTCAAAGAGGCTGCGAGCCGGCGCTCCCCTCGAACTTCCGCAGGGAGGCCGGCTCGTTTTCCCATTCGTTCCGGGCGCGGCGGTTACTCGACGGTCACCAGCCCGGCTTCATCGACGGTAATCTGCATTCCGTCCTTTACATAGCTCAGAAATTCCTCGCCGAGGGAATCGACGACCGGCATGGTCTCGCCGTCGAGCCACACGTCGGACAGGATGGCTCCGGCCGCCGCCAGCGAGTCGATCGGCTCGGAGAACAGCATGCAGGCCGGGCAGCGCTTCATCTGGCAGGCGCAGTAGAGCACAAGGCCGCCGGTGGTCGAGCCGATGGTGCGCGGCAGGCACAGCGCCGTGCCGAGCATGGGCTTGCCGTAAAGGTCGGGGTTGTTCTGATCGCCGCAGGTGGCCTTCTTGTCGCCGAACTGCAGCGCCTTCTGGAAGGATGCGAGGGTGTTCAGTCCGCCATGAGAAACCAGCGCCGGCGCGGTCACCCTGCCCCGCGCGACGACTCTGCCCTGAAAGCTTTTTTTCATGCTTTTGCGCCTCCCCTCGTAATCTGCTCCAGAATCTCATCGTCGGTATAGTAGCGCGCGCTGGTGTAGGTGCGAAGCTTGTTGCTCGATGTGATGACGGGCATGCTGGTGCTCAGCGGGTTGTTCATATACATCAGCGGGCAGATATAGCTGGTAACGACGCCGGTTTTCTCCAAACGGGCGGCATAGGGCGTTTCGCGGAATTTTTTGAGCACGGCGGGCGCGGCGGTAAACACCGTGGGAATCACGACCTGCCGGTTTCCGGCGGCGGCCAGCGCGCTCTCCACGCGCTCCGTCCACGAGATTAGCTGCTCCAGACTCATGTGCGGGCAGCCCATGAAGCAGAGCTTCGGCTTTGCGTCCTTCTTCTTCCAGATCACGGGATAGCCGTCATACACGCGCTTCAGCTCC